>NC_006624.1:1044368-1392491 GCF_000009965.1 Thermococcus kodakarensis KOD1
TATGCCACTGTGAGATTCTCAAAGAGCTTAATGTCAGACGCAACTAGGAATATCCATATGTAAGATACTACGACAAAGATTGCCACGTACGCAACATCTTTGAAGTCGGTCTTCCCATACTTTATATGAAGCGCTCCCCACAAGAACAGTATCGCCACGGCAAAGGTTGAAACAACTGATGCAACTAGATAAGCATTCTCCTTGAAAGTTATCCCAAGTGGGTCGAGCACATAGCTCTCCATGTCCAAAGCATCTATCAAAAAGGCAGCCGACAGCAGTACCCAGCCTTTCTCCCGGGTCTTTTTGGCCTGGTATGTGGAGGCTATAAACAGCGCCCATCGCGAGATAAAATTGAGGATTGGGATAATAAGGTCATAAAGAGCGTTCATAACTCCTTCACCACCTTTTCCTGTTTTACAACTACGAGAGTCCTCGGAGGTACGTTCTTATCAACTATAACTCCCGGCCCAATAAGGGAGCCGCTCCCTATCTTCCTGCCCGGGTAGATTGTAACGTTTATGCCCGTCTTGACGTTGTGGCCGATGATTGCTCCGAGCTTGTGCCTGCCACTGTCTTCAAGCTTTCCCTTTATTTCCACCTTGATGTTGCCCCTGTCGTGTCTCAGGTTGGCGGTTATGGTTCCCGCTCCGAGGTTGCAGTTTTCCCCTATAATTGAGTCCCCAACGTAGTTCAGGTGCGGCGCGTTGGAGTTGTCCATTATTATGGAATTCTTCACCTCGACGGCGTTTCCCACGTGGCAGTTGTCGCCAATGCTAGTGTAGGGCCTTATGAAGCAGTTCGGCCCGATGCGTGAGTTCTTCCCAATCTTCACAGGCCCAATTATATAGGCACCGCTCCTTATGACTGTACCCTCACCTATCTCAACGGGCGGTATGAGGACCGCGCCCTCTTCAACGGTGCCCCTGACTTCGTGCTTCAGCTTGGTCTTTAGGAGGTACTCGTTCAGCTCAAGGAGGTTCCAGGGTCTTCCAATGTCGTTCCAGTAGCCGGAATAAGCGGCGTAGGCAACCTTCTTTCCGGCTTCAATCATTAGGTTTATGGTATCCGTAATCTCGTACTCACCCCTCTCGCTCAGGGGAGTGCGTTCAATGAACCCGAAAACTTCCGGCTTAAAGATATACACTCCGAGGTTTGCATAACCGGGGACTTTTCCGGGCTTTTCGGTAACCCTCTTGACGAGACTTCCCTCAACCTCGATCTTTCCAAAGTGGCTTAGGTCTTCAAAATGCTTAACGAGAAGAGCCGCATCGGCCTTTTCTCTCCTAAAAACAGCAACAAGCTCCCTAACACCCTCTTCCTCGAAGTATATGTCCCCGTTGGCCACTATGAACTCCTCATCTCCAACGTGCTCCCTCGCGCTCTCTATAGCCTTTGCGGTCCCATCCCCAGGAAGCTGTTCAACGTACGTTATTGGCTTGCCGTTGAACTCATCGCCGAGAACCTCGATCAGCTTCTCCTTCTGATACCTGACTATTATCACGAACTCATCCACAAACGGGTCGAGATTCTCAAGCACGTACTCTATTATCGGCCTGTTTGCCACTTTTAGAACGACCTTTGGCCTGTCATCAGTCAGCGGCCTCAGTCTTTCCCCTTTACCAGCGGCGAGTATTACACCCTTCATATCAGCACCCCCAGATTTAACAACACCCCTATTAGTCCAAAGAGCGTTAAAAACCTCCTCGTTCCAAGATGTTGTGCTGTCCTTACCAAAACTTCCATAATCCCAAGGCTAACAAAAAACGCCGTAACAGCAGTGATAAAGCCCAAGAGAGTGTCTCCCTCGTAGGCACCAAGGTAAAGCAGCCTTATTAGGTGGTAAGCAGGAGCAATCAAAAACCCCCATTCAAGCACGTTCTCCGCTTTGTGTCCAGGAAGGACGAGAGCCAGTGTCACGAGTCCTGTCCTTGAGGCTCCACCTGTGGAGGAGAAACTCTGGAACACTCCAGCAAGCACTGCATCAAGAAAACTCGGTTTGGAGGGTATCCTGTCCTCCGCACCTTTAAGAACGGTAAGTCCTGGCCATGTCAAGCCGAAGAATGTTATTAAGAACGCCAAGATCAAATTGAAGACATCGAAGGCAGCATTATGAGCCGTTAACGGCTTCGCCAAGGGAAGGCCAAGCAGGAGGGTTAAGAGAAACCCGAGTACAAAGTACTGGAGCTCCGATGTCTCAGCGCCCCGAAGGGCCATCAATGGCTCCTTGGATAGCCTTTCCCTATAGCGGTAGAGCACAGAGAACATAATGCCAGCATAAGCGGGCACAAGAAAGGCAGTATAACTAATCACACCGTCTATAAGGCGACCAAAGCTTCCCTCTGGGGACATGGGAAGCCACGACGTAAGTGCTGCCAGGATTCCCGAAAGCAGTGCGTCCGCTATACCCTGAAACATAGCCATACACCCGAAGGACATTCAAGGATATTTTAGACACTTTGTACCTATGAACCTTACGGTTAGAGGCGGAGTACCCAGCCCCAAACTGAATCTGAAAATATACTTCCAGGTCAGGCACCTTTTTAAACCCAGCCGAAAACTCTTCTCCCGCGAGAAATACGTTGAGGTGAGACCATGAAGAACCCGTTTGAGAAGATGCCAACAGTCCTTACCGCTGATGAACTCATCGACAAGGCCTTCAGGAGGGCCGAGAAGGCCGCTTCTGCATTCACCCCTCAGGGAGGGAAAGTTGCCAAAGCCCGTCAGAGGGAGGAGCTGAGAGTCAGAACCGTCTCCAACGTGGTAAGGGACAACCTCAGGAAGATACTCGACAGAACACCTGGAGTATCCACCCTGCCGAAGTTCTACCGGGAGCTCGTTGATACCCTTGTCGACCGCGACCAGTTCCACCGCTCGCTGGCGAGGGTCAACTGGGCCATAAAGACGATAAGAAACCTAGAGCAGAGGTACGTGGAGAAGATACGCTACGAGAGAGACCCAATCGAGATAGCCAAGCTCAGGAGGCAGTTCTACGGCAGAGTGGCGGACATACTTAAGGACATTGGCGACGACCTTGAGTACCTCAACAGGGCAAGGGACGTTCTGAAGGAGCTTCCCGTGGTTGACCTTGAGCTTCCAACTGTGGTTATAGCCGGCCATCCCAACGTCGGCAAGAGCACCCTTTTGAGGGCGCTGACAAATGCGAAGCCAGAGGTGGCAAGCTATCCGTTCACCACCAAGGGAATAAACGTCGGCCAGTTCGAGGAGCACTACCTCAAGTACCAGGTAATAGATACGCCGGGACTACTTGACAGACCTCTAAGCGAAAGGAACGAGGTTGAAAAGCAGGCAATCCTCGCTTTGAAACATCTCGGAGACGTTATCGTCTACATCTTCGACCCGAGTGAGTACTGTGGCTTCCCGATAGAGGAGCAGATGCATCTGTTCGAGGAGATATACTCAGAGTTCGGAGAGTTCCCGTTCATCGTCGTCCTCAACAAGGCCGACATAGCCGACGAGGAGAAGATGAAAACGATCGAGGAGTTTGTTAAATCCAAGGGACTTGAACCCCTCAGGATATCCGCCCTTACAGGCGAAGGTCTCGACGAGCTCAAGAAGAGGGTCATCGAGATAGTGAAGCCCAAGGCTGAAGAGTTCGCCAGAAAGATCATGGAAAAGGAGCTGAGAAAGTTCAGAGAGGAAGCGTTTTAGTTTCCTTTCATCAGTTTCTTTAGTTTTTTGATTCACGAATTCTTTTCACGACAGCCAACAACAGATGCAAACAGAAAACACGAAAGCCTCAGAATACAGAGGGAAGAAAAAAGAGTTCAGGCGTTCTCTTCCTTGATGAGGACGGCGTTAACGACCCCGTCCTGGCCCGGCCTGCTGGTAACGATGGCCTTTCCAATCTCAGTCTCTATTATTGCACCCTTGGTGATGATGTTTCTCCTCGCGTACTGCCTGTTGGCCGGGTTCTCGACGACGTTGAGTATCTTGACCTTCTTGCCCTTTCCACCCTCGAAGACGTTGGCGTAGAGGGCCTCAACGAGGCGAACCTTCCTGTTGCCGCCGTAAGTCCTGATGATCTTCCTCTTCTCCCTGTCCTCGCCGACCTTGGTGTTGGCCGGCTCCCTTCCGAGCTCCCTCTTCCTCTTCTTCCTCGCGAGGATGATCCTACCACCTGAGGGTTTCTTGAGTGATCTTCCCTGCCAGATAGCCATTACACTCACCTCAATTAGCTTATGAACCCAACGCCACTTCGGGTAGTTCGTTTATAAGCTTTTCTGGGTCTTCAAAAGATTTTTAAGTCTTCTCTATTACTCCCATCGGTGGTGGTATGGGCGCATTTGAGGCATTCTCCAGAACGATCACTCTCATCACGCGCGCGAAGAAGCTCTACATCCTAGCTCTCCTTCTGGCCCTGCTGGCCGCTCCATTTCAGGCCTATCTGGCACCAGCGGACTTCAGCGTTCTCGAAAACCAAACATCCACAACCCAGGGAAACGTCATAATGGAGGAGCACGGACTTTCAGAGGAACAGGTCTCGGATATAATGGGTTCAATGGAGAACCTTGGAAAGCTCTTCGTTATTCTCCTGCTCCTCGGCTCTCTGTTCCAGTATGGAATCGTCAAAGGCGCCCTCGTGTATGGAGAAGGAAGCGAGGTAAGTCTGGTAGAGCTTATCAGGGAGAGCATACTGCACTTCCCAGGCGTACTCTTGATAAACCTCTTCTACGGGTTCATCGGGCTGGTTTTCATCGTCGTTTCAATGATACCAATCGGTATCGGCCTCCTGACCCTTCCTGCGGGCGGTATTCTGGTGCTTATAGGAATAGGCCTCATCATACTCACTGCGGCAATGCTGACTACCATGTCGGTGCTCGCAGTTCCGCTGTACGCTGACAGAGAAGACCTCGGAGCCGCGTTTGAAGCCTTTGGAGCCGTCCTAAAAAACCTTCCATCCAGCGTGGGCTTCGGATTTCTCCTTTGGATCGGCGTTTTGGTGATAGGTCTCATATCGGGTACGGTTTCCCTCGTATCACTGGCGTTCCCTGAGAATATTGCCGGTTATGTGTCGGCCTTTCTGGGTGCGCCCTTTGAGGCGGTTGTGTATGAGCTGTTGTGGATAGGCGGCGTCGAGTTCTACAGGGAGCTTAAGAGAAAAGAGGAGCTGAAAAAATTCGAAGAAGAAATGAAGGAACTCGGAATTGAGCTTTAGCTTCCATACTTCTTTTTCTTTGCCGCTTCAACGAGACCCCTGAAGACTGGAGCTGGCCTCATCGGTCTCGACTTGAACTCCGGATGGAACTGGGTGGCTATGAAGTAGCTGTGTCCCGGAAGTTCGAGTATCTCCATCCTTCTCTCGTCGTCTCCGGCTATGCCGCTGAAGACAAGCCCAGCCTCCTCGAACTTCTCAACGTAGTCCGGGTTAACCTCCCAGCGGTGGCGGTGCCTTTCGTAGACTATCTCCCTGCCGTAAAGCCTTCTCGCGAGGGTGTTCGGCTTGATGTGGACTGGATATGCCCCAAGCCTCATGGTGCCGCCGAGCCTGTCAAGGTCCCTCTGCTCCGGCATCAGGTCAACAACCGGATAGGGTGTCTGAGGGTCTATCTCAGTTGAATGTGCCCCCTCAAGTCCGAGGACGTTGCGGGCGAACTCAACAACGGTAAGCTGGAAGCCGAAGCAGATGCCGAGGAACGGGATGTTATTTTCTCTCGCGTACCTTATCGCCATCATCTTGCCCTCTGTACCCCTAGCCCCGAAGCCTCCGGGCACGATTATCCCATCAACGCCCTCAAGGAGCTTAACTCCCTGCCTCTCAACGTCTTCGGCCTCAATCCACCTTATCTTTACCTTGACGTCGTTCGCCACGCTGGAGTGCTTCAGCGCCTCCTTGATGCTCAGGTAGGAGTCAGCCAGCTTGACGTACTTGCCGACTATCGCTATCTCGACCGTGTCGGTGAGGGACTTGTACTTCTCCACCATCTCGCGCCAGGCTTCCAAGTCGGGTTCTCTCTCGGGAAGGCCGAGCCTCCTGGCGAGGTAAGCGGGCAGGCCCTCCTTTTCGAGCATCAGAGGGACTTCATAAGTATCTTCGACATCGTAGGCGCTTATGACGGCCTCTTCTGGGACGTTGGTGAACAGGCTTATCTTCCTCCTCGCTGAATCTTCCAGCGGATCCTCTGAGCGGGCCACAATGGCGTCAGGCTGTATTCCGAGAGAGCGCAGCTCCTTGACGCTGTGCTGGGTTGGCTTTGTCTTCTGCTCGCCGACGACCCTCAGCCTGGGGACGTAGGTAACGTGGACGAAGGCGACGTTCTCCCTGCCCTCCTCTATCTGCATCTGTCTAGCTGCCTCAAGGAAGGGCATGCTCTCGATGTCGCCGACCGTTCCACCTATCTCGACCACAACAACGTCGTAGTCCCTGGCTATTCTCCTTATGCGCTCCTTGATCTCGTTGGTTATGTGCGGTATGACCTGGACAGTGGCTCCGAGGTACTCTCCTTTACGCTCCTTCTCGATGACTGCAGAATAGACCTTTCCGGTGGTTATGTTGTGGTCGAAGCTCAAACTGGTGTCCAAAAAGCGCTCGTAGTTGCCGAGGTCGAGGTCAACCTCTCCCCCGTCGTCGAGGACGAAGACTTCACCGTGCTGGTAGGGGTTCATCGTCCCCGCGTCGTAGTTGAGGTAGGGGTCTATCTTGATGTTCGTCGTCCTGAAGCCGCGAGCCTTGAAGAGCATGCCTATAGAAGCGCTGGTGATGCCCTTTCCGAGACCGCTAACAACACCACCCGTGACAAATATGAACTTCGTCATGGCAAAACCTCCACCGGTTATGTCGGTGGTTGATTGGGGAGTGCTTAAAAGTTTTTGTTTGCGATATGGAGACACCACATTAAAAAGTACAAAAAAGTTAACTACGATGTCAAACGTCCTCCCCGTTCAGCTCCTCCGCCTCGATCCCGTTTTCTCCGTCGTGTTCAAGCTCTCTTATCTCAAACACCTTCAGGGGCACTTTCTTTAGGGCCTTACCCACAACGGCCTTGGCAATCCTCTCAGCGTGCTCGATGCTCTGGGCGTTGTAGACCTTGAGCGTCAAGTACATCCCGACGAGGCCGACGCTTCCTATGACGAAGGCGCTCTCGAAGTGCGCCCCGCAGACCGGACACTGGGAGTAGCCTATTTCCACCCGCACAAAGTCGAGCTTCTCCTTGTTGAGGGCCTTGGTGACTTTGCTCACTGCGACGTTTATAGCGTCTTCGCTCGTCTCAACGTCCTTTACGATTATCGGTGCCTCAAGAACGACCACGTAGTCTCCCATTTCCATCACCCAAAGGCGAAAAGCCTGTCGTCTTCACCCTTAAACACTCCGAGCCTCACTCCAGCGTCAATAAACCCGTGGGCATAATTGAGAGCGGCGAAAGCGGTCACGTAGTCGCCCTTCTCGTAGTAGTACTTGGCGTCCTCAAAATAGCTCCTCGCCATGGTTAAAAAGTCGCGGGCGACGCTCATAAGAAGGCTCTTCTCGTGGACGGCTATTTCAAGCCTCTCAAGGGCCTCTTCGGTTATTTTGAAATACTTCTGGAGCTTCTCATCCGTTATCTCGCGCCCCACCGGTCTCGCCTCGTCAGACCTTTTACAAGTCTCTTATAAACCTTACTTCAAAGGGGGGCAGTAGGGATGTCGCCCCCCTGGGGGTCCCGACGTCATCGCAACCCAATACTCGTCGGGCACTTGGGGTTATCGCGCGACCAAATAAAAGGCTTGCCCATTCCAAACCCTTATAACCCCTCCAGCCCTTCTCCCACCGGTGCGAGGTATGGCTGGAACAGTGAGCAGGATAGTCCACTTTGAGGATGAGGAGAAGTTTATAGACGACATTGACTTTGCCCTTGAGCGCTTTTCATACTTGGCGAGCAGATACGGCCACAATCCCATCAAAGGCGTCGTCCTGTGGGACTACATAGCTATAGAGGACAATGAAGATGTCAAGGTCTTCCGCGTCGGCGAGTTCCCCTTCGTGGAGGGTATGCTTAAGCTCGACCTCGAAAAGATACGGACGCTTGAGGGATACTTTGACGAGATGGAGAGCAAGTGGGACGAGCTGACGGTTGAGGAGATAAACGCCTACGTGGAAATGATGAACGAGGCATTGGGCGAGAGGAGGGTCTTTTACGATGCATACTCCCTCGGCCTCGACAGGAACACGGCGTACATAATCATAGACATACACGCGCTCCACTACCTTGCTGGAATCCTCGAGGGCGAGGAAAAGGAGCTTTTAGATGAGGCCGCTGAAGTCCTGCTCAGGTACATTTGATTGCCTAATTATGTAATTACGTAATTGTTGGATTAAACAACTAAAGCTTTGGTGGTCGCCATGCTGTTCAAGAAGAGGGGCGTCTTTACCGAGGAAGACGCCAAAAAAGTCGTGGAGTGGATGGGCGCCCATCCCGAGGAGAAGGAGCTCATAGTGATGGCAGAGGTCGTTGAAAACACCGCGAAGAGAAGGTTATGGGACTTTGCCAGGGCGGTGAAGCTCATGGCCGACATGACCGGTGAGGAAAGGGAAGTGAGAGTGGAAATACTTGAGGGGTTCGTCAGCGAAAAGGTAAAGGGAATTGACGTTGAGGAGCTGTGAGGTGTCAGAATGAGGGTGATAATGGCCGAGGTCTTCAACAGCTGGCAGGGAGAAGGAGGGAGCGTCGAAGGCTCTGCCTTCGGAAGGAGGCAGATTTTCGTCCGCTTCGCCGGCTGCGACCTTCATTGTGCCTGGTGCGACTCAAGGGAATACATAGATGCCTCACGAGTTTCCAGCTGGAGGTACGAGGTCAAGCCCTTCACGGGGCGATTTGAATACAGGCCGAACCCAGCGAGCGTTGAAGAAGTGGTTGAAGCTGTTCTCAGGCTCGATACTGGGGATATACACTCGATAAGCTATACCGGCGGAGAGCCGACGCTCCAGGTGAAGCCTCTAATGGCCCTGATGGAGAGGATGAAAGAGCTCGGCTTCGACAACTTCCTAGAGACCCATGGCGGCCTTCCAGAGCTGATTAGAGATGTAGCACCGCTGACGGACTACGCGAGCGTCGACATAAAGGACGAGAGCGCGAAGGCAACGGAAGACTGGAAAGGCCTCGTCCTCAGAGAAGTTGAGAGCATCAGAATCCTGAAGGAAGCTGGAGCGAAGACCTACGCAAAGCTCGTCGTTACCAGCGAGACGAAAGTAGAGAACGTTCAGTGGTACGCCTCACTTCTAAAGGGCCTCGCTCCTCTCGTCATCCAGCCGAGGGAACCCATAGAGGTTTCTCAGGCAAAGCTCATGGAGTTCTACCGTGAGGCGGCAAGGATAATGGGCAGGAAGAACGTCGGTCTCAGCTTCCAGGTTCACAAGTACCTGAACGTGCTTTGAGAGAGTTTTTAAGGCCCCCAACCAAACCCTTCCGGCAATGATGAGATTGGCCTTTGGGGTCATGGATGCCCGGGATCGACGGCCTGAGCCTCCGTCAAATTTTTAAGCCCCCCTCTTTTAGTAACCTTCGGTATTCTAAAGGAGCTGGGGGTGAGAAAATGCCAGTGATCGAGGAGGTGGCCACCAAGAGCTTCGAGAGGATTGGAATGCACTCCCACATAAGGGGCCTTGGCCTCGACGAGAACGGAAAGGCGAAGTTCATGGCCGACGGAATGGTCGGACAGATAAAGGCAAGGGAAGCGGCCGGAATAGCCGTTGAGCTCATAAAGCGCGGCAAGCTCGCGGGAAAGGGAATCCTTCTCGTTGGCCCAACCGGAAGCGGTAAGACGGCGATAGCCATGGGAATCGCGAGGGAGCTCGGTGAGGACGTCCCCTTCGTCCAGATAGCGGGCAGTGAGATCTACTCCGCGGAGGTCAACAAGACGGAGTTCCTCAAGCAGGCCATGAGGAGGGCTATAGGCGTCAGGATAAGCGAGGAGAGAAAGGTCTACGAGGGCGAGGTAAAGTCCATCGAGGTCAGGAAGACGAGGCACCCCTTCAACCCGTACGTCGAGATTCCGGAGAGCGTCATCATAACCCTCCGCACGAAGGACGACGAGAAGACGATAAGGGCGGGAAGGGAGATAGCCTACCAGCTCATGGAGATGGGCGTCGAAGAGGGCGACGTTATCCAGATAGACGCTGAGACAGGTAGAATATCGAAGGTAGGAACCACGAAGGAGGAAGAGGGGCTCTTCTTCAAGAAAAAGGTCAACCTTCCGAGCGGGCCAGTTCTGAAAATCAAGGAGTTCACCTACACGGTCACCCTACACGACCTCGACGTTGCCAACGCCAGGGGCAACATCTTCGGTCTGCTCTTCAGCACCGGTGCGGAGATAAGCGATGAAGTGAGGCAGAGAGTTGATGAGACCGTTAAGAAGTGGATCGAGGAGGGCAGGGCCACACTCGTTCCCGGTGTTCTGTTCATAGACGAGGTTCACATGCTCGACATCGAGGCGTTCTCGTTCCTCGCCAGGGCCATGGAGAGCGAGCTCGCGCCGATACTAATCCTGGCTACCAACCGGGGCAGAACGAAAATAAGGGGCACCGACATCGAGGCGCCACACGGAATCCCGATTGACATGCTCGACAGGCTCCTCATAATCAACACCGAGCCGTACAAGAAGGAGGAGATCAGGGAGATAGTCAAGATAAGGGCGAAGGAGGAGAAGATAGAGGTCAGCGAGGAGGCGATAGAGTACCTCGCGGAGCTTGGGGAAAAGACCAGCCTAAGGTATGCAGTCCAGCTTCTCGCACCGGCGAGCGTTTTAGCTAAGGGTGGCAGGGTCGAGAAGGAGCACGTCGAGAGGGCCAAGGAGTACTTCGCCGACATAAAGAGGAGCATCCAGTTCGTTGAGAAGCTTGAGGGCATGCTGCAGTGAGTTTCCTCCTCTCCTTTTATGGTTTTTAGCCAGGCAGAAGAATTTTTATAAGGAGTTACGTTTTAACTCTGTCCGGTGGTAGTATGAGGCGGCTCTATTACGCGCTTCCCTTCTTGCTCATCGCGACGGGTTATGTGCTCTGGAACGTCAGAATAACACCCGGAATAATAGCACTCTTCAACTGGCTGACGTTTTTCCTGGAGCTTAGGTACGGCGGAGAATCAAAAGAAGGGGAAGAGCTTGTTACTATGAGCATAGCCGTGAGTTCTTTACTTGGGCTTGGCAAGGGTACTCTAGCGTCCATTGGTGAGTTTCTAGCGCTCTTCACATTCATACTCGAGCTTACAGCCCTGATGATTAAAGTCAGAACTCCATCAAGGGCCAGGTGACGCCAAAAACTTTTTATGGCCTAATTGTTACTTCAGTATGAGATGATAACAATGCGGACTAAAGATTGGAAGTCAATAAGCGGGACAATCCTCGTACTCATTGCGGTAGCTTTAGTGGTAATCTCGGCGGGATGTTCAAAAGGCCCGAACACCGAAAACACACCCACGAGCACGAGTGTTGAGAACACAAGTATGTCCTCTACCCAAGACAGCACACTCATGTTGAAACTCAACGGCACGTTCTCGGGCCAGCTTAGCGTTCCAGCATCACTAGCCGAGGAAGTCAGGGAGTACTTCGAGAAGAGCAACACCACCCTGTACTCCTTCGAAGTTGAAGTTGTGAATGATAACGGCAAGCCCCAGGCGAGCATTACACTGTATCTCCTGAAAATCGTGCCGCCGTTTGAGCCGAAAGACTTTGAAGTTCTCATTAATGGCAAACCCGTTTCCAGAGAAACATACGTACCTGTCTACGAGGATGTTCCCGTGGTCATTGAGTACTCTGGAAAACAGTACCCCAGACAGTTGACTGCAAAAGTCAAAGAGAAGTCCCGTGCAAGGTTCACAGCCAAAAAGTCCGAACTTGATAAGCATCCCGGCGAGACCATTAAACTAGGAACAGTGGAGGGTTTTGCCCTGCTCGCTCACGTGAACGATGCCGGGAACTACACCTTCATAGTTAAGGGGAGAAACGGCGAAGAGCTTGCAACAGGCGGACTTGTTGTTGGTTAACCTTCCATAATTTTCTCCAGCTTCCTGCACAGGTTCAGATGGAAGAGAAACTCCCTTTGAAGCTCCCCATTCCTGAAGATAAGCTTGAGCTCGTTCAGCCTCTTCTTCCCTCCGAACTCGCCGTAAACCAGTGTCCCGTTCACCTCAACCAGCCCCAAAACCGCCGCGAGGTTGAAGATGAGCGTCCTGAGCTGGTAGGCGGAGACCTCGTGGGTGCCGAGCCTTGCAGTTGGATATTCAAAGTAGAAGTATTCGAGACCCTCTATTCTAGCAACGTCGGTTATGGCAAGGTCGGCCGTCAGAAAGACCACCATCGCCGGGCTCATCTCGTCGTAGTGCTTGAGGGTCTTCACTATGCGCTCGTCGTTGTTGTGACCCTCTCCGTAGCGCTCAACAACGATTATCCTATCCCTCAGGGCCTCAAACTCCTTTAGGGCTATGTACGCGGCTTTTCTGGCCTTCTTCGTCCTCCTGTTGCTCAGCTCACGCAGGAGATGGCCGTTTTTGACTGTGCTCATAATCTCGTGAAGGTAGTTTGAGCGGTACTTGTAGTTCATGGCGCTCTCTATCTCGTTTTTGACGTCCTCGGCGACGACGATCTGGTATCCATCGAGGGGACGATAGTTGGATATAAAGCGGTGGTAGAATATGTTGGTGTCGGGAGAGAACACAACACCTTTTCTAAGGATACGGTACAGCTCCAGCATTTCCTTAAAGTCCTCTATGTTGTCGTACGTGATCACTCCCGAGGAGATAAACGCCTCGTAGAAGTCGGAGTATGAAGGCAGTTCTGGGTGCCTGACATGGAAGTCCCGCTTTTCAGCCTGGACTTCCAGCAGATAGCCCCTCTCTGTGGGGCTGGCTGTAAAGAGAAGCGTGCCGTAGATTGGAAAACTCACCCGGATTTTTTCCCGTTCTTGGAGGAGGTTGATGAGTATCTGAAGTTCGGGCTTTTCGATAACCACTTCACCCGCCATTTCCGTCACCCAGGAAGTTCTTGAGAACCTGCATGTGCGTTGGGAGCATCATGTAAGGCCTGTTCGGGAACTGGACGTCGAGAAGGGCCATGTAGAGTATCTCCCTAACGTTCGACTCCCGGCTGTGGATTATCGCGGCGGCAACCAGCGCCTTCCTCCCGGAGGTCATGTTGAGGACGATGTCGCCGTCCTTCTCCTTCAGCTTGGAGAAGAGGTTTTTCAGAACCTTATCTGCCTCCTTGAAGTCGTCATCTGGTATGACGAGGGTCTTCACTTCGGGAGAGAAGCCGTATGCCTCTGAGATCGTCTTTATTGCCTCCGTTATTTTCGGCAGGCTGTGGGAGTATCTCCTTTCGGTTACGATATAAACTTCCTTTGGGCGTTCTCCCCTCATAACGGAGGCGTAGTATGTGTTCACCAGCGCCCAGGGCGTTCTCCCGAGCAGAGCTATGTGGACGCTCATTCGACCATCACCATCCCGTAGAGGACGCTTTCCGAGAAGTCTATCTCAACCAGTGAGCTTATCTCAATTCCAATAGCGTCTATGCTCGGCCTCACCTTCTCAGGCATCCTGCATGGCTCACCGTGCTCAAATGGACAGTCGTCGCAGAGGTTGCAGTTGCCTGGGAAAAGGGCCATTGCGTAGAGCTTCCCCTGTTTAAAGAGCTCTGCTTCCTTCTTCAAAAGCCACAGGAGAACCTTCCTCTTCTCGTTTTCGAAGTCGTTCATATCGACCTCAAACTTCACGAGAAGGGCTTTTTTGAAGGATCTGACCCACTCTTTTGCTTCCTTCCAGTCGGGGGCGTATGGCGGACAGCTCGGCCTCTTTCCGTACATCGGACAGGTCCTGCACTTCCAGACAGGCCTCGGTGAGACGGTTATCTTCTCCGCCGGAATTTCCTTCTCCCACACCACGCGCATCGTGCTCACAAAAAGATGTTAGGACGAAGAAGGTTAAAACGTTTCCCCGTCGGATTTCCAACAGTTGATTATTTCTCGGTGCAACTATCCTTTGAGATGCCACTAACTACGGAAACTTCACCCCAGCTCGACTTTGGCATATCCCTTCAGAATTTTGACCTTTTCCAAAACCTTTTTACCCTCAATGACGTAACTAAAACCATGAAGAGGCCGCTCCCGTTACTGCTGGCCTTGCTGGTTGCCACTGCAGGGTGCATGTCCGAAGGGGGTGTAAAGATGGAAAAGACCCTTGAGGTGGGCTCCGTCTTCCACGACGGGGAGTTCATACCGAAGGAATACACCTGTGAGGGCGACGATACGAACCCGCCGATTTACATCGGCAACATCCCGGCCGAGGCCAAAAGTTTGGTCATTATCGTAGATGACCCCGACGCGCCAGCTGGAACCTTTACCCACTGGATAGCCTGGAACATACCGCCCGTTGGGGAGATACCTTCATGGGTGCCTAGGAAACCCGAAACCGACGAGCCGTTCCACATCGTCCAGGGAAAGAACGACTTCGGGAGGATAGGATACAACGGCCCCTGCCCGCCGAGGGGACACGGGGTTCACCACTACCACTTCAAGGTCTACGCCCTTGACACGGAACTTAAACTCGAACCCGGCTCCTCAAGAAAAGAGTTAGAAAAGGCCATGGAAGGCCACGTGATAGCCTGGGGAGAGGTCGTTGGGCTCTACGAGAGGAAGTGAGGTTTACTTTTCCATAAGCTTAACCACGAGGTTTATGGCGCTCTGGAAAGCCGAGAGGAAGTTCAGCGTGAAGAATATCCAGTCGCCTATTATCCAGGAGTATATCGTCAGCAGGGTCGCCGCCGTGACGTAAATCACTATGAACTTCATGTTGAGGGGGCACTTCCTCGTTTTTACCGTTTCCCATGTCTGGGGAACCCACGCGCTCACCAGCAGGAGCATTCCAAGAAGTCCGATTATCTCTCCGCCGTTCATTTTTCTCACCGGGCCCAGAAAAGGAAAGCCCTAAAAAAGCCTTGTGGAGGGATTCTTGTAAAATTCATCCAGCCAAATGTGAATCTTTGAAAAAAGAAAGTTAAAGCTTGTTCGCGAGCCTTGAGGTCGCCCAGGTCTTAACGTCCTCATCGAGGATGTTCTCTATTATCTCCATGGCCTGTGCAACCTCACCTTTCTCGGCCAGCTTCAGGGCAACCTCCGCCTCGACCTTTGCCCTGTTCGATAAGTCGGAAATGTACTCGGCTATTTTCAGGGCGTCGTCAACCATTCCCAGCTCAAGGAGGTCAAAGGCCAGCCCCATCAGCGTCTTGGTGCTCTCGTTCTGGCCGGTGACGTTCATAGCGGCCTCTATTGCCCTGGTGAGTGCTTTAGAATAATCCTCTCCAGCTTTGACGAGCTCGACAACAATCTGGTTCAGGGCCATTGACTTGACCTTGTTATCTGGAATCTTTTCAACGAGTTCAAGGGCCTCATCAAACCTGTGGGACTTTACGAGCTTCATGACCCCATCGTAAAGTGCCCGAGAGCGGTACCATTCCTGCATGGGAGTCCCCCACAATTATTAACGCCCAAAGTTTATAACGTCTTTCCCGAGCTAATAATGGTGGTAAACGTGAAAAAAACTGGAATACTGCTGATGCTCCTGGTCTTGGTGGGGTTTGCCTCCGCCTGTCTGAGTTCTGATTCAAATACCTCCAGCCAGACGTCCACAGAATCTCCAAAATACGTGGACGTGAATGGAACGAGAATTTACCTGGATCAGATACATTTTTACATGTACGGTATGAAGACCTGTCCTCACTGCAGGCATATGAAAGAGTGGATTCCTGAAGAATTTGGGGCAGATTCACTCACGTATTATGAGCTTGTAAATGACGAGACTAACTCAGAGCTTTTTGGACAGCTTGCACAGCTAACAGGCATAACCGGTGTTCCCGCTATCGCAATAACTTACAACGGTACTATACAGGCAATATTTGAGGGGGAGTTCAACGTCTCTGCAACACCTGAGATTGTTGCAACTGCTATGAATGCAAATGGAGTTATCCTTTTCATTGGGGGTGAATGGTATCTTTTGGCCCGGGATAATCCAAGGTCAGAGACGCTCATCGATGCCCTTCAGACGATTTTCGTAGAGCACGAAAGCGTCGATGTTCAGAGCGTTCTGACAAAGCTGAAGTCTAACTCAACGGGTTGAAACCTCTTGTTCTCAACTTTTTGTTTTAGAAATCCAGAAAAAGGACCGTTCCGAGCATACCATCATGAGGGGAGAAATTAAACTGCTGTCAGTAATCCTAGTGCTGTCCTTCGGAATCAGCGCACTTGCTCTATACCTGCTGGGAATCCCCTGGTTCATCCCCCAGTTCTATGCCCTATCAATGAGCGACTCCATAAACCCCTGTACCTTTGTAATATACACAATGCTCCTGATAGCGCTGTCAGTTAGAAAAGTTGAGAAGAAGCAGCTTTACATCGTTGGCTCCGCGTTCATCCTGGCCGTCTACATCTCATACTACCTTCTCGGAGTCGGTCTCCTGTACCTTGGACAGTACATCCCCCTCTGGTTCGCGGGCTTCCTGGCAATAGCGTTTGGAGTTTACACCATTGTTACCGGTATCATGGAAAAGTCGAGGATAGCTGACAAGAAGGGCATTAGGAAGAAGATGTTCAGTACAGAGGCAACTTTTATGAGCTCTTTCTTCCTCGGTGTCGTGGTCTCGACCACGCTACTTCCGTGCTCCGCGGGAAGTTATCTCGTCTATGCAACGATTATATCCCACGGCAGCAGGGCGCTCGCCTTCCTTCTCCTGGCCCTCTACAACGTAATTTTCGTCCTGCCGTTGGTGCTCATCCTGCTCACTATGGGAAGCATCTCGGAGAGCAAGCGCTTCTCCCAGGCCCTCGTCAGGCACAGCAGGGAGCTTTCGGTCGTCGCTGGAATACTCCTGATAGGAATTGGAGTGTGGGTTCTCATGGGGGGCTCGGTTTAGAACACCCTCGCGTAGCCCCACTTCCTGACACTGGTCAGTATTGAGGTCTCCGTGCTCTTTATCCCATCTATGCTCCCCAGCTTCTCGATTAAGAAGTCTTCAAGCTCCTTCAAATCCCTAACTGTGACCTGCATCAGTATGTCGTGAGCCCCCGTGGCAATACCGAGAACATCCACCTCTGGGAGCTTGCTCAGTCTCTCTACAGCCTCCTTCACCTTACCCGGCTCGGCATCGACCGCTATGAAAGCCACTATTGAATAGCCTGCCTTAAACGGGTTTATGAGGGCCGCAAACTTTCGTATAACTCCTTTTTCTACGAGCCTCTTGACCCTGAGCCTGACGGTGGATTCCGGAACTCCTATTCTCCGCGCAATCTCGGAGTAGCTCGCCCGTCCGTCCTCCTGGAGGATACGGAGTATTGACCTGTCGAGTGCATCAAGCTCTTCTGTATTCGCCATTATTTGCCCACCATTTTGACTAATTTAGCATTTAGTTCATAAGTATTTCTACTAAATTCGCAATTTTTAGGCGAAAATGCTATTAGTTTCAAACGCATATAACAGTTAGGTGAGAACCGGCATGACTCCTGAAGAGGTCGTTGAGAGGTATTCACAGGTCATCTCCCGGGCGTCCCACGTTACGTACGTGCCCATTGTTCCGTCCCGGGCCGAAAACGCCCTCGTGTGGGACATTGAAGGGAGGGCATACATAGACTTCCTTGCAGATGCCGCCGTCCAGAACGTTGGACACAACAACCCCAGGGTTGTTGAGGCTGTGAAGAAAACTGCCGATAGATTGCTCCACTTCACGTTCATTTATGGGTTCCCGGTCGAGCCTCTTCTTCTCGCCGAGAAGTTAAGGGAGATAGCGCCGCTCGAGGGGGCAAAGGTCGCCTTTGGCCTGAGCGGGAGCGACGCAAACGACGGTGCGATAAAGTTCGCCAGGGCCTACACTGGCAGGCGTTCGATCATCGGATATCTTAGGAGCTATTACGGTTCCACCTACGGTGCAATGAGCGTTACAGGCCTCGACTTCGAAGTGCGCTCAAAGGTGGGACAGCTCAGCGATGTCCACTTCATACCTTTTCCAAACTGCTATCGCTGTCCGTTTGGCAAAGAACCGGGAAAATGCAGGATGGAATGCGTCTCCTTCCTAAAGGAAAAATTTGAGGGAGAAGTGCACGCCGAAGGAACTGCCGCGCTGATAGCGGAGGCAATTCAGGGCGACGCGGGAATGGTGGTGCCACCTGAAAACTACTTCAAGAAACTCAAAAGGATACTTGATGAACACGGCATACTGCTCGTCGTTGATGAGGTTCAGAGCGGTCTGGGAAGGACTGGAAAGTGGTTCGCCATAGAGCACTTCGGCGTCGAGCCCGAGATCATAACACTCGCAAAGCCCCTGGGCGGCGGACTTCCCATAAGCGCAATAGTCGGTAGAGGGGAGATAATGGACTCGTTACCCCCACTGGGACATGCGTTCACGATGTCGGGCAACCCGGTTGCGAGCGCCGCCGCTCTGGCAGTAATCGAGGAGATAGAAGAGAAAGAGCTGCTCAAAAGGGCTCAAATACTTGGAGAGAGGGCAAAGAGAAGACTGGAGAAAATGAAAAAGAAACACGAGCTGATAGGTGATGTCCGCGGACTGGGCCTCATGTTGGGTGTTGACCTCGTGAAGGATAGGGAAACAAAGGAAAGGGCATACGATGAGGCCAAAAAGGTTGTCTGGAGGGCCTACGAGCTGGGCCTGATTGTGGCCTTTCTCCAGGGCAACGTCCTTAGGATTGAACCACCTCTGACCATCGAGGAAGAAGTGCTTGATGAGGGATTAGACAAGCTCGAGGAGGCAATAGAGGACGTTGAAGAAGGTCGCGTACCTGATGAAGTCATTGAGAAAGTGCAGGGATGGTAATTAACAATTTCCTGTTTATTCTTACCTCATCCGAAAACTTTTTAAACAAAAACCAACACAGCCCGAGCGGGCTTTAATGGAGAATGTCGAAGTTGTTGAGAAGCCGGTTCTGAAAGTTGGAATAGAGGAAAAGGTCGAGCCTGCGAAGGCTTTCGTTTTTGGGCTTCAGCACGTCCTTGCAATGTTCGGAGCCACAGTTACAGTGCCGCTGGTCGTCGGCGGAGCAGTTGGGCTCAGCGGAGACCAGATAGCCATGATGATACAGGCGGTTCTTTTAGCTATGGGCATAGCGACGCTCCTTCAGACTATCATCGGAACCCGCTACCCAATAGTCCAGGGATCGAGCTTCGCCTTCATTCCCGGGCTGATATCGATAGGTTCGACCATCGGCATGGCTGCCGTTCAAGGTGCACTGATAGTCGGCGGACTGATAGAAGGGCTTGTGGGCTGGCTCGGCATCATAGGTAAGGTCAGAAAACTTTTCACGCCGCTCGTCACTGGGGTAACAATAACCCTCATAGGCTTCAGCCTCGCCAACGTCGCGCTGATGAACTTCTTCAACGCGTACGCAGACCCGAACGGCACAAACGTCTGGAAGGCAGTGCTCGTAGCCACGGTCACGTTCCTCACGACCGTCTTCGTGGCACTCAAAGCGAAGGGAAGCCTAAAGGCCATGCCTGTGGTCGTGGGCGCGGCTGTAGGATACTTAATCAGCATTCCACTCGGGCTTACCAACTTCAGCCTCATCGAGAGCCTTCCTATGCTCAGCATCCCCAAGCCGTTTCCATGGGGAGCGCCTGTCTTTGATACAGCTGCAATAGCCATACTGCTCTTCGCATTCATGGTCAGCATAATCGAGAGCGTCGGTGACTACCACGCCATAGCGACCGTAACGGGCGCGGAGATAACGGAGAAGCACATCGGAAGGGGCATAGGAACAGAAGGGCTGGCGTGCTCGATAGCTGGCTTTCTCGGTGCCTGCGGAACAACGAGCTATTCCGAGAATATAGGTGTAGTCGCTTTAACGAAAGTGGGTAGCAGGCACGTGGTTCAGGTTGGGGCTATAATACTGATATTCCTCTCCCTGTTCCCGAAGTTCGCGGGATTGCTCGCCTCGATGCCGGCTCCGGTGCTCGGCGGCCTGACCCTGGCACTCTACGGGATGATAAGCGTCACTGGCCTTAGGCTGATAAAGGAAAAGGTGGAGTTCACTGACAGGAACGTCCTCATTCTAGCAGCGGCGCTGATAGCGGGCCTCGGCGCACCCCAGCTCCCAGAGAGTCTGTTCCACGCTCTACCAAGAATACTCTCCAGCATACTCGAGTCCGGGATGGCCGTTGGGGCGATAACGGCGATAATTCTTGAGAGAATTCTCTAATCCTTTTCTTCTTTTGCATCTTTACCACTCTAAAAGCCAAAAAGGAATGAAAAACCTCAATAAACAACTATCCGAGTATCGTACTCTGGCTTCTGGCCTTTCGGCTCCAGTTCATCCGGAAGCTTTGAGAAGGCAATTATCTGGAATACTTGTGCTATCAGGAGCAGAAGGACGCCAACGAGGATTATCAGGGTTATAGCGCCCCATTTGAGAAACGTTGCGACCTGGTTGAACTCCTCAACGCCGGTTATTTCGTAGGTCGCGCGCCAGGCCTGAATCTGAAGGTACACCGCCAGAATCACGACCAAAAGTATCAGAAGCACTCCAGATATCGCCATTATTAGCCCGGAGATACCCAGATGGTTGTGGATATTCCTGAAAGCTATCATTGAATTGGACACAAAAAATACGCCCACCACAAGAAGGACCAGTGCCAAAACCATTCCTATTATGATAACGACCGTGGAGTAGAGGTAGTATCTGAATGGTCTGTCGTCATTGAGCTTGGTGCTGATGCCGTGGAGTGCCAGGAGAACAAGGATAAACCCAATGAATGAAACCAAGTTCGAGAAAGCAACAACCGGCCATGTTTTAATTGCTCCGTCACCCAAACCTCCCAGCAGAGTTAGAATCGAGCCGAGGAGGCCGAGTGTCTTTTCGGTTCTTAAATCAACGGGCATAATACCACCGGTATTAATACGATGCTTGGCTTAAAAATACTATCGCCAGAAGTTGTAAGAATAGAGGCCGCGGAAAAGAAAATGGGGAAGTCACTCCTTCTTCTCCTCAGCCTTGGGCCCTTCCTTTTTCTCCGCGGGTTTGGCCGCGGGCTTCGCCGGCGGCTTCGGCGGCCGGAGGCCGTAGCCGAGTATCTTGAACTGTATCGTTGAGCCGTCGCGGAGGTAGTAGGTTACCTCCCTCGTCTCTTTGTTGAACTTTATCCTCTCAACCGGGAAGCGGTAGTCGTTGAACTTCTCGTTGAGCTCTCTAACCTTGTCGGGGTGGATCGGGACCCAGTCGTAAAGCTCCAGATCTTCTTCAAGGCCGCCAGTGGTCAAGTAGTAGTTCTCGCTGAAGCCGAGCGCTCCCGTCGGACAGACGTCAACGCAGAACTGGCAGAAAGTACACCTGCCGTAGTCCACCTTCGGGTGAGGCCTGGTGGCGATGTGGCCGTTCACTTCTATCCAAGTCATCTCTATTGCCCTTGCCGGGCATATCTGGCCGCAGAAGTTACAGCCCACACACTTCTTCCAGTCGAGTGTGTGGAAGCCCCTGTACTTTGGTGCCGGCTCTATCTTCTCGTAGGGTATCTTTATTGTGACGGGCTTCTTGAAGAGGTACTTGATGCCCATCCAGGGCTTGATGAAGGACTTCTTGAGCTTGACCTTTTCCTCACCAACGACTCTCGCGGGCATCTTCATCACCTGTCTATGTCCGGCGGACAGTTGTCAAGGGTCTTCAATATGACCGGGACATCAGCGAGGCGCGCTCCCTTCAGGAGCTCTTCAAGTACCGTAACACCGTGGCTCTGGCTTGGCCCCCTGACGTGGACGCGGTAGGGCTTGTGTGTTCCGTCGCTGACAACGAAGGCCCCAAAGTCGCCCTTGGTGCTCTCTACGTGGGCGTAGGCCTCCCCAGCTGGAGGCTTGAACCTCGGGAGGGCCTTAAGGCGGGCGTCCTGAACCATGTAAGGCCCGCTCGGCGGCCCCATGTCGAGGAGCTGTTCGAGTATGTAGAGGTCCTGCTCCATCTCGTACCTTCTGACGAGAACCCTCGCGAGGCTGTCCCCTTCCTTGAGGACTGGAACCTCGAAGTCGAGCTGGTCGTAGAGGTAGTACGGGTCGTCCTTCCTGACGTCGTAGGGAACGCCGACTGCTCTGAGGTTCGGCCCGGTTACCGCGTGCTTAAGGGCGAACTTCTTGTCCATAACACCGACTCCCTCAGTCCTCTCGAACATGATGTAGTTGTCAAAGAGTATCTCGTCGAAATCCTTGAGCTTGCCCTTTAGGTACTCGACGGTGTCCCTGAGCTGGCGGAGCCACTTGTCTCCAGGTATGTCCCTCCTCACGCCGCCTGGAACGGTGTAGATGTGGTAGACTCTGCCTCCGGTGAGTTCTTCGTACAGACGCATGAACCTCTCACGGTAGGCTGCCGCCCACTGGCCGGCGGTGTAGAGGCCTATCTCGTTTCCAAAGCCCATTATCCAGAACATCCATGCGCTGAGCCTTGCCATTTCCAAGACGACCGTCCTTATCCAGATGGCCCTCTCTGGAACCTCCCAGCCGACGATCTCGTCAACGGCCATTGAGTAGATGTTCTCTGGGACATCGCTCTCGGGAACACAGATACGGAGGAGCAGGGCGATGTTGGTGAAGTATGGCCTCTGCTCGGCGAGCTTCTCAAAACCCCTGTGGAGGAAGCCTGGATTGACTATAGCTTTCTCGACCCTGTTGCCGTCCATCTTCAGGATTATGCTGAAGTTCTCCGTTGCCATGTGCTGTGGACCAAAGAACAGCTCGTAGGTGTCCTTGTCTATCGGGTGCAGGTACATGTCGTGGGCCTTCGCCTCTTCCCTAAGCTCTCTCGGAACTTCCAAATTAGCCATGATCATCACCTCATATCACGTAGTTAGTCTTGCTCTCGTCATACCTATCGAAGTCCTCACCGTAGATTTCCTTCACGTAGGAGAGCATGTTGAAGTCCTTCCTGAGCGGGTGCTTCTCGTACTCCCTCGGCTCCAGGATGAACGGCCCAAGTCTCGGATTGCCCTCGAAGATTATTCCGAAGAACTCATGTGCCTCCCTCTCGTAGGTCTCAGCAACCGGCCAGATGTCCATGACCGTCGGGAGCTTCGCCTCGTCCCTTGGAACCCTTGTCTTCACGAACGCGTGAACGCTCTCGCTTACGCTCCAGAGCTGGTAGTTGACCTCGAACTGGCCCTCCTTGAGCCAGTCCACGACGCTTATCTGCATGAGCATCTCGAACTTCTCGCTTGCTAGCTCAAGGAATTCGTGTATTCTATCCGCTGGAACGATGAACTTGATGCGTCTCTCGCGGATTACCTCTCCCTCGGCGTAGGGGGCCTTTTCAAGGAGCGCCTTCACGAGCTTTCCTTCCTTTGTGTCCGGAAGGGTCGGCTTCTCCTCCACGGTTGCCTCCTCCTGAACCTTCTCCTCGACTTTGGGCTTCTCGTTCATATCCATGCGAGCCACCTCCTTGCATCCTTCTCACGCCATCCTTCGCCGAACAGCTCATCCTGGTTCTTCTTGTACCACTCGTAGTTCTCCTTGTACCTCTTCCAGCCGTCGGCTTCACCGTTCTCAATCTTGCGCATTATCTCCATTATTCCGTCCATGACAGCTTCCGGCCGCGGCATGCAGCCGGCTATGGCAACGTCAATCGGTATGTACTTGTCGAGCTGTTTAACCACGTTGTAGGAGTCCCAGTAGACGCCACCGTTTATCGGACAGGAGCCGTGGGCGAGTACGTACTTCGGATCCTGCATCATCTCGTAGGTTATGATTATCCTCTTGAGTGTCTTCGGCGTGACGTAGCCCGTGATGAGGAAGAGGTCTGCCATCCTGGGGGCTGGGTTGGGCATTATTCCGAAACGCTCGAAGTCGTACCTGGCGGTGGCTAACGGCGGCATCTCGATACCGCCACAGCCGGTACAGAAGGCCACTATCCAGAGGCTCTTCTTTCTAGCCCACCTGAAGAGGGGCTCGAAGAGCTGGAACTCCTTCAGTTCGTAGTGTATTACATCACCGTTCTGCATCTCGCTCATCACCATCACCTCACATCGTCAGGAGGACGGCTATTATTCCGATTATCGTGGGCCACTTCCAGAAGAACTTCGCCGCTTGGTCAATGGTGAACCTCGGGTAGATGCTGGCTATGAAAATCGATATGAACAGCACTGCAATCTGCTTGATGAGGAGTTCGAGGAGGTTGCTCGCTCCACCGAGGAACAGCACAGCGAAGAACGCTGTTTCAGCAAAGAGCTGAACTGCGTGCTGGGTGAAGAGCAGTGCCGCGTGCTTTCCACCGTACTCAACCATCGGACCCATGGAGATTTCCGCCGGTGCTGGAATGATGTCAAACGGCTCGAGACCTAGCATTGCCTGGAAGACTATGTCAAAGACTATCAGCGCTAGGAGCAGTGCTGGGACCGTTATGCTCCATCCATGGGCCTGCTGGAGAGCAACTATATCGTTCAGCTTGAAGGTTCCCCAGTGCTGGATGAGGGCTATCAGAGCTAGGCCGTATGGGAGCTGCATGGCAACCATTGTGAGGAGTCCACGCTGGACACCGACCGCTGAATACGGGTTTCCTGAGCTCATTGCACCGAGCATTATTCCGAGCATCGGGACCTCAAGGAGGTAGGCAACGACGATGAGGTCTGCGTTGGTGCTGAACAGCTGGAAGTTGGCTATTGGTATGAAGAGGAGCGCTGCTATGCTGGCTCCGAGGGCAAACACGGGGCCGAAGTCATAGATGAAGCCGTGGCTGACGCTCTCCTTCTTGCCGAGCAGTTTAAGGGTGTCTATGATGGGCTGGTATATCGGGGGTCCAACCCTTCTCTGTATCCTCGCCATCGCCTTTCTCTCGATACCCATGAAGATGAAGCCCATGAAAGTCGCGTAGATGAGTATCCCAATCGTCTCAAGTATGAGCTTCCAGTCTATCATTCACAGCACCCCCCAGAGAGCCAGGATTACGAGTACTATGGCCAGATACCATGAGTAGGCCTGCACGTTCCCGTTGTAGAACCCTTCCCTCAGTGTGTCAGCGAAGTCCTCGCTGAGCTGGGCAATCCTCTCGTAGAATTTGTCGAAGCTGTACCTGAGCCAGAACGCTAAGGCTTCTTTGAGCGGAAGGTAGAAGTTCCTCCTTATGCTGAGGTTGAATTCCTCGGTTACGGGGTTACCCGACTGGTATGTGTTGGTAACCGGTATTCTCCTTGCCTTCGCGCCGTAGAGGTAGATGAGACCAGCTATGGCCAGGCCAACCACGAGCAGGAGGGCAACGGTCAGGGCGTTGTAGGTTCCGGTCTGAGTAACGAGCTTGTAGTAGTTGCCGCCCACGACCTCTCCACCGAGGGCCTTGTTGAGGTAGTTCGTGACAAGTCCCGGAGCTATTCCGAAGACGATGTTCGGGATTGCTAGTATTGCCATCGCTATGAGGAGCGGTAGCGGGGCTTCCTTCACATCTTCAAGGTCGCTGGGCCTCTGGCCGAACCACACCGCGTAGAGGAACCTGACGACGTAGGCAAAGGCCAGCGCGCTTCCGAGGAATATGGCTCCAGCTACAAGGGGCATGTGGGCGCTGATAGCGGCCTCGTAGATTAGCCACTTGCTGGCGAAACCAGCCATCGGCGGTATTCCTGCGAGGCTGAGGACTGCTATGAGTCCCATCGCGAAGGTAAAGGGCATCTTCTCAGCTAATCCGCCGAAGTCCTTGAACTGAGTCTTGCCTGTCTGGAGGATTATAGCGGCTGTGACGAGCCAGAAGAGACCCTTGAAGACGGCGTGGCTGAGGACGTGGAAGAGACCTCCAGCGAAGCCAAGCCCCGTGCCAAGTCCGAAGGCGAGGAGGATGTAGCCAACCTGACCGACTGACGAGTACGCGAAGAGCTTCCTTATGTCCTCCTGCAGAACGGCTAAGAAGCTGGCGACGACGACCGTTATAGCTCCTATCCACGCTATTATGTACGCAAAGGTGAGGTGGCCGTGGAAGGTTCCGAGGGCGTAGTAGAGCTTGGCACCCATCAGGATGTAGAGGAGCAGGAATCCATAGGCCCCTGCCTTGCTGAGGGCGCCGCTGAAGAAGGTCGTGTAGCTCTGGTCGGTCTCGCTGTAAGCTCCTGGTGCCCAGACGTGGAGCGGCCAGGCACCAGCCTTAACGCCGAACGCCGTGAGGAACAGAACGAAGATTAGAGCGGTCTCACCCTTGCTGATTGAGCCGAGCATCGCGTCCATGTAGAGGGCCTGCCTTATTGAGTCAAAGTCGAGGGCCCCTGTCTTAGCGTAGATAAGCGCTATTGCCAGAAGCATAGCGTAGGCTCCGATAACGCTCAGCACGAAGTACTTGAGGGACTCGTGCCTGTTCCTCTTGAGAACCATCATGAAGCTGGCGAAGGTCATAAGCTCCCAGAGCAGGAAGAAGCTGACGAAGTCCCAGCTGAGGAAGACGCCAAGGACTCCAGTGTAGCTCATAAGGGCGAAGAGCCAGTCGTAGCCGTTCTTGCTTGTTGAGACCATGCCGAATGCCATAGCCAGGCCGACTAGGGAAGCTATGGCGGCAAAGTACCAGTTCAGCATTCCCAGAGTGAAGGTTACCTTAAACCCGCTCACGGTCATCTGGTAAGTTATCGGGTTGTTCGGATTGTTGACGATAGTCGGGTAGAGCTTGGCGAGGAACGCCAATGGAGTGGCTGCACCGATGACTCCGATAAGCTCGCGGACTCCCTTCACGTTAATCAGCCAGGCGAGCACTCCAGCAAGGAGAGGAGTAAAGAGGATAATCGGTATTTCGTTCATGCTCCCACCCCCATTAGAGGAACGTTCTTGATGTAGTTGGCCACGTTAAAGATGTCCTGACCGGCCTTTTGGACGATAGTCCAGACGTCGTTCGGGTAAACGCCTATGACTATTATCAATGCAGCGAGGAAGATTGCTATGACGCCTATGGCGAAGTTCTCCCTGACCCTCTCGCCGCCTTCGACGAACCATATCGTATGGATCAGCCTGAGGTAATAAACCGCCTCGACGACGCTGGCACCGAGGATGAGGGCGACGCTCCAGGAGTAGCCAGCCTCGACACCGGCGAGGAGTATCCTGACCTTGCTCCAGAAGATGTTGAAGAGCGGTATTCCGACGGCGGCGAGGGAACCTATGGTGAGTGTTAAAGCCGTTAAAGGCATCCTCTTGCCGAGTCCCTGGAAGTTCTCGATGGTGGTCCCGCCGAGGGCAACGCCGACGTATCCGACCGTGAGGAAGAGAAGGGCCTTAACGATGGCGTGGTTGACCATGTGAAAGACTCCCGCGTCAACGCCTGCCTGAGTGCCGAGGGCGAGGGCAAAGGCAATCATTCCCACCTGACTGATCGAGGAGTAGGCTATCATCCTCTTGACGTCCTTCTGTCTCAGTGCCGAGAACTCGGCAACGACTACTGTCAAGGTGGCCATTATTATGACCAGCTTAAGGACGCCGCTCCATCCGTTTGCGTTCTGGAGTATGTAGAGGAGCCTTGCTATCGCGTAGAGGCCAGCTTTGACGACGAAGGCTGAGAACATAACGGTTATCGGGTGCGGTGCGGCCTGGTAGGCATCCGGCGCCCAGGCATTGAGCGGGAACAGTTCAGCCTCGACTGCCAGGCCGAAGATTATCAGTGCGAGGCCGACCTGTGCAACAGTCGGGTCAATAGCTCCCGCAAGCTGAGCGAGGTGAGCCATGTTGAGGGTTCCAGTCGCCCCATAGATGAGGGCAACGCCGATGAGGAAGAAGCTTGAGCCTATTCCACCGAGGACGATGTACTTCATTGAGGCTTCAGCCGCTTCGCCGGTCTTGTTGTAGGCGGTGAGGGCGTAGGCAGTTATTGAGGTTATCTCCATGAAGACGAACAGGTTGAAGAGGTCTCCCGTCGCTATCATTCCCGTCGCACCGAGCATCAGCAGGAGGAAGAGCATGGCGTACTTGTCAACCGGTTCGACGGTGACTGCTCTGAAGCTGAAGAACGCCATGAAGAAGCTGATTACTGCTATTATGAACACGAAGAGCGCCGCAAAGTGGCCGATGTAAAGGTTAATGCCGACTGGCGGCTTCCAGCCACCTGCCATGACTATTATCGGCTTCCCTGTGGAATAGACCTCGTTTGCCACCCAGCCGGCTATTGCAGTCTGGAGTGCGGTGATGAGCACTAGGTAGCCCATCACGGCCTTCCTTCCAAGTCCCTTTATCAGCGGGACGAAGAATGCGCTGATGAGCGGTAAAGCTATGAGGAGTGAAGCGTACTGACCGTTCATCCTCTCAACCTCCTTATTTCCTCAACGTTAAGGGTTCCGTACTTCTCATAGATCAAAATGGCAGCGCTAAGGGCCATAGCAGTTGTGGCAACACCGATAACTATTGCCGTGAGGACGAGAGCCTGCGGGATTGGGTCAACGGCCTGGTTCCACTTTATTCCCTCGCTCAGAATGGGTGCGCTCTTCCCTGAGACGTAGCCAACGCTTATCAGGAGAAGGTTGACGCCGGTCTCCATGATGCTCAGGCTGATGAGTATCTTCATGAGGTTCTTCTTGACGAGGACCCCGTAGAGGCCTATGAGGACGAGTGCTATCGCGCCGAAGTAGTAGACTGAAATCATTCTCTCACCTCCTCCTTGAGCATGTTGTCAACGATACCGCTGAGCTCCGTTCCGACCTTGATGCCGATTATCGTGTAGATTATCGGTATGAAGCCGCCGCTGAAGAGTCTGCCGATGTTGTCAGTGCCCCAGTGCCAGGTCTGCCATATCCAGTCGAAGAGGAAGTAGCCGCCGATTGCAAGCCCGATGAGGCCGACGAGGACGTAGCTCATTCCAGCTAGACCTTCGACCTTTTCAAAGGCCTTGTGGGGAATCTCGTAGATCGTGAACGCCATGTACAGCAGCAAGAATGCCGTGGCTATCGTCGCTCCACCTGGGAAACCTCCACCAGGGGTGAGGTGTCCGTGGATGAATATGTAGGCACCGAACATGACTATGAACGGGAAGAGAAGCTCCGCACCAGTTGTGAGGACGACGGAACCCTCGACCTTAGCTGTTCTCTCCCTCTTCTTCCTCCAGAGAAGGGCAGCGACACCAGTCGAGGCTATGAAGAGAACGGTGACCTCACCGAGGGTATCGAAACCACGGTAGTTAACGACTATCGCCGTTACCGCGTTAACGGCTCCCGTCTGTTCCTTAACGTGCTGGAGGTAGTAATGGCCAACGAGCATCTTGTCCTCGCCGAATGGGACTCCAGCGAGGCCCTGGGCCAGCCAGTAGCCAACTATCAGGAGTGTGATTATCGCGAGCGACCTCTTGAGTATGCTCACCATCTCACCCACCACCCTGGCTTCTCCTCTTCCTCAGTCTCAAAGCGCTGGGTTCTCTTAACGGCGAAGATAACTATAGCGCCGCTCAGTGCGGCACCTATGGCAGCTTCGGTCATTGCCACATCGGGAGCCTGAAGCATGAAGAACAGGATCGACGCGAACAGGCTCACCGCGGCCATACCGACTGCTGCAGCAAGCAGATCCCTCCACTCAACTGCGAGTATTGCCGATATGATCATGAGGGCAACTACTATGTATTCAATACAGGTTATACAGTTCATTCCTCACCACCCTCCTTTGAGGCTTCGGTTTCGGCTTTTTCCTTGGCCTCCAGGTGCTCGCGGTACTTGTCAACCACACTGCCCTGCCAAAGCGGGATTCCGCTCTTGTAGGCTGCTCTGATAAGCGCGTGGGCGCTTATCGGGTTGGTCAGCAGAAGGAAGAGCGCTATGACGACGCTCTTGGTGAACCAAGACCACGAGAGGCCGTCGCCAACCGCCCAGAGGCCGACTCCCACCATGACGCCGAGGGATCCGAGGGTGGCGCTCTTCGTTGATGTCTGCATCCTGTTGTAAACGTCTGGCATTCTGATGAGACCCAGGGCTGAGAGGAAGTAGAAGAACGTTCCAATTAAAACCAGAGCTTCACCAAGTGCTGAGAGCACGTTCATAGACCTCCCTCCATGTAGCGTGCGAACGCTATGACACCGCCGAAGGCCAGGATTGCATAAACCAGAGCAACGTCGAGGAAGATGATGCGCTTGTAGTAGAGCGCGAAGAGCACCATCAGTCCCGTTGTTATCGTGGTCATGATGTCCACTGCCACCAGCCTGTCGGGGGTCGTTGGGCCGACCATGAAGCGGTACATGCTGAGCAGTGTTGCTATCGCTATGAGTGCCAGATAAACACCTATCCCTATCATCCGAAGATCACCTTCAGGAATTTTTCAAAGGGTCTTGTGATGTTCTCGGAGGCCTTCTCAACGTGAACCTCCTCGCTTTCAGCGTGGAGAACCTCGTCCGGAACCCATATCCAGTGGATGAAGTAGTCGTCCCCATCGACGTCGAGGGTTATCGTACCCGGCGTGAGGGTTATTGAGTTTGCCAGTGAGAGTTTCCCAGGGTTTGTTTTGAGGATGGTCTTGCAGTGAACTATCCCCGGCCTTATCGGCCTCTTGGGGTGGAGAACCCTGTAGGCAACGTCTAAGTTTGCCATGATCATCGCCCACAGGAAGTAGGGAGCGTAGGCTATCGCGTAGGCGACCCTCTTCGGATGGAGGTTCGCCAGTCCTCTCGTTGTGAATATTGGGTATGTTATCGCCGCCACTATCGCTGAGAGAACGAAGCCGAAGATAAGCTCCTGCTGGTCGAGGCTTGCCGTCAGTGCCAGCCATATTAAAAACAGGATTATCAGGGTGTATAGGTACCTGCTAATCTTACTCGCTTCCTCCATTCATCAACCCTCCAGAGAGTCTCAGCAGTTCTGGACTGCTAACCGAGGGTTTCTAACGATACCTTATAAACGTTATCTGCAAAGAACAAAGGTTTAGAACTTTTGGTTAAAATGGAGGTATCTAATTTGTCCAGCAGTCCAAAAAAGCGGGCATCAAAGTCCCTTCCCGTCGAAAAGCCCCAAAATCTTCTAAAAATCTTAGTAATGAGAATAGGAAAAGAAGCAGAAACTTCGACTAATATATGGATATTCTCTTGACACCTTCGAGCTTGGAGAGCTCGTTTATTAAGTCTCCCGGTATGGGCCTCTCAGTGATTATCGTAAGGGTAGCCTCAGGGTAGAGTTCAGGATCTTCTGCGACTACCTGTATGATGTTTATGTCATGCTCCGCTATCTTCTGGGCTATCTTCGCGAGTATTCCCACTGCCCTCGGTTCGGGTTCTATCTCGATGACGCCGTAGCCAACGTGCCTGCCGACGTACTTCATGTGGACGGTCGGCTCGAGGTTCGTGTATATGTCCCTCAGCTCGGGAACTTTGAGAATCATTCCAACGGTCTCTTTAACGACTCTCCTGTCAACATCGAGGGCCTTGGCTATCTTGGTGTACGGGACTTCAATGTCCCCGGCCTTTATCTTCATATCATCGGAGACCCTAAGACCATACTTCAGGAGGGTTTTCGCTATGAGTTTCCTCACAGGATATTCGTCAAAGTAGTGCTCGATCCTTCCCCACATCCTGCATCACCCACTTAAGTTCACCACTATACTTTTTGCATCATTGATATTAAAATGTTTCCATGTCCGCATAATGACAATCTCAGGGGTTTAAAAATTTTGAGGATGGATAAAACCTCCATCGTCGAGTTTTTAAAAGCGGATGAAAACCCGTGGACATGATTGAAGTCTCACTGCCCCACGTGACCTTTGAAGATGTCGGCGATAGCATAAGGCTGGTATGGAGAGAGACACTTTACGCGGACTTCGACAAAAAAGAGCTGATCAGAGTAATCAAGCGTAAGTACCGCGTAAAGCCCGAGTTAATTATAAAAGATGGGAGACTTTTCATTGACACTGATTATCCTGGAATTGAAAAGTACATTGCAATCTACATTCAGAACAATCTAGGAGCCCTTCTCAGGAACAGATACACCAAACGGAAAGTTCTTTACATCCACGAGGGCCTCGATGTCCCTCTCCTCGGCTACAACGCCTTTGGCCTGATCGACAGGGGAACTAACCTGATTCAGGTCAGGGGAGTGAGCGGCTGCAATCTCAGCTGCGTTTTCTGTTCCGTTGACGAGGGTCCCTATTCAAGAACAAGGAAGCTCGACTACGTTGTTGACATAGACTATCTGATGAAGTGGTTTGATGAGGTTGCCCGGATAAAAGGAAAGGGCCTTGAGGCCCACCTCGACGGTCAGGGCGAACCTCTCATATATCCCTTCCGTGTAGAGCTCGTCCAGGCCCTCCGCGAGCACCCAAACGTCTCGGTTATTTCAATGCAGAGCAACGGGACGCTCCTGAACGACAAGCTGGTTGAGGAGCTGGCCGAGGCTGGCCTCGACAGGGTAAACCTCTCGATCCATTCCCTCGACCCAGACAAGGCGAAAATGCTGATGGGCAGGAAAGACTACGATCTCCAGCACGTCCTCGACATGGCGGAGGCCCTTGTGAACGCAGGAATAGACGTTCTCATTGCACCCGTTATCATTTTCGGGGTGAACGACAACGAGGCTGAGGCCTTCATAGAGTTCGCCAGAAAGATCGGCGCCGGAAAGCGCTGGCCCGCGCTGGGCTTCCAGAACTACGTTCCCTACAAGTTCGGTCGAAACCCTGTCATAGCCAAGGTCAAGCCCTTCAAGGAATTCTATGCCTGGCTTAGGGCCCTTGAAGAAAAGACTGGAATGAAGCCCCTCGTTCTAAAGCCCGAACACTTCGGGATGGAGAAGAGGGAGTTCATTCCCCTTGCATTCAGACCGGGAGAGGTCGTTAAGGCAGAGGTAGTTCTCCCAGGCAGGATAGAGGGAGAGATGATAGCAAAAGCCAGAAACAGACTCATCGAAGTCATAAATACCAGAGCGGAAGTTGGGGACAGGATAAGGGTTAGAATAGTGAGAACCAGGCATGGAATATACATCGGGACCCCCGTGTAGTTCAAGATGCTCCAACATTCCAGACAAGATTTGTAACATTGTGAGCAATCCAAACTAATTGGGCGAACATTTGTAAAATTTCCAATAAAATACCTTTCTAATAGCATAATCCTTAAATACGATGAAAAGTTTAACTACAATTGGGGGAGGGGAATGAAAAGGGCCATAATTTCGATAGTTATGTTAATTTTGCTCATAATGGTGTACACTAACGTAATGTCTGCACTTGGTTCTATCTCCAACGTGCTCAACGGAATCACCGACCCCCTCCAAGACCCGGACAAGCTCGTCAACGGCATCAATGTGGGGAAAAACAACATGCCCCAGTTAAACCCCGCTGGCAACCAGATAGAATATCTAGCGGAGAACACACCGCTTCCAGGATCGGGGGTGTATACTGTAGATCAGATGAACGAGAGTCTCCTCAGGGAAGTCCTAGACCCAACCGACTGGTACGTGGGAAACACCTCCCTCAGCTCAGACTACGCGTACAGAGTGTACAACGACACTCTGAAGGTCGTGAAGAACTCGACCGAAACATCGAAGTCAATAATAGAGAAGTTTCTTGGGGTCTTCAAAATCGGCACAGACAACAACGAAACTCAAAATGGACTTGGACAACTACTGGAGGATGCCCTGGAAAAAGTTCAGAACATCACCGAATCAACCGAGGACTACATCAACTCCGTATTTGGAGATAAACAGTGATCGCCGTACATTACTTCCCCATCTATACTGCTTAAGAGTATTGCCATGAAAGGTTAGTTCTTGAAAAGCGATGAAAAAGAATAATCAGATGAAGCGGGAGCTTTTAACTTTCAGCTCCCCTTTTTCATATAGCCCAACCAGGATTTTTGCAATCTTCTCTCCGGCTTTTCCGTCCCCGAACGGGTTAGGTGCCTTTGCCATTTTCTCATAGAAGTCTCTGTCCTCAATCAGCCTTTGCAGGTAGCGGAGAACCCTCTCCCTTTCAAGGCCCACTAAGATATTGCCCCCAGCTTTGACTGTTTCCGGCCTTTCAGTATTGTAACGGAGGGTCAGGCAGGGCACGTCGAGAATTATCGCCTCCTCCTGAACACCTCCCGAGTCGGTCATTACGGCGAAGGCGTTCTTCTCCAGCCTCAGAAAGTCGAGGTAACCGAGCGGTTTGGTGAGTATAAGGTTCTCTATCGAGGCAACCCGTTCCCAGAGACCAAACCTCTTGAGCCTGCCCTCTGTCCTCGGATGGATAGGGTAAACGGCCATCATCGGAAGACTTTCGAGGATTTCAACAAGCCTGGTAAGGTTCTCCCAGCTGTCGGTGTTCTCGGCGCGGTGGGCCGTTATGAGGATGTACTCTTTGGGCTTAAGGTCAAGCCTCTCGAGGACGTCGCTCTTTTTCTCCGCCACCAGGGAGTTCTGGAGTACGGCGTCAACTATTGTATTCCCCACAACATAGACGTTTTCCGTTATGCCCTCCCGCTCGAGGTTTTTCCTGGCTTCTTCGGTCGGAGGGAACAGGACTTCGCTCGCATGGTCAGCTAGGATTCTGTTTATCTCCTCGGGCATCGTCCGATCAAAGCTCCTCAGCCCAGCCTCAACGTGGGCGACGGGTATCTTCAGCTTCACGCTCGCCAGAGCACCCGCTAGAACGGTGTTGGTGTCGCCCTGTACTAAAGTAACGTCGGGTCTCTCCTCCATCAAGACTTTCTCGATTTTAATCATGGCCTTCCCCGTCTGCTCCGCCTGAGTTCCAGAGCCTACTTCGAGGTGGTAGTCTATCGGCGGAAGCTCAAGTTCCTCAAGGAAAATCCTACTCATCTCGTAGTCGTAGTGCTGGCCGGTATGAATGAGCAACGGCTTAATTCCCATTTCAAGGAAAGCCCTTACGACGGGGGCCAGCTTGATGATTTCGGGCCTGGTCCCAAACACAAGGGCGGGTTTCAATATTCACCCCTCCCTATGCCCTTAAAGAGGAAGCCTCTCGGAGGTTTGTCTATGATGTGTCTGCCGTCTATCAGAATCTTCGTCCTCATAAGCTTCCCAAGCTCCTCCCAGTTGAGGTTCTTAAAGGCCGTGTGGTCAGTGGCGATAACCGCCGCGTCGGCACCCCTCAGAGCCTCCTCCAGGCTTTCAGCGCTTCCCCCAACAAACGGGTCATAGCTTCTGACTTCCCTGACGTCGTCCTTTATGGCGTCTATAAAAGCTATGGCAGGGGAGTTCCTCGTGTCGTCGCTGTTTCCCTTGTAAGCCAGCCCAAGGACGGCAACCACGGCCTCTTCAGGTGGAACGTTAAGCTGCTTAAACGCAGAAAACAGAAGGTCTTTCGTGAAGAGCGGCATTGAGTCGTTTATCTCCCTGGCGGTTCTTATGAGGCCAAAATCTTCCTTAGCCGGCCAGAGGAGAAGGTGGGGATCCTTAGGAAGGCAGTGGCCGCCGACACCGATTCCCGGAAGGTGAATGTTCACGCGCGGGTGTGTATTGGCCAGTTCTATCGCCTCAAAGACGTTTACCCCGTACTGGTGGGCGAGGAAGGCGAACTCGTTCGCCAAGGCAATGTTCACATCGCGGAAGGTGTTCTCCATGAGCTTCACGACCTCGCTAACGGTGGAACTTGTCTTGAAAGTCTGCCCCTTCACAAAGGAGCGGTAGAGCTTTTCAGCTATCTCTGAGCTCTCTGGGGTTATCCCGCCAAAGATTCTGGAGTTATAGACAAGTTCCTTGAATATCCTGCCAGGCATAACCCTCTCGGGCGCGTGCACCATGTAGAAATCCTCGCCTGCCTTGAATCCCCTTATCTCCTCGATGAGCTTCGCCATTTTGACAGTCGTCAGCGGGGGGACTGTGCTCTCTATCACGACAAGGGAACCCTTTTTCATCCGCTCTGCGACTGTTCTGACCGCGCTTTCAAGGTAGCTCAGGTCGGGGGTTTTGTCTTCCTTTAGGGGGGTCTGGACGCAGATTATATAGGCGTCTTTGTTCCTTATCTCCTCAGGGTCAGAAGTCGCCCGCAGGTTGCCGCTTGAGACGGCCTTCTTCAGGAGTTCGTCTATTTCGGGCTCTATTATGTGAGCTTTTCCAGAGTTTATGCTCCTAACAACGTCTTCTCGTATCTCATAACCAGTGACCCTAAACCCTGCATTCGCGAACATTATCGCAGTCGGCAGCCCAATGTATCCGAGCCCGATTACGGCTATTTCCTTCACATCTACCACCGGGGGGAGCTATCCTGGACGGAATAAAAGCCTTTTCCAGCCAACGGTTGTGAAAATGTTTTAGGGTGTGATAAGTTAGTTAGAAATGCCAGCCTCTCAAAAACCTGAGCGGATTTTGGGTGTAGTTGAAGGAAGACATTTAACAGCCAATTTCATCCAAAGAAAGGGTTAGAAAGCTTTTTCAATCAAAAGCAAGAGTTGAGGACACAGAAAAAAACGCCTTCACAACGGTTTTTTGGAAACCCTTATAATGGACAGATGCGTCCAGTTATTGGATGGTGGTAGAATGAAGGTCTGGGTGGATATAACCAACGCGCCTCACGCTCACTTTTTCAAGGGCTTGATACGGGAGCTTGAGAAGTCCGGCTATGAGATTATAATCACCACGAGGGAGTTTGACGGCCTGACCGGAATTCTCGATATGCTCGGCTTTGACTACTACGTCGTCGGGAAGCACGGAGGGGCTACTCTTGAAGGAAAACTTCTGGCAAGCTCGGAGAGGGTTTACAAACTCAGCAAGCTCATAATAGAGGAAAAGCCCGACCTGGCGATTTACAAGCACTCCGCAGAAGCTCCAAGGGTTGCATTTGGCCTCCAGGTACCCAGCATAGGCTTCATTGACAACGAGACCGCGATTGGTCAGAACAAGCTCATAGCCCCGTTCACAAAACTGCTCCTGTATCCAAGAGCTATTGATGCCTATGAGCTGATCAAGTGCGGTGCAGACCCGAACGGCATGAGGCCCGTTAACGGATTCTCCGAGCTAGCCCACCTCTACGGCTTTAAGCCCGAGAGAAAGGTTCTGAAAGAGCTTGGGGTGAAGCGCAACGGGTACATCGTTATGCGCACCGAACCCATAAAGGCCAACTACTTCAACGGCGACATAAAGAGCATTCTTGAGGACGTCATACCCCTTCTTCCAGACATCCCAATAGTCCTGTTCCCGAGAACTGAAGAGCAGAGGAAGCGCTTTGAGCGCTTTGACAACGTCATAATGCCAGAAAAGCCCGTGGACAGCTTGAGCCTTCTTTACTACGCCAGACTGATGATAGGAGCAGGGGGAACGATGAACAGGGAGGCAATAGCCCTCGGGACTCCAACGATCTCCACTTACCCTGGAAAACTGCTCGCCGTTACCAAGTGGCTCGTTGAGCTTGGGGTAAAGTTCCACTCAACGGATCCCCTGGAAGTTGCCACAGTGGCGGAAAGGATGATAGAAATGAACGGCAGTTACAGGAACTACATCCGGAGCGTTGTTTCGGGGCTTGAGAACCCAATGGAGGTAATCCTGAAGGAGATAGAAACATATGAAACCGAGGGAACTTTCCTCGTCTCATCAGAGGCCGGCAACGTTGGGAGTTATGTAAGCCTCGATAAACGCAGCGATTAAGAGCATCAGCAAAACCACAATGTAAAGCCTCAAGGCCTGGAGGGCACCCTCTTTGAGGCCTTTTCCCTTATCTTCTGACTCCATAATCCTGCGGTACCAGCACATACCTGCCGCTCCGGCCAGGAGTATCGCGGGGATTTCTACAATCCCGTGTGGCACAAGGCCCAAAATGAGAGTTTTTACTGGGATTCCTTCTTCCTTGAGCACGCCGACGACAAGTCCGACTATGAACCCGTTGGCAAATATCACAAAACCAGAACCAACACCAAAAAAGAGACCCGCCACAACCACCAGAAGCGCAACCCTGGCGTTGTTGAGGAATATCCACACAAAATTTCTGAACGGGTTCTCGGAGATACTTCCAAACTGTCTGGCAAGCCGCTCCATATATTCGAAGGCCATTCCCGGCTGGAACCTCACGTATGCCAGACCCGCAGCTATGCCAGCGAAGAGTGCCAACAGTAGATAGAGGAAATACCTGCCAATTCTCCCCACGGGTTTCACCCTTCGAGGGCCTTCTTCAACGCTATCTTGAAGTCCTCGACGTTTATATAAGGCATCTCGACGTCAAGCCTCATGGCAAAGAACTCGTCTATTATCCCCTCCAGCTCTTCGAGCTTGTGCCCTTCAAGCCTGCTTTCAAGTTCATGAACAGTCTCCTCGGGATGAATGAAGAAATCTCCCGTTATCCTGACGTTTTCAGCCCTTCCATCCCTTTCGTCGAACTCTATCCTTATGAGGCCCTTCTTAGCTTTGTGCTCACCTACGTGGTGCTTCATACCCATCCCCTTAGTAAGCTCGCGGGAGAAGTTTTTAAAGGTTGGGTTGTAGTTGGGCCGGTGGTGAGGATGGTTTACAAAGAAGTTCAGGAAAGGGTAAGGCTCGCACTGCGTCAAGCTCTTGATGAAATGCTCCATGAGGCTGGAAAGGAATGGGACGGTGAGATAACCTTTGATGACACCCCCAGCATCGAGCTGGGCGACTTTGGAACGGCAGTGTCCTTCCAGCTGGCCAGGGTATTCAGGAAGGCGCCGAAGTTTATAGCCGAGGAACTCGTTGGGAGAGTGAAGGAAAAGCTCCCAGAAGAAATAAGGGACGTTAAAGCCGTGAACGGCTACATAAACTTCTACCTCGACTACGAGTTCTTTGGAAAGGCCCTTGTGAGGGAAATACTCGAGAAGGGCGAGAAGTACGGCGAGAGTGAACTCGGGAGTGGAAAGAAGGTCATAGTTGAGCACACTTCTGTGAACCCGACAAAGCCGCTCCACATGGGGCACGCGAGGAACGCCGTTCTCGGCGACACGATGGCGAGGATAATGAGGAAGCTCGGCTACACCGTCGAGGTTCAGAACTACATTGACGATCTCGGCGTTCAGTTCGCCCAGGTTCTATGGGGCTACCTAAACCTGAAGGAGGAATTTGAGAGGATTGAAGCGGAGCTACGCGAGAAGGGCCTGAAGGAGGACTTCATAGACCATGTAATGGGCCTGCTCTACGTTGAGGTCAACAAGAAACTTGAGGAGAACCCAGAGGTTGATAAGGAAGTCCGCGAGCTGATGAAGAAGCTCGAAGAGGGCGACAACGAGATAGCCGAGGTTGGAAGGAAGCTCGCCGAGCGCGTTGTCAGGGCGCAGATGCTCACCACTTACCGCATGGGGATAACCTACGACCTCCTCAGCTGGGAGAGCGACATAATGAAGAGCGGGATCTTCGGCGAGGCCTACGGGCTGATAGAGAAGAACGAGAACTTCTTCTGGGCGACGGAGGGCAAGTACAAGGGAGCCTTCGTGATGGACTTAAGAAAGCTCTTCCCTGATATGAAGAACCCGTTCCTCGTTCTGAGGAGGAGCGACGGGACGGCAACCTATACCGGCAAGGACATAGCCTACCACCTCTGGAAGTTTGGCAAGGTCAAAGCCGACATGCTCTACAAGCTCTGGGACAGGGTTGAGGACCACGAGACCTGGACGACGGCTCCCGACGGAAAGGAGATGCCCGGAAAGTTCGGAAGGGCTGATATAGTAATCAACGTCATCGGCGCCGAGCAGAAGCACCCGCAGATGGCGATAAAGTACGCGCTCCAGCTCCTTGGCTTTGAGGATGCGGCTGAAAACTTCCACCACCTGGCCTACGAGCACGTGGTAAGACCTGAAGGCTCGTTCTCCGGAAGGAAGGGAACGTGGGTCGGCTTCACCGTCGATGAAGTCCTCAACGAGGCCGTCCAGAGGGCAAGGGAGCTTGTCGAGCAGAAGAACCCGAACCTGAGCGATGAGGAGAAAGATGAGATAGCCGAGGCTGTTGGCGTTGGGGCAGTCCGCTACAACCTCGTCAAGTACAGCCCGGACAAGGTAATCACCTTCCGCTGGGAAGATGTCCTCAACTTCGAGGGAGACAGCGCCCCGTACCTCCAGTACGCCCATGCAAGGTGTGCCTCTATCCTCAGGAAGGCCGAAGAGAGCGGAGTGGAGACTGACTGGAATGCCCTGCTTGAGAAGGCGGACTTCTCAAAGCTGACAAACAGGGAGAAGGAGCTGATAAAGTTCCTCGCGAAGTTCCCGGAGGTTCTGGAGAGCGCTGGCAGGGACGTCAAGCCCCATCTCGTTCCAGCTTATCTCAACGAACTGGCCTCGCTCTTCAACAGGTTCTACATGGACCACCCAGTGCTCAAGGCCGAGGAGGGAATAAGAGAGGAGCGCCTGCTCCTCGTCTTGGCTGTAAAGCAGGTTCTCAGGAACGGACTTGATGTTCTCGGAATAAAGGCGCCGGAGAGGATGTGATCAGTCCTCTTTAATCACTTTTTCCACAACCGGGTCTATAATGTGGTAGCGGCCGTTTTCCTTCTTTATCCAACCCATTTTCTCCAGGTTCACGAGAAGGCTGTTGAGGCGTGCGTTGGTTATCGGACCGCCTTTGGCCTCAACATAGTCCTTTATCTGAGACCACCTTGAAAGTCCAATTGAGATCGCCTTTAAAATCAAAGCGTAGCGGGGGGAGCGCTTCTCCAACTCAAAGAGCTCCTCCTTTATCATGGCCTTTGCCCTGTTCATGGTTGTCTCTATAGCTTTCTCAAAGCTTCCCTTCTTCCAGTAGTTGAATCCGAACTCAACGAGCCATCCGGGGATACCATCGAGCTCGTCAACAGCTCTTCTTATCTCATCTTCAGGAACTTTAACTCCAACTTCTGCAAATCCCCTCCTCAAGAATTCCTCTGAGAGCTCTCTGGGAAACGCCCTTATCTCGATCTCCTCTGATATTCTGCCGTAGAGGGGGCTGGAATAGTCGTCAATTCCAACAAAGTCGTGGAGGAGGCCCACTTCGGAACCTGTGAACACGAAGCTGATGTTTGGGAGTGAATCGTAGGCATAAGCTACTCCTGCGAGGAAGTCTTTACCCCCTCGTGAACCAAAGAAACGGAGGTACTGAGCCTCGTCGAAGGCAATGACGACTTTCTTTCCAGTCTTTCTTCCGAACTGCTCCAGCCTATCCAGAACATCAACCCAGGTTGATTCCCTGGGTTTTAAGTGAAGGCCTAGGAGGTTTATCTCCTCCACCTTAATCCCCCTAAGGAAACCAACCCTGCCCTTCCCGAGGAGTATCCTGGTTATCTCGTCAACGAGCATAGCTGAGCTTATACTGCCGCTACCAGCGGAATAGAGGCGGCGGGTGTCCATGTAAATTCCAATACCGGAGTACTCGTTCAGGGCGACCTTCAGCAGAGAACTTTTCCCCACTCGTCTAATTCCGATGATGAGGCTTATCGGATATTCGTTCATTCCGTTAAGTATACTTTCAAGTTCTTTCTCCCTGTCAAAGATTTCCTCCCTTCTTTCTTTAGGTCTTGGATCAAACAGCATTAGGTATCGCCCCCGATACTAAGTATCGGTACCGATACTTAAGGTTTTCGTGCAATACCAACACTAAAATACCCTTTTAGACGTACTTTATCCCGGTGATTCCATGCGTGGCGTTATAGTCCCCATTGTCACGCCCTTCAAAGAGGACTATTCAATAGACGTACCAGCTCTCGAAGAGCACCTCGACTACCTCCAGAAGGTCGGGGTTCACGGAATATTCATAAACGCGACTACCGGGGAGTTTACGAGCCTCAGCAAGGAGGAGAGAAGGTTTTTGGCCGAGAAGGGCAGGGAACTTGTAACTTCAGCGTTCTACCTCGTGGGGACGGCATCATCGAACACCCTCGAGGTCATTGAACTTACAAAGCACGCCCAGGATATTGGCGCAGACTACGCCGTGATAGCGCCCCCATACTACTGTCCCCTCACCGAGGAGGCACTATTCAGGCACTACTCAATGATAGCGGAGAAAACCGACATCCCAATCATACTATACAACATCCCCGCCTGTGCGAACTCGCTGAGCGTTCCACTCGTCAAGCGCCTCACCATAGAGTACCCAAGCATTGCCGGCATTAAGGCCACCCTAGACAGCGTGAACTACATAAGGGACATTATTCTCGATGTGAAGGGAGAAAGGAAAGACTTCAGGGTCTTCACTGGCCTCGACCAGCACTTCCTCAACACGCTGATCCTCGGCGGCGATGGCGGAATAATGGCGTGCGCGAACTTTGCACCAGAGCTTCATCTACGCCTCTACAAGGCCTTCAACGAGAAGCGCTTTGAGGAGGCCTTTGAATACTCAAGAAAGCTGGCTAAACTCTCAAAGGTCTATGACATCGCCTCGTCGTTTGGATCGGCTATAAAGCTCGCAATGAGAGTCAGGGGCTTCTCGATAAAACCCGTCCTCAGGCCGCCCTACACTATGGATGGAAAGGAAGTTGAAGAAAAGGTGAGGGCTCTCCTCTTAGAGGTTCTGTAAGCCAAGAAAAAAGTAGTCGAAACATAAAAATACCTCCTGTAGATACCACTAGACGGTGAGAGTATGGAAAGGACTACTGATGCACGCATTGAATATATTCTCTCTGAACTGGAGAGGCTCAAGGTTCACATCCAAAGACTTGAGTCTATGCTCGTTCCCCTTGTGAAGGACGAAGTCCCCGAGGAGGAGCTCAGAGAGATAGAAATGGAAGCGAGAAAGTTCAAGGAGGAAAGCGAGGAATGGATTGATGCCGAAGACCTCGATGAAATCCTGGAGGATGAAGAATGACGTTCAGAGTTAAAATCAGAAAGGAAGTCATAAAAGAGCTAAAGAAAATGCCAAAGCCAATCTCAACAGATTTCTGGAGCTGAAGGACGTTCTTCAGTATGAAGCCGTTCCGAGGGACAGGTTTGATATCGCAAAGCTGAAGGGTTCCGATGATCTGGATATATACAGAGTTAGACTCGGTGAATACCGGGTTATCTACTCAGTAAACTGGGAAGAGAGAGTTATACTAATCCATCGGCTTAAAAGAAGAGGGGAAGCGTATAAATAGCTCACTGAATCTTGTACCTCAAAATCGCTCCGAGACCTCCAAAGGCCTTGTAGAACTGCTGGCCTTCCTCGGTATCGAGGGAGATGATCTCGACGTCCGCCCCGCTCTCCTCTGCCATCTTTATAAGCTCCTCCGCTACGTCCCACTTCTCGAAGGTTATGTTCTGGCTTCCGCACTTGGGACAGTGAGTTAACTGCTTCTTGTAAACATGGAACTCCCCCTCGCTCATTGTCTTGAGCTCCTCCCAGCCGCAGTTGTTGCACTTCGCCCTGACGCGAACCTTGTCGTAGCCCTCGCTGATTAGGAGCTTGTCAACGGCGCCGAGCTCAAGGGCCTTCCTAACTTCCTTCTCACCGTAGGTTATCATTCCCGTGTCCTTGACGAGGTGCTTGAAGAACTCCTGGATGAGCTGACGCTCCTTAACTGCCTCATGGTCTTTGAGGATGTCGCTGGCCTTCTCAACAAGCTCCCTTAGACCGTACTCACCGTGGTAGCTGATGTCAACAACGCCGATGACCTTCTTCCTGAGCTCGTGGTGGAGGTAATCTCCCTCAACGAACTCCTCCTTCGTCGGACCAGGACCGCCTATGATTATGCCCCTGAGCTCACCCTTCTCAAGGAGGGGCAGGAAAGCCTTGTTGGCGTGCTCCCCAATCCTCTTCATGAACTCGTGGGTCTCCTGCTCCCTGATGCGCTCGTAACGCCTCGCCGACTGACCACCGGCGCGGGTCTTTCCGGGGACGTTGGAGGTAAGCTCGTCTATGACCTCGATTCTCTTCCCACGGAGGAGACCTATAGTCGCCTCGTTCTTCTCGACGGTTATAAGGCCGTAGGCGTCCTTAACGCGGAGCATCTCCTCAAGGGGCTCGGTAACGAAGGTCTGGTCACATCGATATAGCCTGACGTTGAGCGGCTCGGGTGGAACGATAGCCCAGAGCTTTATGTCGCTCACACCTTCCTGCTCGCTCACGTTTCCGACGAAGAGAGCCAGGCCGTTCTCGGGGGTCTGTTTGTAGAGCTTGAGATGCTGCATCGCTCTTTCGAGTGCACCAAGGACGTTCTTTCGAGTTGACTTGCTCTTGATGTTCTGAGCGGTCCCGTACTCCTCCCTAAGCTGCTGCATGACCTTGTTTATGTCATAGCCGGCCGGGATGTAGAGACTGACGAGCTCGGTTGCGCGGCCTCGATAGCTCTTCAGCTCCTCGACCTTCTTCTTGAGTTCGTACATCTCGGCAGACTTGTGAGACATGAGCATCACCCCTAACTTCTCTCGCTGAAATAGGCACGAAAAGGGCCTTTATAAAGGTTTGGAGCTACAGAAGGGAGAGCAGGATTACTATGAAAACACCCGGGATTCCACCGATTGCCACTATGAGAAGGTTCAAGAGGTTAAGCTGGACGTGAGTGACGCCGAGGAAGTTGAGGAGGCCGATTATCAGCAGGCCAGCTATCGTGTTCAGGGCGAGCCACTTGATTATTGCCAGGGTCAGCTTGATGAGGATCCATCCAACTGCTATAAGAAGGAAAAGAAGAACTAAAAGCTCCAGCATTTTTCCCACCTCAGAGCTTTTCAAGAGCTTCCTTTGCTATATCTCCGAGCTTGACCCACTTCTTGCCCTCGAAGGGAAGTATCACTTTGTCCTCGACGTCCACGAACTCCCGGACCTTCTCTGACAGCTCGCGCAGGCCGAGTTCCCCTATGATCATGAGGGCGAATCCCTTCTGGTTTTTGTCCCCTGTTTCGAGCTGCTTCCCAAGTTCCTCAACAATCCAGGCCCTGTATTTGTCGAGAAGCTCCGGATAGGTTTTGACGATAGCATAAGCCAGCGTCATCGCGTTCTCCCTGACGTAGGGGTTTCTAGATTCCGTAAGGCCAAGGATTTTCCTGAAGGTATCCTCGTTAAAATGACCCTTGACAACATCAGGGTTGCTTTCCACGAGGTTCGTTATCGTTAGCAGGGCATCTCCAACAACACCCGGGTTGTTCGAGGAGAGAAGTTCAAAGAGGGCCTCCCTGATCTTCTTGTCCTTTACTGCCTCCTGGAGAAGGAGTTCGAACTGGCTCTCCTCCAGCATCTTTTGAACCTTACCCTTCTTGGAGCCGAATGAGAGGAACGCCATCGCCACCACCTTAAGGGGATTTGGAGAAAGGAGATTTAAAGGTTTATCTTTTCTTTTTGAAAGCTTTGCCCTTCAAGGCGAGCGAGCTTAGTGTTTGAGGTTCGGGGATTAAAAGAGGCTGTGGATGTTGGATAGTAGTTGTTTGAGTGTCGGCCGGTCGAGTTTTCCGATTAGCTTTCCGTTTAGAACGATGTCCTTGGGAAGGGTGAACAATTTGAACGGCTTGATGATGCTTATGTTCCTCAGCCTTCCCGTTCCAGGCACTAGGTTAGAGTTGGAGATTATTATCACCCTCCTTTTGAGTTCAGGAGGTAGGCTTAGTATTCGGTAGTCTTTGTGGCGGGATACCTGGCAAACTATAACGTCCAAGTTATCTGAGTTGAATTTATTCTCTGAGACAATTATGACAGGCCTTATTTTGTCTTTTAAAACGAATTTTTGGCTGTTACCCTGGAGTTCATAGTAAGGAAACGGTGCCGTCCATATTTCACCTTGTTCCAGCATGTTTCATCCTCCTCTGGCTTCAAAGAAAGTCAGTCTTCCAGAAGTTCGTCAATGAAGTAGTCGTCTATTGTCCTTGGTTCGGGATTTAGGGACTTTATTTTCTCCGCGACGATTTTGAAGTCTTTTTCAAGTTCAGCTAGGTCTCTTTCCTCTTCGACGATTTTCAGCACTCTCAGAAGCAGGAGGAGGAAGTATCCGATTAGTTCTTCTATGGTGTTGAAATCCCTGTTTTCCACCATTATCCCAAGGAGGTTCGCCTCCAGGGACAAGAATTTGTCGAGGATTTCAAACTGCTTAACTTCCTCTTCGGTTAGGTTGTCCTTGCTTAATGCCTTTTCCCATAGTTTTCTGTTCGATTCGTTCACCTGAGCCTGAAGTTCCACAATCTCGGGGATTAAGATATTGAGCACTTCCTCTTTGACTTCTTCTGGGTTTATGTAGCTGTTTTCCGCGGCCTCCATGAGTTCGTCCAAGAAGGGGGATGTTTCAGATAGGATAATGTTGTTGATATCCCCTATTGCTCTTTCGTAGGATTCTTTAGTTGCCTCCTCGGGAGTGATCTGTAGAAGTTTTTGCAGGATTTCATCGGAGTTTTCATCTATTTGCGCCCGTATTTTCCCAAATACGTCTGATAACGATGTGATGTCTGTGAACATGAGAAGAGGAACGTCTCTGAAAAACCTTTGCCAGAATGTATAGTACTCTCTCGCCGCTTGGGCGCACACAAGGATCACCCTCAATAGTTTCTGTCTCCAATGGGTGGTATCAACGCAATGCTTAAATAAGTTTTGCAGTTATCCAGCTCCCTAGCTTCCCAGCGCGCAGATTATTACCTTGCACGCCTCATCGTTGCCGTCCATGCAGTCGTCATAAATCTGTCCCATGTTCTTGCCGTTCACGTCGTAGTTGATCACACCGGAATAATCGCCTGAGTAGGAAGTCCCCTGGACTGTGCAGGTGGTCTTTCCGTTCGAGGTCGAGAGGGAGACGGCCTTGGATTTGATGTCTTTCCAGGTTCCCGTGGCGTTGAGCTGAACGACGATGTACTGGGCGGAGTTCTGGAGGGAAAGAGTGCCAACCTGCTCGCCAGTTTGAAGTGTCTTTGGAAGATAACCAGAATTGTATGCAAAAAGAGCGGCGAATATCATAGCAAACGCAAGGATGAACATGAACATATACTCAATAGAAGCCTGAGCACGCATCGCTATCACCAAAGAAAAGAGAAAAGAGTCATGGGATCAGCCAAGATCAATTAAGATATAGCAATACTTCTCATCCCCAGCCATACAGTTGTCATAGACCTTCTTGAGAGTCAAATCGTTGCTGATTACTGATTTGTATGTATCTGCATGAGTAGCCGTTGCGTTAACTAGGGGAGTAGAACTATCCGGTTTTATAACAAGAGTCTTGTTTCCATTGTCACCCCAGGTCACTATATAGTTGTCATTCCAAGCGTTTCTGCTTATAAGGTTGCTCTTGGCAAGCTCAGCCTGGGCCTGAAGCTGGGCAATGTTACCCTGTTCCTGTGCCTGGCTTCCACTGTTGCTCACGTACCTCACAGCTATCAGGATTATAACCAGGGCGGCCGCGATCATGAAGAGGTACTCGATGGCACCCTGGCCCTTCCTCCTATTGAGTCTGAACATTCCTCAACACCTCCGAAGGGTTACTTCATTCCATTTTTCAATCCAAAAACCCTTATATAGCTTTCTACCCAAATTTGAGGGTGAGGCCTTCAATATTGTGTAATCAGCAGGGGTGGTGGCATGAGGTTGCTTAATTTCCAGCATGAATCTGCAAGTATCGAGGATTGTACAAGCACTGTGGTTGAATTATCAAATAAGGCCCTCCAATCAACCCACGGATTCATATCATCCGCAAAGATTTCCCTGAGCTTTGGAGCTTTTATGAACCTTGGAGTTACGGTGCTCATAGACGACGAGAAAGATATGTTAAAGGGCATCATTGCGGAACATTCAACTGGTAAGAACAGGGCCGATGCCCTCAACAAAGCCCTAGAGATTCTCAACTCGAAGCTGCCGAAGAACGCTGAGGTTGTGGACTTCGAGGTCGGCACCTACGTAACCCCCGTTACGAGGAGGGCCTACGGCGTCGCTGTTGCCGTTTACAACGCCCCCACTGAGCAGAAACCCTTCGAGGAGTTCACAATGGAAGAAAGGCGGAGACTCATCGCACGGGTTCTCAAGGAGTTCAACTACAACCCGAAGGTGCTGAACATCTCGGAGCTCGCCAGAATGTTCGGAGTGTCGAGGGACTCGATATACTACGACATCCAGCAGATACTAAAGGAAAAATAATTGAAAGGCTAAGCCGTCCAGAGCGGCCTCGGAGTTGCTGTAATCACGAATATCACAAGCGCCGTTAGTGCTAGAACTATTCTGCCCTTCGAGATAGGACTAACCTCGTCGAGAGCCCCCGGGTTGCCAGCGGAGCCTATGAAGATTATCAGTATGGCCCATATCAGCCAGCCGCTCCAGAGGTAGCTCATCCCGACGAGGAGCAGAGCTGCGGCGTAGGTTATCATCTTATGCGCCTTCTCGCTGATAAACGCCCTAAGGATGTGGCCGCCGTCGAGCTGGGCGACGGGGATTAGGTTGAGGAAGGTAACCAGTATTCCGACCCAGCCAGCTATGGCTACTGGATGAAGGAAAATCACGTAATCGCCCTGTACGTTGAGCACCAGCCTTTGGAGGGCCTCAAAGAGCAGGTTGGTTCCGAAGTAGAGACCGCCCTCCGTTGATGGCACCATGCTCATGGGCACCAGCACGGATAGCTTCAGACCGAGCACTGTAACTGGCACGGCGACGAGGAAGCCCGCTATCGGCCCGCTGACGCCGAGGTCTATGGCGGCGTTTCTGGTAGGGAGCGGTGACTTCACCCTTATCACGGCTCCCAACGTCCCGAGGATGTTTGGGAAAGGTATGAAGTACGGCATCGTCGCTTTAACGCCGTGGTAGGTGGCCGCTATCTTGTGGCCGAGTTCGTGGGTGCCTATTATGGCCATCACGCTGACCGAGAAGGAGAGCGCAATTATATACGGGTTTCTAAGGCCTGGAAGGCCGTAGTGTTCAAGGGTGGCGATGTAGTTGAGCGCCAGGTAGTAGCCGGCGAAGAACGTCGAGAGTACTGTAAGCACGAGGAAAAGCCAGGGGAGCCACGGATTGTCCGGGGGTATCTTTCCAGCGGGAAAGACGAAGAGCACGATTCTGCCGTCCCTCTTCTTAAGGGCCGCCCAGTAGCCGAGGTTCTCAAGCTCCCTGAGAACCCTCTCAAAGTTTTTTTCGTAGATGTCGAGAACCTCAAAGACCGCCACGTGCCCATCAAAGCCGTAAAACCTCAGAGAGTAGAACTCATTCAGCTTTGCCTCGACCTCTGGGGGAAGACCGTGAGGCGATTCTCTCGGGACTTCAACCCCGGGAGAAACTCCACTCCCCTCGGGAGCTGGGACTTCCTCCCTCCCAGAACGGACGTTCGGAGATTCTACACCGCTTACAGCATAGCCCACTAGTATCATGTCGCCGCCGCACTTGGGACAGGCCCTCTCAATCACGGGTTCGGTGGAATCCAGAACTTCCCTGTGGCCGCAGTTTACGCACTCGTATATTCCCCTCGGCATTTTCACTTCCCAAAAGAAATTGGGGAGAAAGTTAAAAACCTACTCCCCATCCTCAAGGATTTCGACCTCTCCGCTGTCGGCATCGACGCGGACTTTCATCCCGGTCTTGAGCTTTGAGACATCCACACCGTCAACCATTGGAATGTCTGATATAATCGCGCCCGTGGCAACTATAGTCTCGGCTTCTCCGACGATTATAGCCTTCGGGGCTTTGTTGTTCTTTTTGAGGGCGTAGATGACGTAGGAACCAACCGTGGAGCCCTTGCCCCTCGGGAAGACGAGGATTTTTCCCGCTATGCTCTGACCCCTGATGTCGCTCTCGGCGTCAGTCACGATGCCCGTCTCGGGATCAACGCCGCCGAGAAAGGAGAGGGGCTTCCTGGAGACTATAACTTCTCCCTCCGCTTTGCCCCCAACGATCTTCCTGCCCTTGAGCTTCATGTTACCACCTCACGGAGCCTCCTTTATCAGGTTCTCAACGTCGTCAAGCCGTACGCTGAAGCCGAAGGAACGGAAGTAGAAGGCCGACTTTCCGCTGTTCGTGGCTATCCCCCTGTACCATCCCTTTATCGGCGAGACGACGAAACATGAATCGGGTATGATTTTCCCGTTGTAGCGTTCGATTATCTCAGTATAACCCAGGGCATCCGCCAAAGCCTTCACGGCCCTGCTGGCGGTTATGAAGAGGGGTATCTTGAGGGGCTTCCCGCGCATTCTCAGGAGTTCTGCTATTTCCTTGACCTCTGGCAGGGAAGCGTGCGGACAGCCAATCAGGATCATGTCTATATCACTCCAATCGTCCTGGAAGGATTCTCTAACGGCTTTAAGGTCAGAGTCCTCAACGGTTATCGTTTCCAGTTTGTCAGTTATAGCCTCCCTGTACTCAGGGGTCTCTCCCTCAACGTGGTAGAGGGCTATCGAGCCGGTAGCCCCCATCGCGGCGCCGAGCTCCTTGAGGAACTCGGTCTTTTCAGGCTTTAGGTTTTTGAAGTAGGGGACGTCGTTTCCGAGGGTCTTGCCGACGTGGTAGCCGAGAACCGAGTAGTCTGCGAAGGTCTTTACCTTAGCTTTAACGTCAACGATAACCGTTGCCTTCCTGTTCTCATCGAGGTGGAGGCCGTAGTTTGGAGTTTTGCCGACGATGGCAGCGGCGAGGCTTGAAGGTCCACCTTCCCTATTTGTCCTCGCTCCAAGTATGGAGTTGGCGAAGCTGACCGCTGAACTCTCGCTCCAGGCTATATGGTCCCCGAACTTGGGGAGGTTTGCGCCGTAGTACGGGGTGCAGGTAGATGTGACCTCAATGCCCATCTTTCTGTAAAGCTCAAGGACTTCCATCTGCTTTTCCATGAACTCGTCGTCGCCTATTCCCGCCGGATTGAGGGTTGTGTAAACACTGACCTTCGCTCCAGCCTCTACAAAGTCCCTCAGGAACTCGATTCCAGCATCACCGATGTTCTTGTAGGAGACTCCCGCCACCTGGGCGCTCTTTATCGGAATGAGCCTGTCAGCACCGTAGATGTCGCCGAGGGCAACGAGTATCTCCATCGCCTTCTGGAGGGCGTAGCCGTACTCTCCCGCTAAAATTAGCTCCTCCTCCTTCGTCAGGTACATTCTACCACCGGCATAATTTGACCTGGAAAAGTTATAAAACCGCCTCCGCAAAATTTATAAACCCTCCACTGTTCACTAACTAACGGGTCGAGCAGCGGGGTGGGGCAGCTAGGAGTGCCCGCCGGGCTCATAACCCGGAGGTCCGAGGTTCAAATCCTCGCCCCGCTACCAGTCTATTTTTGTGCATTTCTTCTGGTATTTGTTCCCCCATGATGTTTATTGTTCAGCATAATTTTCGAAAAGTTTATACATACATCTTGCTAAGTAGTAATAATGAGAAGGTTGCGAGATTTATCAGTATTCGAACTCAAAGAGATTATGGACTATGCAAGAACTCTCCGTTCAGAGGGGCTTAGTTATTCAGCCATCTCATCAAAGATCGCTGAGGCATACGATGTTAGCGTTTCCCGACCTACCATCAGTAGATGGTGCAAGGGAACACACGACCCATTCAACAAAATAAACGATGTGAATTTGAGCCCGTCCCCAGCTCTCTCGTACGTGATTGGTGTTTATCTGGGAGACGGAAGCATTCATAACAAGGATAACGGAAAATACCGAATAAAGCTCAAGGTTGTAGACAGGGAATTTGCTGAGGCGTTTTACAATGCTCTGAAGACGCTGGGATTGCATCCCGTCTTTGGATTTGAAAACGATTCCACGAGAGTTAATCGTTTTTATGTTGAAGGCTCCAGCAAGGCTTTGTATGGATTTTTGAAAAATCCCATTGAATTCCTATTTGAGGTAGCAGAGTTGTATCCTGCGGAGTTTTTGAGGGGTTTCTTTGACAGTGAAGGTTTTCCGGTGGTCTCTGCTGGTAAAAGATTTAGAGTTTATGTGGAGGCTGTGAACTCGAATCTGAAACTGCTCGAATTTTCAAGGAAGTTGCTCGAGACAAAATTCAAGATAACATCCGCGATATTCAAGATGTATTCTAAAGGTCAGAGGGTTGTTATACGAGGACGGGAGTATAAATCAAATGTGGATATGTTTGGCCTGCGAATAACCAGATTAATGGACATTAAACGGTTCCACGAGGAAATTGGATTCACTGCAGAAAGAAAAACTCAAAAACTGCAGTATGCGCTCTCTCTTCTGGAATGCTGTCCCAACGATGCCACTATGCGTTGGAAGGAGAGATACATTAAAGTTGGTAGGGAGTATCGGGAGCGGGGCAAACCTTTTTAAACTCATTCCGCAACGCCGATGCGAAGGGGCGGCTGGCGGGAGCTGGCCGTCACCGGGAGGTGTATGATATGGCGAGGATACACGCGAGAAAGAGGGGTAAGTCTGGTTCAAAGAGGCCACCGAGGACCGCTCCGCCGGCTTGGGTCGAGTACACGGCGGAGGAGGTCGAGGCTCTGGTTGTCAAGCTCAGGAAGGAAGGCTACAGCACGGCCATGATAGGCACGATTCTCCGCGACCAGTACGGCATTCCGAGCGTCAAGCTGATAACCGGCAAGAAGATAACCAAGATACTCGAAGAGAACGGCCTCGCTCCGGAGATTCCAGAGGACCTCATGTTCCTCATTAGGAGGGCCGTCAACCTCAGGAAGCACCTCGAGCAGCACCCGAAGGACAAGCACTCAAGGAGGGGCCTTCAGCTCATCGAGAGCAAGATCAGGAGGCTCGTCAAGTACTACCGCAGGACTGGCAAGCTCCCAGCCAAGTGGCGCTACGACCCAGAGCAGGCCAAGCTCCTGGTCCGCTGATCCCTTTCCTTCTTCTTCCGGTGATGCCGCGTGGATAAGGAGGCTTTTTTGGAGCGCGTTAGGGAAGGGGCCGAGCTAATTAAGATGCATATCGAGTTAGGTCACACGATAAGGCTCATCTCCCACAGGGACGCTGACGGCATCACGGCAGGTGCGATTCTTGCGAAGGCCGTTGCGAGGGAAGGGGGAACCTTCCAGCTCAGCATCGTCAAGCAGGTGAGCGAGGAGCTTATAGACCAGCTGGCGAGGGAAAAGAGAGAAATCTACGTTTTCAGCGACCTCGGAAGCGGCTCAATTGAACTCATCGAAGAAAAGCTGAACTTTGCCACCGTCGTCGTTGCCGACCACCACCCACCCGAGAAGGACTCGTTCTCAACGGACTCCCACGTCCTTGTTAATCCGGTTCCATTCGGAGCAAACAGCGTTAGGGACTTGAGCGGCTCTGGGGTGGCCTACTTCGTCGCAAGGGAGATGAACAGAAAGAACAGGGACATGGCCTACGTAGCCATCGTCGGCGCCGTTGGGGATATGCAGGAGATAGACGGGACTTTTCACGGACTCAACCTTGAAATCATAGAGGACGGAAAGGAGCTGGGTATTCTCGAAGTCAGGAAAGAACTCAGGCTCTTTGGAAGGGAGAGCAGGCCGCTCTATCAGATGCTCGCCTACGCTACCAATCCTGAAATCCCGGAGATAACGGGAGACGAGAGGAAGGCAATAGAATGGCTCCGCGCCAAAGGCTTTGACCCTGAAATGAAGTACTGGCAGCTGAGGGAAGAGGAAAAGAGAAAGCTCCACGAGGCCCTCCTCGTCCACATGATAAAGCACGGAGCACCGAAGGAAGCAATAGACAGGCTCATTGGTGACGTTGTCATAAGCCCGCTCTACCCTGAGGGGGACGTAAGACATGAGGCGAGGGAGTTCGCAACGCTCCTCAACGCCACAGGAAGGCTGAACGCCGGAACGCTGGGAGTTGCTATCTGCCTGGGCGACGAGGAAGCCTACAAAGTTGCCAGAAAGATGCTCGACGACTACAAAAAAGAGCAGATAGAGGCGAGGAAGTTCATAATCCAGAACTGGAACATGGTCGAAGAGGGGGAGCACGCCTACGTCTTTTACGCTGGCAAGAACATACGGGACACTCTCGTTGGAATAGCAGCCAACATGGCCATCAACGCGGGTCTGGCTGACCCAGAGAAACCCGTGGTAGTTCTAGCCGACAGCGACGAGGACGAGAACCTGGTAAAAGGCTCTGCCAGAACCACGGAGAAGGCACTGGAGAAGGGCTACCACCTTGGGGAAGCGTTGAAAGAGGTTGCCGAAAAACTTGGCGGCGAGGGCGGTGGACACGCCATAGCCGCGGGCATACGCTTCCCGAAGAACAGGATAGACGAGTTCATTAAGCTCTTCAACGAAGCCCTCGGGAGGCAGGTGAAGGGCGGTGGAAGTGAAGGCGAGGGTTGAGATAGTCTGGCACTACGGCGATGATGCCAAGGCGAGGGCAATAGCTGAAGCAATCCAGGTGGACAACGAGAGCATGCCCGAGGAACTAAAGAAAAGTTTAAATGTGCAAACCCGATGGGTTGATGGAGACGTCATAACAAAGGTTAAATACTCGGGTGAGATTGACACCCTCATCAAAGCGCTCGATGATATTGTGTTTTCGGTCAAAATCGCCGAAGATAGCGTAGAGGTGTGAACTGGAGGTGTTAAGATGGCAAGAGGTAACCCAAGGAAGAGGGCCGCTGCGGCTAAGGATAAGTGGAAGATGAAAGAGTGGTACATCGTTTACGCTCCCGACTTCTTTGGGAGCAAGGAGATAGGCCTCACTCCCGCTGACGACCCTGAGAAGGTTATAGGCAGGGTTATTGAAACGACTCTGAAGGACCTCACCGGCGACTTCACCAAGGGCCACGTCAAGCTCTACTTCCAGGTCTACGACGTCAAGGGTCAGAACGCCTACACCAAGTTCAAGGGCCACACCCTCGCGAGGAGCTACATAAGGTCCCTCGTCAGGAGGAGGACCACCAGGGTTGATGGAATATTCAACATCACCACCAAGGACGGCTACAAGCTCCGCGTCATGGGCATGGTCATCGCCTACAGGAGGATTCAGACCAGCCAGGAGAGGGCTATCAGGAAGATCATCCAGGACATCATCTACAAGAAGGCCGAGGAGCTCAACTTCGCTGACTTCGTTCTCCAGTCTGTCAACGGTCAGATAGCCAGCGAGATAGCGAAGGAAGCGAGGAAGATATACCCGATCAAGCGCGCCGAGGTCAGGAAGATAAAGGTTCTCGCCGAGCCTTCCGCCTGAAGGCTTTTTCAATTCTCTTTTGGTTCTATTCTCGGAAACGTTATATGCTTCCATGCCGTATTCATGTTGGGTGATAGGGTCATGGGATCTGCCACAAAGCACATTCAAGCCGAGATAGATGAGAGGCTCTACCTCATGCTGAAGTCCATTTCCATCCGAACTGGAAAACCGCTCAAAGAACTTTTGCAGGAGGCGATTGAGAAGTACGTCGAGATTGAAGAGAAAGAGCTTAAACAAAAGGCGAAAAACGACCCCATCTGGAAAATCGTTGGAAAGGGGGAGCTTGAGGAGAACGCCAGCGAAGACGAGGAGTGGGGGCTTACCGAATGAAAAGGCCGGTGCCAGAAGTTATCTACCTTGACACGAGTGCGCTCATAGCCCTCTTCAACAGAAATGACAAGAACCATGAAAGGGCTGTATCTTACCTGAGGGAGGCCCTCGAGTCCGGGAACCTCTTTCTCCTCTCAAGGCCAGTGCTCATGGAGTACTTAAACGGCCTATCCAAGAGGTATGGAAAGGAGATCGCTAAGGAAAACTACGATGCCCTAACCTCGAGTAGCTTCGTGTACATTGAGAACGAAACGGAGGCAGATTGGAGAAAGGCTTGGGAGTTCTTCTTTAAGTATCGCGACCAGAGGGGTATTGACCTCTTCGATTCCCTCAGCTTTGCGATCATGGAAAGGCTCGGCCTGAAAACAGCTTTCACGTTTGACTCTGACTTTGAGGTTCATGGGTTTAGGACTGTACCATAACCGGGAGGTGATACCTTGAAGTTTCTCGTCAAGACTCAGAGGGGCATGGAGTCCGTTGCTGGGAACTACATCCGAGAAGCCCTTCCCAACGCTGAAGTCTGGGCTTCTCCCATGGGTTATTCGGGTCTTGTAATAGTTGAAACCAACGATGAGAACGCGGAGGAGAAAATCCTTGAGATACCTGAAGTGGAGCGCGTTATACCCGTCCTCGTCGAGACGAATGCGGAGCTGAAGGAGATAGAGAAAGCCGCCGATGAAATAGCCAGTCTCATAAGTAAAGATGAAACCTTCGCCGTCAAGACCAAGAGGCGCGGAAAGCACGACTTTTCGAGCATCGATGTCAACCGCGTTTTAGGTGCGAGGATCAAGGAGATAACCGATGCGGACGTGAACCTGAGCTGGCCCGACAAGGTGGTCCAGGTTGAGATAATAGGGGATAGGGCGTATATCTCGGTTCTTCCAGGGGAGGAATACCGAAAATACACTCCAGACAAGTTCGACGCCAGGAAGCTCTTTTCCAAGGTTACCCTTGTCCAGATGCCCTACTGGGGCGATTACAAGGCCTGCAGGAAGTTCGGTGAGAAGATCGGCAGGGCGGCCCAGGCCTTTGAGGTCAAAGAACTCATCATAGCACCTAAGGAGAAAATGGACGCCTACGAGCTGATGGAGTTTCTCAGGGGCATCAAGATAGGACAAGAAAGCAGGTACCAGATACAGAGGGAGGCCTATCCCTGGAAGGTTGAGAAGGTTCCCGTGTCTGTGTGGGATCTCTACCAGGTCGTTAGGGACAAGAGAAGGAACAAAAGACTCCTGATAATCACTGATCCTAAGGGGCCTACTTTAGCAGAGGTCAAAGAGAAACTGGCAAAGGACATGCACTACGCCAAGGAAGTAGTCATATTCATTGGTTCGCGGGAAGGCATCCCGAGGGGCCTCTTCAGGTTTGCCGATTACGTGGTTGACCTAGCACCTTACATGACGTTTGCGACCGAGCACGGCATACCAGCGACGCTGGTCTCCCTCTGGGAGGTTTATGAAGAGTTCCTCAGGAAGAGTGAAGAAAAAGCCGAGGACTCTTCCTGATCTTTTTATCTAAATCGGCGTCAGACCCTAAGGTCGTCCTCACCGCTCGGGAATCCGCCGTAGTCATCATCCGCCGGAGTCTTATAACATCTCAAGAGCGTAGAAGAGAGCAGCACCGATTAGACCGCCAAGAAGGCTTGCCAGAAAGTTAGTGGAGTTGTTGTCAGTGATTCCCTTCTCCTCAAGGGTCGCTCCAATGAGACTGTCCAGATTCACGCCAACGAAACCGCCAATTGTGACTGCGAGTAACATTTTCCAGGTGTGAGTGGTCAGCGGGAGAGCGAAGGGGGCTATCATCAAAGCACCGATGAGGGCTATAACCTCACCCTGGACTGATACGGCACCATTCGTTCCGGGATTAACGGGTTTCAAGTTGGTTATTAGCCTAGGCTTCCTACCGAGGACTTTTCCAAGCTCGCTCGCGAGAGTATCTCCGTTCACCGTGGCTATTGAGGCAAAAGTTGCCGCCCAGAAGATATCTTCTTTAACAGCAGCTTCCACCAGGAGAAAGATCAGCACAGCCAGACCGTTTCCGAGAACGTTGCCGATGCTTCTTGTGCCGTTGTTTGACTGGGCGAGGCCTTTCTTAACTTTTTCTCCATACCGATACTTCGTGGCCAGAACTCCGAGGATAAGGAAGGTCAAAAGTGCCAGAAACGTCCACGTTCCACCAAGCACAAGAACACCTAAGCCCAAAAGGGCCGCGGCTATCGAGCCCTTGGCATCTAAGGCTCGGGAGCGATATGCCAGGACCCCGAGGAGGAGCACCGTGATTATATCAGCAATGATGTTCAAAGTCATCACCGTCATCTTGGTAGTGCTCTGAAGAAGGTTTATTACTTTTTCCCCATTTTGAAAATAGAAGGAGAACAGAGACTAGAGGGTCTCAAATTTGATTGTCTCAGTGATGAACGTTACGTCCATGTGGTCTATCGCGGGAACTTTCTTGGATATCTCAGAGATTATCCTTTCAAGCTCCCTCATGTCCTTGGGCCCAATTACGTGGATCACAAGGTTGTGGGAGCCAAGTGCACGCTGGATCACCTTGACGTGTTCGTCTTCCTTAAGGGCCTCTATGGCATCCTTGACATTTGCACCGGGCTTCAGAGTAATACCGAGGACAACGTGAACGTAACCGAGAGCATCATAATCGGGTATCACGGTGTACTTTAAAATTACACCGCTCTGCTCAAGGCGGTTCATCCTGCGGGAGATTCTCTGCCTTGTCGTGCCGAGAAGCTCGGCGAGCTCCTTGTATGTGAGGCGAGCGTTCTTTGAGAGAAGCTTAAGGATGCGAAGGTCAACGGGATTTATTTTATCCGCCATCACAGCCACCCCCTAACGTTTGTTTGAGTTGTTTACAAATGCATATAAAAATGTTTCGTTTTTGGATGTACTTCGGCATAATCCAGTTATTGATGGGTCGCCAAAAATCGCGGTTATTGCAGCATTAAACGTTCAAAAGTGTTATAATTGCGGGAGCTTACTACAGAAATACGATAATAAAAATAAAACCATCAGCTTCGCAAATCTCTCTTTCGGTATTTAAGCACGGTACTGTCAAGGGCCTGGAAGGCGTCAATTCCATAGTGGTTGGCTATACATAGGAGGGCGTAGAGAACGTCGCCGAGCTCCTCTTCAAGTTTCTCTTTCCCCCCATGTCCCTTAATGCCCTCAAAAGCAAGCATGGCATCGGCGAGTTCACCGACCTCCTCCACCAGCGCCGCGAGCATCTGGAAAGGGGGCCAGTAGCCCCCCTGCCTCTGGATCAGCTCATCGACCTTCCTCTGAAGTTCATTCATACCCAACGAGCACCCCTTCAACTTTCTTCAAGAGCTCTTCAATCCTCTCTGTGTTGGCCTTATAGAAGCGCATCCTACCTTCTCTGCGCTCCTTCACAAGGTCGAGCGTCTTCAGGGTGCGGAGGTGGTGGCTTATGAGGGTCTGGTCCTCACCGAGGACTTCAGAGAGCAGGCACACACAGAGCCAGTTGTCGCGGGTGAGCTTCAGAATCTTGAGCCTTATCGGGTTGGACAGGGCCTTTAAGAACTCAATGATTTCTCTATCAACTTCAGGCTCAAGCTCCGCTTCCATCTCGGGAAGTCCGCATTTCTCGTAGCACTTGAAGACGCTCTTTTTGGGCCTTTCGGGGAGTTTCTCCACTATGTCCCTTACCTTCATGTTCATCACCGAGGAAAATCCGACGAATCCCTAAATAAATCTTTTTCACATGAAATATTCAATCAATGATCTCAATAAGGACCTCCTCCCCCGAGGATGTGTATGCCCTCACATCGTCCTCGGTAAAGGGCCAGGGAATTATCAGGTGGACTCCCCCGAACTTTGAAAAGAACCTCAGATCGGCCTCAGAGGGCCAGAATGCTGGAGAGGGATGGGAGTGAACGGTTCCCTTTATGCTCTCGTCCAGAGGGAGCATCCAGTGGTTAAAAAATACCGAGTTTCTGCCGGGATACTGGTTGGGAGCTATCAGAACCTCCTCAAAAATTCCGTCCTTCTCCCTCAAAAAGCCAGCAAACTCGTTAGGATAGGCACTCCTGGCCAACTGAAGAAGGTATTCCAGAAGCTCCCTGCGGATTTTTATCGTTCTCATGGACGGCACCTCAAAAGGGAAAAGGTCAGCGAAGCGAAGAGTCATCACCGCTCAGGTGTCCTCGGCGTCATCACGCCTTCTCAAGGTACTTCTCGAGGCTCTTGGACGGGACGTCCAGAGGAAGTCCTATCTTCTCAAGGGCCACGCGAAGAGCGTAGACCCTCGCGTGCTCAAGGAACGGTTCATCGGCGTAGGCGGAAGGCTCGAACGCCTCGTAGGCTTCCACAACCTTCGGGATGTCGGACTTTTTAACCTTTTTGAACGCCGAGAACTCACCCTCTATACCCTCAACGTCTATGTGCGCATACGCGGGAAGCTTTAGGGTGACCGTCTCGTTGATGCTGGCCAAAAGCCTCGCAACGTCAAGCAGGGGCGTTTTCTCATCTATGATGAGCCTCTTGACGACTATCCACTTTCCGTGCTTGGCAGTAAAGTTCACGTGGTCTTCTTCATACGGAAATTCTACCTCAACTCCAGTAAGCTCACCTTCAGGGTAGTTGATGGGAACAACACCTTCGAGCGTCATCCTGACGAGAACTGCCTTTGCAGCATCAACCAAGAGCTTTTTCAGCTTTTTGTCGTTCTCTCTGACCAGTCCGCCCAGTTTCCTCGATGTTCCAGGGGACTTGAGCGCGACTATTGTGTCGCTGAGGGTGTCTTTCCTGACTTCTTCTGCCAGTTTTCTTATGCCATCTATGTCTATCTTTTCCCCCATGTAGCCGGGTATCCTGGAGTTCACAGAGTTCGCTATTCCTGCAAGGAAGTGGGCAACGTTCTCATCCTCAAGCTCCGTGAGCTTCTTGGCGACCCGCCAGTCGTTATGCTTTGCTGTGAATGCAACGTGCTCCTCTATCCTCATGCTCTCACCGAAGGGAGTTTTGACGTTGGGCTTTTAGCTTTTTTGTGGCGCTGCCCATACCCTCAAAAAAGGTTATAAATCGGGTCAATCCACTCAGTCCTAGAGCTGAGAGAGGGAAGAAAGATGGACGAGGAGTCCACCAAGGAGAGGCTGATTCCCCGCGAGTACGGAGAAAGTCTTGATCTAGGAATCGATTTCAAGACCACCGAAGAAATCCCGGTACCGGAAAAGCTCATCGATCAGGTCATCGGTCAGGAACACGCAGTTGAGGTCATAAAGACGGCCGCAAACCAGAGGAGGCACGTTCTCCTCATAGGCGAGCCTGGAACTGGTAAGTCAATGCTCGGCCAAGCAATGGCGGAGCTCCTTCCAACGGAGAACCTTGAGGACATCCTGGTCTTTCCGAATCCCGAAGACGAGAACATGCCAAAAATAAAGACTGTTCCAGCATGCCAGGGAAGGCGTATCGTGGAGAACTACCGCAGAAAAGCAAAGGAACAGGAAGGAATCAAGAACTACCTCCTCATGTTCGTCATATTCACGGTGATACTGGCAATCATCATGGAGCCAACGGCCACCACACTCCTAATGGGAATGTTCGTGGTGCTCCTCAGCATGATGGTGCTCTCCAACATGCGCTTCAGGAACACGGTTCTTGTGCCAAAGTTACTCGTTGACAACTGTGGAAGGAAGAAGGCTCCCTTCGTTGACGCCACAGGAGCGCACGCTGGAGCACTGCTCGGTGACGTCAGGCACGACCCCTTCCAGAGCGGTGGTCTGGGAACGCCCGCCCACGAGCGCGTTGAGCCGGGCATGATACACCGCGCCCACAAAGGCGTCCTGTTCATAGACGAGATAGCAACGCTCTCACTCAAAATGCAGCAGAGCCTCCTCACGGCGATGCAGGAGAAGAAGTTCCCAATAACCGGTCAGAGCGAGATGTCGAGCGGTGCGATGGTGAGGACGGAGCCTGTCCCATGTGACTTCATCCTAGTTGCCGCCGGAAACCTGGACACCATAGACAAGATGCACCCGGCTTTACGCTCCCGTATCAGGGGCTACGGTTACGAGGTCTACATGAGGACAACGATGCCAGACACCATTGAGAACAGGAGAAAGCTCGTCCAGTTCGTCGCTCAGGAAGTCAAGAGGGACGGCAAGATACCACACTTCACAAGGGAAGCCGTTGAGGAGATAGTGAGAGAGGCCCAGAAGAGGGCGGGAAGGAAGGGCCACCTCACGCTCCGCCTCAGGGATCTCGGTGGTATAGTCAGGGCGGCTGGAGACATAGCCATCAAAAAGGGCAAGAAGTACGTTGAGAGAGAAGACGTCCTTGAGGCAATGAGAATGGCAAAACCGCTGGAGAAACAGCTCGCCGACTGGTACATAGAGAACAAGAAGGAGTACCAGGTCATAAAGACCGAGGGCGGTGAGATAGGCAGGGTAAACGGTCTCGCAGTTATAGGCGAGCAGAGCGGTATAGTCCTGCCGATAGAGGCCGTCGTTGCCCCCGCGGCCAGCAAGGAGGAGGGCAAAATCATAGTCACCGGAAAGCTCGGTGAGATAGCAAAGGAAGCTGTCCAGAACGTCTCGGCAATAATCAAGCGCTACAAGGGTGAGGACATCAGCAGGTACGACATCCACGTCCAGTTCCTCCAGACTTATGAAGGCGTCGAAGGTGACTCGGCGAGCATAAGTGTAGCAACGGCCGTTATCTCGGCCCTCGAAAACATACCGATAAGGCAGGACGTTGCGATGACAGGCTCCCTCAGTGTCCGTGGAGAAGTGCTCCCAATAGGTGGGGCGACACCGAAGATAGAGGCTGCCATAGAGGCGGGCATAAAGAAGGTCATAATACCCAAGGCCAACGAGAAGGACGTGTTCCTGAGTCCCGACAAAGCAGAGAAGATTGAAATCTACCCGGTCGAGACCATAGACCAGGTGCTGGAAATAGCACTCCAGGACGGGCCGGAGAAGGACGAGCTTCTCAGGAGAATACGCGAGGCCCTTCCGCTTTACGGGTCTTCCTAACTTCTTTGGGGTTTCATTTTCTTTCCTTGAACCTTAGAACGAAGAAGAGAACTACCATGAAAACCGTTACGACCTCGCTGACCTCAAAGGGCAGGATGCCGACGACTCCCAGTGTATAGAGAACTGCCAGAAGAATTACAATGACAAGAAGAATGCGATAGGCCTGTTTTTTCTCCACTTCAGACACCTTCCATTACTCCCTAGATAGAGTCTTTCCGAGTCTGAACAGATCAACCCTAGTTATTATGCCAACGATCTTTCCGGCCTTATCCTGAACAAGAACTGCAGGGTGATCCTCAAGGAGGTACTTGACAACCTCAAGGTCTTCATCCTCGTTAACGATTGGGAAAGGTTCTTCCATGACTTCCACAACCTTGTGCCCGTAAATGTCGTCGTACTCAAGGCTCTGGCGCACGAGCGTCCTCTCGGTGATTGAACCAACGACCTTGTTTCCAGAGATGACGGGAATCTGGGATATGTTGTGTTCATTCATAAGTCTGATAACCTTCTCCACGCTATCGTAGGGCTTGACCGATATGACTGGAGATGACATGACATCCCTGGCCTTCGGCTGGGCCTTTTTGCACTCAAGGAGGGCCTGGAGAATTCGGTTGAGGGTCGAGAGCCTCGGGTCAACCTTCCCGGCTTCAAGCTTGGCTATGTAGGCCTGAGTCACTCCAGCCTTCTTCGCAAGCTCTTCCTGTGTTATGCCAAGCTCCTTGCGGATTTTCCTGATCTCCCTGGGGTCTATGGGCCGGGGTATGGTCACCATCAATAACCACCAGTTATTGGACGGTGGTGGGTATTATAAGGCTTTCTTGAGAAGGGCATCGAAATGTGGGCCGGGTACAGAGGCCCGCGGTCACTGCTCCCGCGGGTGGATGCTCCCGGCCCTGTGGGCTCGGCGTGAGCACGCTCCGCTCACGGAACCCGATACCTTGCGGAGGCGGTTGTACCGAGCCCTGCGAGGAGACTGACTGTCCCCTCGCTGTCGGCGTTGTAATGTAGTCAGAGAAGTTTAAAAACATAGCTCAACCTGTGGAGATTAAGATAATGCCCGCAACCGCAAGGGCAAGCCCCTCGAATATTCTCCTGTTGGGTTTCTCACCGAGGAGGAGCACAGCCAGAAGTGATGATATAATCGGGTTTATCGCCGAAACGGGCGCCGCTATCGGGGAACCAACGCTTGAGACGGAGTACACAAAGAGGTACTGGCCGAGAATAAGTCCGAGCACAGCGGCACCGCTTATCGTTAGAAATTCTCCGATGGTAATGCTCCTGATTTCTCCATAGTATTTCGGAAGAAGGATTGAGATGCCAATTGCCGCAAACATCATTCTAATGCCGGCGAGTTGGAGTACGGGGACATCGGAGCTCAGGTAGTCCAGCAGGGTTATTGCCACACTCCAGGATATCGGTGCCAACAGGGCGTATATAAAACCGAGTCCATCAACTTGCTCCTCTTCTTCTGCCCTTCTGACTATTATTATGGCAGTTACAACAAGCAGGGCCCCGATAACCACCTGGGGACTGACTTTTCTGTCCAAAAAGAGAACAGCCCACAGTATTGCCCAGAGTGGGTATGTGGAGGTAATCGGTACAGTCCTCGACACTCCCATCCTTTTTAAGGCAGAGAAGTAGAAGTAATCGCCGATTACGAAACCGAACTGGGCGGAGATGAACGCCACTAGAAGAAGCCTTGGGGAAAGTCTAAAAACCCCCATATTGTTTGTAGCGAGGAAAATTACCAGGAAGGTCAGTGCCGCAACGTAGAGCCGCAGAATATTCGCACTTATAGGAGACAGCCTTTTTAAGCCCATTCTCACAAGGATAGTCGCTGACGCCCATGAAAACGCCGAAACCAGTGCCGCAAGGATTCCAATTATCAATGAGTTCATGGTGCTCACTTGAAGAGACGCCTTAAAAAATTATTGGCTTAGCGTTTAGATGTTCGTAGAAGAGATGTTTTATTAGCCCCTCCCGAAGAGCAATTTGAAGTGATGAGCCAGGCTAGGCTGACCTTAGGGATGATGAGGATCTTGAGTGCTGAACAAAAAAGGAATGAGTCAGCGGAGGATTATGTTGAGCTTCCTCAACCTGATTGAGACGCTGTACTCGCTGGACACCTCTTTGATAACCCTGTTTATGGTCTCTGCAACATCCTGCTTTATTTTTTCGTCCGAGATTCCCGAGTATGCACCGAAGAGACCTCCAACTTCTTCCTTTGCGAAGCTGGCCTCTATATCAACATACACAGTGGAACCCTGAACCTCGTGGTTGAGCTTTAACCACTTAAAGGTAGCACGGGGCACAAGTTTCAGCTCCGCGTGAATTCTGGCTTTAAGGGTTTCAATCGCCGGCTCAATCCTGCTCTTAAGAAGCGTCTGTTCCGCTTCCTTTTTCTTTTCTTCGGTGAGGAACGCGAGCTCGTCTATTCCTGCCTCCTGGAGAAGCTTTTCCACTTCTTTCTCAAGGAGTTCTTTCTTTGCCAGGATTTCTGAGGCCTTCGCTGACGTTGGTTTCACGGAGGGCTTAGTAGGCACAACACCTTCAGGACGAATCACCTCAACAGTGACGGTGTGAATTGAAATGTAGCGCTCTATGGCCTTAGAGAGCTCACGAGCATGGCGAGCCAGCACGGCTCTAACAGCTCTCTCTGCAGTGTCCTTATCGTATTCTCCCTTCACAGCAATGGAGAGGTTTATCTCAAACTCTCTTCTTCCTTTTATATCGAAGTACGCACTCTCCACCAGCATTCCCGAGGTTTCAATTTCCCTGATAACAGTCTTGGCAAAGTTACTGAAATACGGCCACATATCCTCGAGTACTGACAGCCGGATTTTCTTGCTCTTATCTATGTAGTCAGTTCTCTTTTTGTCCTTTTCAGTGATTTCCCTGGGTCTGGCTTCTTCACCGTCGAGAACTACTCTTATATCCTTGAGACGGGGTTTGTACTCAGAGACCCTGAATATTATTGGGGCGTTCTTGCTCACTATGTGGAAAATCCTTCTCTCCGAAATCTCTATATCCCTGCGGTTTTTGCTTTCCGAGCTTCCGTATACGGTAACGTTGAGATCAACAACCCCTCCCTCTGCATTGCCGGTGAATTCAATCTTTTTTATTTTGATACCGCGGATTTTTTCAGAGTCCCTCTGTATGGCCTCAGCGTATTTCATAAAGGCCTCCTCGGGGATTTTCTCACCCCTGAGCTTTATGGAAATCTCAGGCCCAGTTGTTGTCTCCGCTTTCTTGGGTGCAATCTCTGGGAGTTTCTCAGCTTTCTTGGGGGCGGTCCGTTCCCTTTCAGGAGCGGCTGCCTTTGTAGGCTGAGGCTTTTCAACTATCCCAACTTTTGGCTCCTCACTAATCTCTTCAAAGAGCTCGTTGATGGGCACTTTTGGGGTTTCTGAGTATGTCTCAAGGTTTTCCGCTATAGCAAGCTTTAGTTCAATTTCATCTAACGAATAAACATCAACGATCATTGGCTTGTCGAGGAGAGCCTTGAATAGCTCGACTGTCTTGTCACCGCTGTATCTCTCTTTTGTATCTACCACAATACCTTCAGCCGCAAGGACTTTACTGCTGTCAAGCAGGAGTGTTATGTAATATTTGTTACGGCTATCCTTAGAGAATATCTTCAAGAATACCCCACTTCCTTGAGAGAGGGCCTCTTGGATTAAATTACTCAGTTCCATTTTAGAGGTAACGACCGCGTTCTCTACCATGGGAGTCTTTGTTGGAAGCTCCATGGGCACCACCATTAGCTATATATATTGCCTCGCCAACAGAACCAAATGGCAAATTCACTTCATAGTGTACCAGGGTAACTATTTAAACATTATTGTCCGACTAGGGTGATGCTGATGAGGATACTAATACTTGGAGGGGGCATCCTGGGGCGTCTGATAGCAGAGGCACTCCGCGGTGAATTTGAGGTTACTATCATAGAGAAAGACGAGCTAAGAGCTCAAACTCTGAGCGAAGGCGGGTTAAATGTAGTCCACGGAGACTTCTCATACACTGCCACACTACTGAAGGCAGGCATCGACAAAGCGGACCTGCTCGTAATAACTACGATGGATCTCGAAACCATCAAAAAAACTGTTTATGTCGTGAGAAGCAACAGCAAGAACATCCCAATCGTTACAGTTTTACCCGATGGCACAACTATTGAGAGCATTAAAGAGGACTTAAAAGCCTCTTTCGAGGCCGATTTAAACATTGACTACGCAATAACCCCCATGGATGCCATTAGGGATGCCCTCCTGGCTGTCATACACCGCATTGGTGAAAAGAAGAACCTGAACCTTCTCCTCAAAAAGTTAAGGGAGCTTAGAGAGTCCGCCGATACACTGGGAATAATAATGCACGACAACCCGGATCCAGATTCAATAGCGAGCGCCACGGCCCTGGCAGCTATTGCCCAGACTCTCGGGTTTAAAACAAAGATTTTCCACGGTGGTGAGATAACCCACCACGAAAACAGAGCTTTCATAAACCTACTTGGAATTGAACTCACCAAAGTTTCACGGGGATCGTATGAGATAAAGAGGATGCCTTTCCTTGCCCTCGTTGACTGCCAGCCAAACGGCAATCTGACCATTCTCGAAGAAGCTGACCTTGAGAGAATCAAGATAGTGATAGACCACCACCAGGTTCTCCAGCATTTGAGTGAGTTATTGCCCGAAGATGCGTTCACGGATATCCGTCCAGAAGTAAATTCGGCATCCTCTATCCTTGTAGAGTACCTCAGGGGCATGAACTATCCTTTGACTCCGGCTTTAGCTACCGCCCTATTCTACGGAATATACGTGGACACAAAGAAGTTCTCCAAGCTCAGCCCGGTTGATTTAAAAGCTATCGAGTTCCTCGCAGGAAAGGTCGATTATGAGATTCTCGATAAAATAGAGCACCCCGACATAAGCACCGAAACAGCTGAAATACTCGCGAGGGCAATACTGAACCGCAGGATGTACAAGAACGTCGTTATCAGCAACGTTGGCTTCATAAAGAACAGAGACGCCCTGGCAGAAGCGGCGGACTTCCTCCTTAGGCTGGAAGGGATAACAACAGTTCTGGTCTTTGGCATAGTTGAGGACTACATAGAGATGTCGGCCAGGACTCGGGATGTCCGCGTTAACATAGGGAAAGTCATGAAAGAGGCATTTGGGGAAATCGGCAGCGGTGGCGGCCATGCCCGCGCAGGGGGCGCAAGAATTCCGCTCGGACTTTTCAAGCTGGCCAAAGACAAGAACTCCCTCCTTAGGCTCGCAGAGGAAGCTATAACGGAAAAATTCCTTGAGGCACTGAACATAAAGGAAGGCTAAAGGAAGAGAGAACAACCCTTTTCATTTATTTGATTCCAAGGATCACTCCTCTTTTGCCCTTACGAGTATTATATCCCCAATGGCAGTAACGCGGTCGTAGGGAACCCCAACTTTTTCACCAGGAAGCACAAGTGCCAGCACCCTGCCGCAGCCCTGGTCTATCTCTATTAGAACCTCATCAACGTAACCGACGTAGTTGCCCTTTGTATTATATATCTGCTTGCCGTATATTGCTGAAAGCCTCATCACCATTGCAATCACCAGGGCAGGTTAGCAATGGACGTATTTAAACGTTGTCTTTTGGAATGCCCCTAAACCCCATCGCATCATAGAACCCAACACCAAGAAGAGCGCCACACGTCCACTACTCTTTATCACCGAGAAGAGGCCGCCCTCGACCCCCTGAAAAGGCTCAAAACTCCTGAATAAAAAGAGAACAACCGCAAATCCGCCCGCATAATTGGAAAAACCCAACAGTGCATCGTTTAAATCGGAGGGCTTTATCACAAAGGCAGCCATCAAAGCCAGAACCGCAAGAATGTAGTCAAAGCTTTTCACTCCGCCCCCATAAGCCCAGGAAAGTACGAGCACGGCAGTGAAAACCACCCCCCATTAAGGAAGCCGCGGGAGCGACCCTAAATCCCGCTGGCCCGAGGTACATCCCAAGCACAACACCCACAGCCGCACCCAGAAGTATGGAGTAGGCCATGTAATCCCTGCTTGCAGCGTATCCAAAGAAAACAACCAAGAATCCAAAAAGGCCCCCCAACCCAGAGTAGGCCAGAACAGCGTTCAACCTTGCGTTCATTGGATTACCTCAAGTCTTACCCTGTCCCCGTCCTTAAGCTTCAGCGCCTCCCTCAAATTCACCGGTGCAATTATCTCGGCTATCCTGGGGGGATGTATGGTTCGAGAAGGAACGACTATAGCCCCCTTGATCCCACCTATCATAACGGGATACGCCTTAACATCACCAAAAGTCCGGCCATCTTTGACGAAGCCAGGGATTATTACCGGCCTAATATTGCAAACTGCATCAAGCACAGTCTTGGGAAACAGAATTTTAACGTTCAAAGTGCCTGGAAACGGCTTAAATCCAAGGTACTCCTCGATAAGGGGTTCGTACTGCCTTACATAATAAGCACCTTCCCCAAGTCCCGACACGACTTCACCCACTATCACTCCCTTTGATAGTGCGTTTGATATTTTGTCGCAGATATCCTGAAGGAAATCTAGACCCTTTGGGAGAATCTCAATATATGTTCTCCTTCCCTCCGTCTTTCGCTCTATCAGTCCCTCATCCTCAAGCTCCGCAAGGAGACGGAGAACAGTCTGGGGGGACGTATTAAGGGCATCAGCAAGTTCTCTTATCGTAATTCGAACGGGTCGTCCTATCGCGTTTCTCTCAGATAATTCGATGAGCATCAATATTTTCTTCATTCTTCTGCCACCGCCACAACCTCTGTTGTTACGTTTTAAAATGTTTCGTAACAACCTAGCTCCAAAGTTAGATGTTATCCATGAGCATGTATTTTTTCTCTGATCACATGACCATCATAGTATTCAGCAAAAAGAAAAGCGGATTTGGACTTAGATCTGAGGGTGAAAATTTAATATTCGAACTATCCTTCACCTCTTGGTGGTCTACGTGCACGAGCTCTACACGGTGCTAGCTGAATACTACGACACAATCTACAAAAGTAGAGCCGAGAGGGTTAAGGAAGAGATTGACTTCGTCGAGGAAATCTTTAGGGAGGACGCGAAGAGAGAGGTAAAGCGCGTTCTCGACCTGGCCTGCGGGACTGGGATCCCAACGCTCGAACTTGCCGAGAGGGGCTACGAGGTCCTCGGTCTCGACCTGCACGAGGAGATGTTGAGGGTTGCGAGGCGGAAGGCAGAGGCTCGGGGTTTGAACGTCAAGTTCATCCGGGGCAACGCCCTGGATATAAGCTTTGAGGAAGAGTTCGACGCTGTTACGATGTTCTTCTCTTCAATCATGTATTTCGATGATTCTGCAATTCGGGAATTATTTAATTCTGTAAGGAGGACGCTGAGGCCAGGAGGGGTCTTCATAGCTGACTTCCCATGCTGGTTCTACGGCGGGAACGATGGCCCGATAGTGTGGGACGAAAGGAGGGGAGATGAAAGGCTCGTGATAACCGACTGGCGGGAGGTTGAGCCGGCCGTTCAAAAGCTCCGCTTCAAGAGACTCGTGCAAATAATCATGCCGAACGGAGAGACAAAGGCGTTTTTCGTCGATGACGAACTCAATATCTACACGCCGAGGGAGATGAGGCTTCTGGCAGAGCAGTACTTCAGCGAGGTCAAAATCTACGGGAACCTGAGGAGGGACATCGCCCCCAGCGACAGGAGGTACTGGCTGGTGGCCGTGAAGTGACCCAAACTTTTTTAAATACGCTGGCCATTTCTATACCCTGGTGGTGCCTATCGTCCACCGTAACACCTATTTCAACCCCTGAATTCCAGGCGTTCCGCCCTTCTGGGTTAGCTCAAGCTCTGGCACCACCGCGGCTAAGGTTTTTAAAAGGCCCTTCTGAGGTTATCCCATCTTCAGAAAAACCAAAGGGTGATGCCCATGCTTCCTAAAAACTACGACCCCAACGAGATTGAGCCCAAGTGGCAGAAGTTCTGGCTCGATGAGAAGATATACAAGTACGAGCTCGACGAAAAGAAGCCGAGCTACGCGATTGATACGCCCCCACCGTTCACGAGCGGAACGCTCCACCTCGGCCACGTTCTCAGCCACACCTGGATCGACATCATAGCCAGATACAAGAGGATGACCGGCTACAACGTGCTCTTCCCGCAGGGCTTCGACAACCACGGCCTTCCAACAGAGCTGAAGGTCGAGAAGGAGTTCGGCATAAGCAAGGACCAGCCAGAGAAGTTCCTCCAGAAGTGTATCGAATGGACCTGGCAGGCCATAGAGGCGATGAGGAACCAGTTCATAAGGATAGGCTATTCCGCCGACTGGGACCTCGAGTACCACACGATGGACGACTGGTACAAGGCAGCTGTCCAGAAGTCCCTCATCGAGTTCTACAAGAAGGGAATGCTCTACCAGGCGGAGCACCCAGTCTATTGGTGCCCGCGCTGCAGGACGAGTCTTGCCAAGGCAGAGGTCGGCTATGTGGAAGAGGATGGCTTCCTCTACTACATCAAGCTCCCGCTCGCCGATGGAAGCGGTCACGTGCCGATAGCCACCACCAGGCCAGAACTCATGCCCGCCTGTGTGGCAGTTTTCGTCCACCCTGAGGACGAGCGCTACAAGCATGTTGTCGGCAAGAAAGTGAAGCTCCCGATATTCGAGAGGGAAGTTCCCGTTCTGGCCGACGAGGACGTTGACCCGAGCTTTGGAACTGGTGCTGTCTACAACTGTACCTACGGCGACGAGCAGGACGTCGTCTGGCAGAAGCGCTACAACCTTCCGGTCATCATAGCTATCAACGAGGACGGAACGATGAACGAGAACGCCGGGCCCTATGCAGGGCTTAAGACAGAGGAAGCCAGGAAGAAGATAGCCGAAGACCTTGAAAAGATGGGTCTCCTCTACAAGAAGGAGAAGATAAGGCACAGGGTCCTCCGCCACACCGAGAGGAGCTCCTGTATGGCTCCCATCGAGCTCCTGCCGAAGAAGCAGTGGTTCATCAAGGTGAAAGATTTCACGGATGAAATCGTCAAGGTTGCCGAGCAGATAAACTGGTACCCACCGGACATGTTCCTCCGCCTGAAGGACTGGGCGGAGTCAATGGACTGGGACTGGGTCATCAGCAGGCAGAGGGTCTTTGGAACGCCGATACCATTCTGGGTCTGCGATAACGGCGAGATAATCCTGCCGAACGAGGAAGATCTGCCAGTTGACCCGCGCTTTGAGAAGCCCCCGAGGAAGTGCTCCGACGGGAGCGAGCCAAAGCCTGTAACTGACGTCCTCGACTGCTGGGTCGACTCGAGCATAACCCCGCTCATAATCACCAAGTGGCACGAGGCCATTAAGGGCGACGAAGAGGGTAAGAAGTGGTTCGAGCACAACTTCCCAACGGCTCTGAGGCCGCAGGGAACGGACATCATAAGAACGTGGGCGTTCTACACAATATTCAGAACGTGGGTTCTCACCGGCGAGAAGCCCTGGCACGACATCCTCATCAACGGTATGGTCGCCGGACCGGACGGAAGGAAGATGAGCAAGAGCTATGGCAACGTGGTTGCCCCGGACGAGGTCATTCCAAAGTACGGCGCTGACGCTCTAAGGCTCTGGACGGCTTTAGCGCCGCCCGGAGAGGACCACCCGTTCAAATGGGAGACCGTTGACTACAACTACCGCTTCCTCCAGAAGGTCTGGAACATCTATCGCTTCGCCGAGAGGCACCTTGAGAACTTTGACCCGGCGAGCGCCCCAGAAGAGCTCGAACCGCTCGACCGCTGGATACTCAGCAGGCTCCACAGGCTTATCAAGTTCGCGACCGAGGAGATGGAGAAGTACCGCTTCAACCTCCTCACCAGGGAGCTGATAACCTTCGTCTGGCACGAGGTCGCGGATGACTACATTGAGATGATCAAGTACAGGCTCTACGGCGACGACGAGGAGAGCAAGCTGAAGGCGAAGGCTGCCCTCTACGAGCTGCTCTACAACGTGATGCTCCTGCTGGCCCCGTTCGTGCCGCACATCACGGAGGAGCTCTACCAGAACCTCTTCCGCGAGAGGATTGGAGCCAAGAGCGTCCACCTACTCGAGTGGCCGAAGTACAGCGAGGCCAGGATTGACGAGGAGGCTGAAAAGCTCGGAGAGCTCGCTCGCGAGATCGTCGGCGCCATGAGACGCTACAAGAACAGCCACGGCCTCTCGCTCAACGCCAAGCTCAAGCACGTGGCAATCTACACCACCGATTCCTACGAGGTGCTCAAGACCATAGAGAAAGACATAGCTGGAACCATGAACATCGAGAAGCTTGAGATAATCAAGGGCGAGCCCGAGCTTGAAGAGAGGATAATCGAGATAAAGCCGAACTTCAAGACGGTAGGACCGCGCTATGGAAAGCTCGTGCCGAAGATCACCGCCTACCTCAAAGAGAACGCGGAAGAGGTGGCAAAGGCACTCAAGGAGAGCGGAAAGATCGAGTTCGAGGTCGATGGCCAGAAGGTAGAACTTACCAAGGACGACATCGTGCTCAGGAAGGCCGTCTTCAGCGAGGGAGAAGAGGTCGAGACGGCGGTCGTTGGAGACGCTGTGATACTCTTCTTCTGAGCTTGCCTTCTTTACATTTCCTTGTTACCCAGGGTCAACCTTTTTAAAGCCATTTCCAAAGAGGGTGGAAGGTGAGAGACTATGAAGAGACTACCTGGTAGCGTGAGAAGAGCCATCCGCGCGAGATACTATGACATAGAGCCGCGAGCGTGGATTGGGAAGAAAGGGTTAGCCGAGAGTGTCATCGAGGAGATAAACACCCAGCTTGAAAAGGATGGGATCCTGAAAGTTGAGATAAGGAAGGGCGCGCTCATCTCAACCGGAATGGACAGAAAAGCCATAGCAGAGAGGGTCGCGGAGCTCACCGACAGCGAGCTTATAGACGTCAGGGGCAAAAGGTTTATATTGTTCAAACCGAGGGAAGGCTGGGAAAGGTATTTAAGGCGCCTTGAAAGAAAGGCGTCCGCTGAGAGGCGGGAGGAGAAACCCGTCCAGAAAGTCAGGCTCGATATCGCTAACTTCAGAAAGAAGTTTAAGAAGGGGAGGGATTGAAAGATGGCGACTGTCTATGACGTTCCCGGTGACCTGCTCGTCGAGAGGGTTGCCAAGGCTCTGAAGGAGGTTCCCGAGATAAAGCCGCCCGAGTGGGCCCCGTTCGTCAAGACCGGAAGGCACAAGGAGAGACTTCCCGAGCAGGAGGACTGGTGGTACTACCGCGTTGCCAGCGTCTTCAGGAAGGTCTACATTGATGGCCCGGTCGGAATCGAGAGGCTCAGGACTTGGTACGGCGGCAGGAAGAACCGCGGCCACGCTCCGGAGCACTTCTACAAGGCCGGCGGAAGCATCATCAGGAAGGCACTCCAGCAGCTTGAGGCCGCTGGCTTCGTCCAGAAGGTTCCGGGCGAGGGAAGAATCGTTACCCCGAAGGGCCAGAGCTTCCTCGACAAGATCGCCACAGAGCTCAAGAAGGAGCTTGAGGAGCAGATTCCCGAGCTCAAGAAGTACTGAGCTCTCTTCTCATATGTTTTTTGAGAGTCCAAGTACTGAATTTGGATAGCTCATGCTCATCTAGTTTCCAACCTCCAGAGAATTATGCCAACCAGAATCACAGCTACCACCGCTAGAACCGATATCTTAGGGATGTTCTCTCTCATTCCCGTGTTTAGATCTGAGCAAAGCGGGAGGCCGAGCACGCTAAGGGGTTCATAATACGGTGGGACGATGTAGGCATCTCTCCAGGTGATAAGGAGAAACGTGTTGTTACCCACGACAACGGCTTCGGTTTTATCCGCAAGGGCGTAGCTAATGGGTATCCTTCTGCCGTTGTTTATGATGAATGCAGTATTATTCTCGTGATCAATTTGAAGGGTTCCAGTTTCGTTATTCGGGATGTATTCGCCATTCACGGGAATATATCTAGGGGGGATCAGGTTCTTTCCCAGCTCCCTCTCATCCGTCGTGTTGAAGATTTTGAAGCCCTCATCGGTCAGCTCGTAGGCAGTGAAGCCCTCGGTAGTGGTCCCGTTCTGTCGTATCTCCCACAAGAAGGCAACAAGGGGGTGGTCGTTCTTTCTGTAAACTTGAACCCAAACGTGATGGTACACGTTTTCATCTTCCTGGTAGTCCAGCCAGTAGTAGGTTTTCCTCGGGGTTTCAACGGTGTAGTTTCTCCAGGAGAGGGTTCCGTTTCCCAGGAGGACGTAGGAATCGTTGTATTCAGCGATGGGGAGACCATCTATATAGAGGGCTTCTCTGCACTTTCCGCTAACCCTGTACACAACTGGAAGGTTGTACATCCTGAACGAGACCACCCACTCGTTTTTCTCCCACGACCAGAAACCGTAGAGGGACTTCAGCGGTCTCGACGAGTACGCCAACTTTAGCACTTCCTTTGTGATGTCCCTCTTCGTGCCGTTTGCGATCAAGAAATACCTCGTGGGAGTGTATTCCGGAAGGAAAGAGAGCGGCTCGTACCTGATTCCATCCTCAACCGCAATATCGAAGGGCGCTTTAACCTCAGGAATGTGGAATCCCTCAGGGGTCTCGTTTTTAAGCTCGAAGTCTCCGTTGTGGTAGAGGTAGTAAACGGTAGTGTTCGGAAAGATCATATCTACGCGGGCCCACAGGCGGTTTTTGTTGTCCAGTCCGAGGTTGACCCACGCGTAGGGGGTAATGCCCGCGTTCTCGGGGGCTATCGTGTCCCTCGCCTCCCACGAGAGGCCCCACTCCCCGGTAACGTTCAGTGTTTTTGGGTCGAGCCTGAAAACGCTGTCGCTGGCTGAGTGAGGAACACTCCCATAGTTAACAACGAGAAAAATGCTCCCGTTGTAGAACAGAAAATCGCGGGCATAGCCGACGTAATTGGGGAGCACCGGCCTTAGGGTTATGGGAACACTTCCGTTGTACACCCCCATGTAGAGTTCGTCGTACGGGTAAGAGTAGATAAGGGTTAGGTTTCCGGCATTGGCAACCTCCAGAGTGTCCACAATGGATAAAAAGTCTCCATCTTCGTATGGCAGCTCCTCCGCTTCAAGCTTCCATGTTAGATCTTGGAATTCGCTCCCATTGTACGCAAAAAGCCCGTCGTTCTCAACAAGCAACTGGTGACAGCTTTCACACCAGGCTGTACTGTAGGCACTCACGCAGGGCGATGAGAGTACAATCAAAACAGATATGAGAGCGAGTAATTTTCTATAGTGATTCATTTTAATCACCACATCAAGGGTTTATTACATTCTTGAGTTGTTATTCTCCCTTTAAGCTTTTCGTCCCAATACCTTTTTAACGGGACTTCCAATTTTAACCTGGAGGTGAGAACATGGCGGAGGACATAGAGGAGATCAGGAAGCGCAAGCTCATGGAGCTCCAGAAGAAGTACCTCGAACAGCAGAAGGCCCAGGAAGAAGCCCTTAAGCGGGAGATGGAGCTGGAAGCGCAGCTGGAGGCAATAATGAGAAAAATCCTCACACCCGAAGCAAGGGAGAGGCTTGGAAGGGTCAAACTAGTCAAACCCGAACTGGCGAGACAGGTTGAGCTTCTCCTGGTTCAGCTCTACCAGGCGGGGCAGATAAGGGAGAGAATAGACGACGCAAAGCTGAAGAGGATTCTGGCCGAGATAGACGCCAGAACGAGGAGAGACTTTAAGATCAAGTGGTAAAGGGATCGCATATGGACGCTTCCCTGATCATCAAAATCCTCGACGAAAAGGGAGAGGTAAGTCTGGACACATGGAAGGTCGTCTCCATAAAGGAGAACGACGATGGGACTGCCGATATACTCTACAAGAACAAGCACGTCGGCAGTGATGGTGATCCCGTCTTCCTGTGGATCTATGCCAACATAGTTGAGGAAGACGACGATGTTCGCGTTCTTGAGAGGATAACCTTCAAGAAGGAGGATATCCTCTGGTTGGTTAGGTACGTCTTTCCGAAGGTTAAGGTTATAAGGGGTTTGCCCAACAGCCCGCCGGCCGGGGGTGTTTGAGTGAGCGGGAAGAGAGTCTGTCCCGTGTGCGGCTCAACGGAGTTCATATACGACCCCAGCAGGGGTGAAATAGTCTGTAAGGTTTGCGGTTACGTTATCGAGGAGAACGTGGTCGATGAGGGCCCCGAGTGGAGGGCCTTTGATCCGGGCCAGAGAGAGAAGAGGGCGCGCGTCGGTGCTCCCGAGAGCATACTGCTCCACGACAAGGGACTTTCCACCGACATTGGAATAGACAGGTCGCTAACTGGCTTAATGCGCGAGAAGATGTACAGGCTGAGGAAGTGGCAGTCCCGTCTCAGGGTCAGCGACGCCGCTGAGAGAAACCTCGCCTTCGCCCTCAGCGAACTTGATAGGCTCGCGAGCAATCTAAGCCTCCCGAAGCACGTCGAGGAAGAGGCCGCAAGGCTCTACCGTGAAGCAGTGAGGAAAGGACTCATAAGGGGACGCTCCATAGAAGCCGTCATAGCCGCCTGTGTTTACGCCGCCTGCAGGCTTCTGAAGGTCCCGAGAACCCTTGATGAGATTGCCGACGTCTCTCGCGTTGATAAGAAGGAGATTGGAAGGAGCTTCCGCTTCATAGCGAGGCACCTGAACCTCACTCCAAAGAAGCTCTTCGTCAAGCCCACGGATTACGTGAACAAGTTCGCCGATGAGCTGGGTCTCAGCGAGAAGGTCAGGAGGAGGGCCATAGAGATCCTCGAAGAGGCCTACCAGAGAGGCCTCACTAGCGGAAAGAGTCCAGCAGGATTGGTGGCAGCCGCCCTCTATATCGCGAGCCTCATGGAAGGGGAGAAGAGGACCCAGAGGGAAGTGGCGGAGGTTGCCAGGGTCACCGAGGTTACCGTGAGGAACAGGTATAAAGAGCTGGTAGAAAAGCTGAACCTCAAGGTTCCGATAGCCTGACTATCGACCGAACCAGCTCTCTAGGGTTCTCTGCTTTCCCGCTTTTACCGCTTTTTTCAGCCTTTCGAGGCCGTTCTTAACGCGCTCCTCGCTGAAGTCGTGCTCGTCGCAGAGGAACTTTAGGATCCCTTCCTCGTCCGGCTCGCGCCACTTAAGCTCGTAGTCGTCAGTAACAGGGGGATTTAGGAAGAACTCCTTTATGGCGTAGAGGTCAACGTCGCTCTCCTTCTGGTACTTGGCCAGCGGGTCTTTCGTTCTCTTAACGATTGTTAAGGCTTTCTTCGGCCCTATCCCCTTTATTCCGCCAGGGTTGTAGTCAGTCCCGACCAGAATGGCCAGCTCGATGAGCTTCTCCCTGTCTATCCCGAGCTCCTTAAGAACCTCTTCCAGAACCACCAGCTCCGGCTTGACCTCGACGTAAACGTTCTTTCCGGGAAGTTTTCTCCTCCCAGTTATCGTGAGGTTCCTTACGAGCCTCGGCGCACCGAAGAGGAGTGAGTCGTAGTCCTGGCTTGCAGAGGCATAGACAGCTTTTTTGGCGGCCATGTAAGCCGCTTGAGCTTCTCCCTCACTCGGGGCCTGAACGACTGGAATACCCATGAGCTCAAGGAGCTTTTTGGCGTCGTTTATCAGCTCCTCGTTCACCCTCGTGGCGCGCATCGCGTACTTCTTGGCCTCCTCAAGGTCACCCTTCTCAAGGGCCTCGTACCACTTCTCCTCTGCTTCTTCCCTTGCCTCACGCCTCTTTTCAAGCTCCCTCTTCTTGAAATCCGGTGGCTTGCCGTCGAAGACGTAGGCCGGCTTTATACCAGCTTCCATCAGGTTGATGGTTCTGTAGAAGAAGCCGCTGAGGTGAGAAGTGATCCTGCCCTGTGAGTCCATTAGTGGAGTTCCATCGCGCTGCCTTATGGTTGAGAGGAACTGGTACATGGCGTTGAAGGCGTCTATGGCAACCTTCTTGCCGTAGAGACTTTCCAGCTCGATTTCCTTTCTCGGTATCAGCTCACCTATCTGGACTCCCATTCTCACCACCGGAAAAGATGAGAAAAAGAAGTATTTAGGCTTTGCCTCAGCCTGCCAGTTGTACAGTATCTCCAAAGTGTAGAGAGTCACCCAAACAGCGTGACCTCAACCTCTTCCCCAGCTTCGAGGATTTCAACGGTCTCTGGAACTTCTATGAATCCATCAGCATCCACAAAGCTTGTCACCGCGCCGCTGCCCTTCAAAATGGGCACTGCTTTCTCCCCTTCAATCCTGACCGGAAGGAACTGTCTCCTTCCCTTGACGGAAAATACCTTGTGGGCGAGCCTCTTCTTGACCTTTCTGACTTCAGAACTCCTTCCAATCAGCTTTCTCAGGAGCGGTGCCACGAGGAGCGTGAAGTTTGTCAGACAGCTCGTTGGGTAGCCTGGAAGCCCGAAGATCGGCTTGCCGTTGATTTCCCCAATGATAGTTGGCTTTCCGGGCTGTATTGCTATCCCGTGGATGTAAACCCTGCCAAGCTCCTCAATTATTGAGCTCGTAAGATCCCTTATTCCCCCGCTTGCCCCACCGCTGAGGAGGACGACATCACAGCACTCAAGTCCCTCGAGTATCAGGCTCTTCAAGCTCTCGCGGTCGTCCCTTGCTATGCCGAGGAAGAGCGCCTCCCCTCCAAGCTCCCTGACGGCATCGGTTATGGCCCTTCCGTTGATGTCGTATATCTTGCCCGGTTTGAGCTCTTCTCCTGGTGGGATTATCTCATTTCCGGTGCTTATCACGGCAACTTTTGGTTTTTTAAACACCGGCACTTCGGAGATACCAACCGCCGAAAGGAGGGCAGTTTCCTTGAAGCCGAGCCTGGTTCCTTTCTTCAGCAGAAGCTTGCCCTTTGGAATGTCCGCCCCTGCCTTCATAACTCCGAGGCCAGGATAGGCAGGCTTGTAGATGATGACGGTGTCCCCATCCCTGTCAACGTCCTCGAACTGAATGACCGCATCGGCGCCCTCTGGAAGGGGTGCACCAGTGGATATATAGACTGCTTCCCCTTCCTTCAGCTGGATTGAAGGGGTATCTCCCGCGTTTATCTCACCCACGACCTTCAGCTTAACAGGTTCGCTCTCGCTCGCCATGAAGGTATCCTGAGCGCGAACTGCGTAGCCATCAACGGTGGCCCTGTCAAAGGGGGGAACGTCTATTGGGGACACAACGTCCTCTGCAAGAACCCGACCAAGGGCCTGTTCAAGCGAAACTTTCTCGACTTTCGGTTCAAGGTTAAAGGACTCGATGACCTTTACTGCCTCCTCGAGCGGAACAACCTTAAGGAACGCCATTTCCACCACCGAAGTTAATGGTTCCATCGCCTATAAATCGATTGCGTAAACGGAATGGCTTAACAGAACCGCTAAAAAACGACGGCATAAGTGGAAAGAGGTGAGATGATGAAGGTATACCACCTCTACTCGGGCGGCAAGGACTCCAGCTTGGCGGCGTGGATTTTAGCAAAGCTGGGCTATGAGGTCAGGCTTGTTACCGTAACTTTCGGAACGCTCGATAACTGGAAGTACGCGGAGGAAACGGCCAGAAGACTTGGCTTCGAGCATGAAATTCTCAAGCTCTCAGGGGAGATCCTTGAGCGGGCCGCCGAAATGGCAGTTGAAGACGGAAGACCCGGAAGGGCGATTCAGTTCATCCACGAAAAGGCTCTTGAGGCCCTGGCCTCGAAACCTGATGTTGAGAGGGTTAGTGACGGAACGAGAAGGGACGACAGAGTTCCATACCTCGACCTGCCAAAGGCACGTTCACTTGAGGATCGGTTCGGGGTGGCGTACATAAGGCCTCTCCTCGGCCTCGGCTACAGGACGATAAACGAGCTCGTTGGAAGGCTCTTTGAGGTCGAGATAAGGGAGAGCGAGGAGCTTGAGAAGAGCGACTACGAGGTCGAGCTTAGGCACCTCTTAAGGAAGAGAGGAATTGACCCGCTGTCAATATTCCCGAAAATGCACTATCAGTCCAGGGTTCTTGGATGGAAGGAAGAAAAGCTGACCTCCTCCCCATCGCGAACGGCCAGGGTTCCAAAGAACTGACCCCACTACCGGCGGAAAGGTATAACAGTTCCCCACCACTTGCCTACCTGTCTTCAGTAACAGCTAAGGAAAAGAATTGAATCAGAAAGAAAAAATTCACCTAAGAAGCTTGACGAACTCTCTCATCCAGGCGTACAGGTCCCCTGGGTGCCTTGAACTGACCCAGTTTCCGTCAACGACGACCTCCGCGTCAATCCACTCGGCGCCAGCGTTCTTCACGTCGTCCCTGATGGTTACCGTGCTCGTGCCCTTCCTTCCCTTCAACACGCCGGCGGAGATGAGTATCTGCGGCCCGTGGCAGATGCTTGCAACTGGCTTTCCGTCCTCGAACATCTTCTTCGTTATCGCGACGGCCTTTTCGTTCAGCCTGACGATCTCCGGTGCCCTTCCTCCAGGGAGAACCAGCGCGTCGAACTCGTCCGGATCAACCTCGTCAAAGGCAAGGTCAACGTTGACCGTGTAGCCGTGCTTGCCCGTTATCTTGCCCCTCTGGAAGCTGGCGACATAGACTTCATGGCCCTCTTCCTTGATCCTGTGGAGAGGATATATCAGCTCAAGGTCTTCAAAACCGTCAGCACTCAGAATCAAGACCTTCATCTCAATCACCCCCATAACATTCAGATAAAGATTGAAACTCGACATTTATAACCCTTGCTGGACAGAAATGACGAACACGTGTAAACATTAAAAAGAAAGTTCAGAGCGGCAGTTCGGTGGTCTCCTTGTGAACCTTGAGGACGACCATCGTGTGCGTTGCATCAACTCCTTCAATGCTTCCCATCTTGTCGAGGAACTCGTTGAGCTCTGAGCTGCTTCTAGTCCTGATTTTCACGATCATGTCGTAGTCGCCGGTGGTCTCATAGACCTCGCATATCTCGGGGTACTTCTTAAGCTGGTCAGCGACGTGGCCGTACATCCCAGCCTTGGCCTTTATGAGGATGAACGCGAGTATGCTGAAACCTAGAGCGTTTGGATCCAGGATGACCGTGAACTTCTTTATTATTCCCTTCTCCTTAAGCTTCTTTATGCGCTCGTATATCGTGGACTCGGCAAGTCCCACTTCCTTTGATATTTCTCGAAGGGGAGTTCGGCTGTTCTTCTGGAGAATCATGAGGATTTTCTTATCGACTTCGTCAAGACCTCCTCTAGCCATAAACATCACCACACGGGGAAAATTTTTCGGAAGAGCTTATAAATTTGCCGACTATAGGATACCATACGTTTATAAAAACCCGTTCGTCTTTGCGGAAGGGGGTGACAGGAATGCCAACGAACGTAACAGCGGAATACCTTGCCGCGGAAGAGGAGTACAGGAACGCCAAGACCATTCCAGAGAAGATCCGCGCCCTGGAAAAGATGTACGCAACAGTCCCGAAGCACAAGGGTACGGAAAAGCTTAGACTCCAGATCAAGAGGAAACTCGCGGAGCTCAGGAAGGAACTTGAAAAACAGAGGCAGATGCGCAAGGGCGGTGGCGGCCCCTCAATGGCAGTAAGGAAGGAAGGTGCAGCTCAGATCGTCCTAGCCGGTCTCCCAAACGTCGGTAAGAGCTCCCTGATGAGGGCGCTGACGAACGTGGATGCCGACGTTGCCGACTACGCTTTCACAACCGTCGAGCCGATTCCGGGAATGATGCACCACAAGGACGTTCAGATACAGCTGGTCGAAGTCCCTGGATTAGTGGAGGGTGCGGCACTAGGAAAGGGAATGGGCCCCCAGCTGTTGAGCGTTATCAGGAACGCCGATGCGATAGCCATCGTTGTTGACCTTTCCCAGGACCCGGTTAAACAGATGGAGATCCTCCTGAGGGAGTTTGAGAGGGCGGGCATCAAGGTGAACAAGAGGAAGCCAAAGGTGGAGATAAAGAGGACGGCCAGCGGCGGTATCGTCATCAACGGTCAGGAGAACATAAAGGGCGACATCCAGGAAGTCATGAAGATGCTCAGAGAGGAAAGGATACACTCTGCGGAGATAACCGTTAAGGAACCTGTGACCCTAGAGGAGTTTGCTGACGCGCTCGATGAAAGCCTCGTCTGGAGAAGGGCGATCATCATAGCGAACAAGGGCGACGCTCCTGGAAGCAAGGAGAACTACGAGAAGCTTGTCAAAGCCTACGGCGACCGCTTCAAGATAGTGCCGGTCTCGGCGAGGAGAAAGATTAACCTCGACAAGCTAAAGGACGAGCTTTATGAGCTGGCTGGGATTATCAGGGTTTTCACCAAGAGCCCCGGAGAAGAGCCCGCTTATCCGCCGGTGGCGCTCAAGAAGGGTTCAACGGTTATGGATCTAGCTGAAAGAATCCACAAGGACTTCGCCAAGAACTTCCGCTACGCGAGGGTCTGGGGCAAGAGCGTCAAGTTCCCCGGTCAGCGCGTTGGGGCCGACCACGTGCTCGAAGATGGAGACATAGTGGAAATACACGCAAGGTAGTGTTGTCCATTATTTTTAGATCTTCTCTGGATATTAGCCTACCTTTCCCAAACTCCCTTTGGAAGTGATTCTAGAGGAACCAAGAACTTGGCGAACCCAACGGAACTACCGTTCCGTGCGTTGAAGCAGAGCTTCAACGTCGCGCAGGAAGCTTTTAGAAAAAGCTTCACCAATGAAACTTTGCAAGCAAAGTTTCATCAAAGTGCGTGGTTCGTGTTTGACGGAGCATTTTGGGCGGATTTTCCTTTTGAACGCTGTTGGGAGTGGCGAATTCTATTTTTAATTTGCCCGATCTGTGTGAGTTTGCTTTTTAATTGACGCCCCACGGGCGTCAAGGTGTTAGAAACTCCTTTTAGAGGGCTGAAATTGGGAATTCACTAATGCTAGCTTGTGTATCTTGAAAATCCTTTTGAATCAGCCAATTGAAAGTAAACCCCTCATAAAACGAGCCTGTTTAAAAGAGCATATCAACTTTCCGCCATCCGTTAAGGACGCTTGAACGACAGTGAAAGCGGCGCTGAAGCTTTTAGAAAAAGCTTCACCAAAAGTTTGAATGTCTTCGTGATATTGGCTGAGAATTGGAATTCTCATGACAAATTTGCAGATGAATAGGGGTTTTCTTATTTTTAACGCCTTTCGGGCGTTATACTGCGAGCAAACCCCTTGAGGATTTCCAATTTATGGTGAGAATCACTGAAAAGCTGGGCACTCAAAAAGGACATTCCATCTTTGATGAAACTTTGCCCACAAGCTTTTGGAAAAAGCTTGACCAAAAGTTTGTAGCTCTTCTTCAAGGAGAGTTTTATTTTAGGATTTTAGACTGCAAGTGCTCATTTTTGAGTGAGAACCTTTTAGGAAGCTTCTTGAAGAGGGTGTTTTCTTTTCTTTGACGCCCTTTGGGCGTCGATTTTGAGTTAAACACGCACTAACAGGAGAGTTTAGAAGTTCTCTCTTTTGAACACAATTGCTCGACGAGAAAAATCACATGAAATTGGCATTCTGGAAAAGAGCTACGAGCCTTGATCAAACTTCGCCTGCGCGAAGTTTGTACTGGTGGGCCCGGGGGGCTTTGAACCCCCGACCACGCGGTTATGAGCCGCGCGCTCTGACCAGGCTGAGCTACGGGCCCACCTGATGGCGCCGCCGCCCGGATTCGAACCGGGGACCGCCGGATTAACAGTCCGGCGCTCTACCAACTAAGCTACGGCGGCTCGACCCAATGTAGGGAATGAGAGGTTGATTTATAAATTTTGCGGTTTTGAGAAAAGAAAAATTTATAACTACTCATTCAACTCTTATCCCGTGCCCCGGTAGCCTAGCCTGGCGGGGCGGCGGACTTGTAATCCGCAGGTCGCGGGTTCAAATCCCGCCCGGGGCTCCATCTTCAAACCTTATCGGTTCTCCGAACGCTCTATCTCCGGCGTCTCCGAGGCCCGGAAGTATGTATCCGTGATCGTTGAGCTCTCTATCTATTGCCGCCACGAACATTTCGACATCCGGGTGAGCTTCCTTTATCCGGGTTATTCCCTCTGGGGCTGCTAGAACGCCGACTACCACGTAGCGCTTGGCGTTACCGTACTTTTTAACCTCATCCAGGACTTTGATGAGCGTTGAGCCGGTTGCTATCATCGGGTCGGCTATTATGACGGTGTCTTCCGCCTTTATCCTGGGCACTTTGACGTACTTCATCTCAATCTCGAACTTTGGCGCCTTTCCACGGGATGCGGAGACTATTCCAACCCTGGCGTGCTCGAAAACTTTAATGAGGCCCTCCATTAATGGAATCGCAGCCCTAAGAACGGTGATTATCACGACGTTTCTGCGGTCCTTCACGATTATGCCCTCTGTTTCTTCCAGCGGCGTTCTGATGGGGACTTTTTCGGTCGCCATAGTCTTGGTTATTTCGTATGCCATGTAACGTCCAAGTTTGACGAGGCCCTTTCTGAACGCTATCGGGCCAGTGCTTTCGTCCCTCAACTCCGTGAGAATCTCCATTATGAAGGGGCTGTCCTCAAAAGAGTACACACCTTCCCAGCGCTCGTCCCTCTTCATGGACTTCACCGTTGGGAGTTGGGGCCTGGGTTTATTAGACTTCCGTTTGCCGATTTTTGGTAAGGAAGTGCTACTCTTTTGATTCCTCCTCGATAATGCGCCTCATCCACGTTCCCCTGCTGAACCATATGAATGCCACTATCGCCGCCAAAAAGTTGCTCATGCCCATTCCGAAGAACACGCCCTTTGGGCTCATCCCGAAGAGCTCCGCGAGCGGAACTCTAAGCCCGAAAACCGTCACAGCCGCGACGTAGCCGAAGACGTAGCTCAGGGGTATCCTGAAGCCCCAGAGGCGAAGCATGCTGAGAACCATACTCTTCTTGGTGTGTCCAGCTGAGCTAAAAGTCCTCGTAACAACGACGAAGATTCCATTAAAGAACGGAACGGAAATCAGGAAGTATTTGAGGACGTACTCGCTCTGGGCTATGACCTTAGGGTCGTCAAGGAAGACCTTGAATACTGGAACCCTGAAGAGTCCGATTATCAGGATCGCTGAAGAGGCTATGAGGAAGTTTATAACCATTGCCCTCTCGGCTATCCTCTTGGCCCTCTCGTACCTCTCCGCCCCAATGTTCTGGGCTATCATGGTTCCCATAGCCATGCTGACGCCCCTTGCTATGCTCGTGATGAAGTTCACGAGGCGGGTGGTTATTGTGTAGGCCGCGTAGGTCACATCTCCGTACCCGTAGATGATCCTCGTGAGGACGACAAAGCCGAAGCTGTTGGCTGACTGGCCGACGGCTGAGGGAAGGCCAACACGAAAAATCCTCGAGTAGAACTCCATATCCGGCCTGAGCGTTTCCCTCGTGAGGTGAAGGCCGGCCCTTCCGCTCGTTAAGAGACGAGCACCTATGAGGGCTCCGGTGGCGTTTGAGAGGACAGTTGCTATGGCCGCCCCAGCAACACCCCACTCGGGGAAGGGCCCAATTCCGAAGATCAGGAGAGGGTCGAGCAGGATGTTCATGGCAACTGTGAGCATGCTTATCTTCACGGGTGTTTTTGTATCGCCAGAGGCTCTCATAAGGGCGGAGAACGCCATGAACGTGAAGGAGAAGGGAACACCAGCGAAAACGACGGTGGCGTAGGCCTTGGCGTAGGGGTAGACGTTTGGAGTGACCTTCATGAAGTGGAGCGCGTAGGGCAGGATTGCCAGGCTTATCAAAGCGGTAGCGGTGGAGAAGAAGAGCATAAGGGAGTAGAGAGCCCCCGCTGAACGGTTAGCCCTCTCGTAGTTTCCAGCCCCGATGTACTGCCCTACGAAGGCGAAGCCCGCTGTTGCAAATCCCATGCCGAGGGCCATGAGGGTTCCTATTATCGGCCAGCTCGTTCCCGGAGCGGCCAGGGCTTCCCTGCCAAGCTTGCCGAGCCAGAAGGTGTCGGTTATGTTGTAGAGAACCTGCACGAGGTTGCTGACGATTAGAGGGTAGGCTAACTTGAGGAGGGTCTTCTCTATCGGCCCGTTGAGAATTTCCTGCCTCATTGCCTGAATCTTTCCGCGCTCCATCCCTACCACAGTAAGACGGGCATCGAAGCGGGGATATAAAAAGTTAATGGATGTGGAGTTAAAACTAATGTTTCTCGATTATCGCCCTCATCCAGCTTCCCCTGAGGAACCATGCGAGCGCTATGACCGCTCCAAGAACGTTGCTCAGACCCATTCCAAGCCACATTCCTGCCGTATCTCTCATCAAAACCCCGAGGCCGTAGCTGAGCGGGAGTCTTATACCCCAGAGGCGGATCATCCCGATGACCATGCTCTTCTTTGTGTGCCCCGCGCTGTTGAACGTGTTGTTCACGGCCGAGAATATTCCGAAGAACGGAAGCGAGGCGGAGAAGTAAAGGACAACCTTCCTGCTCTCGGCTATTATTGCCGGGTCGTTAATGAAGAACCTGAATATCGGGACGCGGAAGGCTGCGAAGAGGATCGTCCCAGCGCTCAGGATAGCGAAGTTTATGAGCATCGTCTTCTCCGCTATTTTCTTAGCCCTCTCGTAGAGGCCCGCTCCAATGCTCTGGCCCACCATAGTCCCCATCGCCATGCTTATGCCGTCGGAGAAGGCGAACATGAAGTTGGTGAGCCTGTTGGTTATGCTGTATGTTGCGAAAGCCACGTCTTCATAGTGGGGAAGCCCATGTGCCTCTCCGTAGAGCCTTCCAACGGTGAAGATAACCCTCGTGAGGATGACGAAGCCGAGTGCAGTGGTTGATGAGCCGATGCTTGAAGGCAGGCCAACGCGGAAAATCCTCGAGTAGAAGTGGAAGTCGGGCTTGAGAGTCTCGGGCGTGAGGTGTATGCCCACTTTGCCCGTGAACAGGAGATAACCTCCAATGAGGGAGCCGAGGCTGTTGGAGAGCATGGTTGCCACTGCCGCACCAACGACACCAAGCTGTGGAAACGGCCCCCACCCGAATATGAAGAACGGGTCGAGGACGAGGTTGAGGAGAACCGTGCCGATGTTTATCTTAACCGGCGTCCTCGTGTCGCCAACCGCCCTCAGGAGGAAGTTGAAGGCGAAGAGCGTGAAGGAAAAGGGTATGCCCGCGAAAATTACCCTCGTGTAGCGGAGGGCGTAGGGGAATATCGTGTCGCTGACACCCATCAGGCGGAGGAGGTAGGGAGCGAGTATTACACCAGATACCCCAACAGCAGTCGCAAAGAGGAGCATGAGCGAATATAAAGCCCCAGCGTAGCGGTTGGCCCTATCGTAGTCCTTCGCCCCAACATACTGGCTCACGAAGGCGAAGCCAGCGGTGGCGAATCCCATCCCTATGCTCATGAAGAACCACACGAGGGGCCACGCCGTTCCGGGAGCCGAGAGCTCAAGCCTTCCGAGCTTCCCGAGCCAGAAAGTATCGGTGAGGTTATAGAGCACCTGGACGAGCTGGTTGATGATTAGGGGATAAGCTAGAATGAGGAGTGTCTTGACTATCGGCCCATTGAGTATCTGCTCGCGCATCCGCTCTACTTTCTCGCTCCGCATGATCGATCAGATGGAAATCTAAACGTTGGTATAAAAGGTTTATCGTGGATAAAAGAACCAGCTACTCTTCCACGATTTTGACATCGAGGTTCAGAAAGTGTCTGTCAAAGGTGTATATTTCATTTATGTCAAGTTCTCTCATTTTCAGGTAAGCTAAAGCGTCGTTCACGCTCACCCCTTTATCCCGAGCTATGAGAATAGCTTTGAGATAATCCTCAGTAGCAACGGGGAGGACAATGACGTTCTCAGCGGTTAGGAGGTCTTCAATGAATTCAAGGGCAATGGTTAGGTTTAATTTAGCCTCAAGGATGTTGGCCACCTCGCTGAGGTGGACTACTGTGGTTGCCACTTCTTCGCCGTTTTCAATTCTGGTAAGGATTTCTCTTGCCTTTTTCTTTCGTTCCAGCACCGAGGAGGGTACTTCTCCCTTTGGTTTAATGACCGCATACAAAAAGACGTTGGCATCGATGAACCTCATAGAGATCCCTCACTGAGGATTTATGTCCTTGAGAAGCTCCTTCTCGATGTCTTCTCCCTTCAGCTCGACTTCGAGGATGTCGAAGAACCTTGAAAGCCTGGGCTTCTTCCTGGGAAGTATCTCTATCCTGTCCTCGAGTTCGACGACTATAACCTCGTTTCCCCACCTCTCACGCCAGGACTTCGGCAAAACCAGCCTTCCCTGGGGATCGACTCTCTTAACTTCCACAGCACCCATAGAATCACCATTAAGGGATTTAGAATGGAACTAAATAAACCTTTTGCCAAGTGGAGAAAACGAAGTAGAAAAGAGGAGAGGACTTCAGAACTCAAGCTCGTCCTCTTCCTCGAAGAGCCTCTTCCTGGCGGCCTCGAGGAGGATCTTCTGCTCCTCCTGGGCAACGGTCTTCCTGATGAGCTCGACGGCATCCGGGTTAGCGGAGATGCTGTCGATGCCGAGCCTGACGAGGATCTTGGCCATCTTCGGGTCACTTCCGGCCTGTCCGCAGATGCTGGTTTCAACGCCGTGCTTCTTGGCGACCTTAATTACGTGCTTGATGAGCTTGAGCACGGCCGGGTGGGTCTCGTCGTAGAGGTGGGCGATCCTGTCGTTGTCCCTGTCGATGGCGAGGGTGTACTGAGTGAGGTCGTTGGTACCGAAGCTGACGAAGTCGATGCCCTCCTTGATGAGGTCCTCGATGATGAGGGCCGCTGCTGGAACCTCGATCATGATGCCCCACTCGACGTCCTTGTGCGGCTCAAGGCCGACTGAGCGGGCGATCTCCTTGGCCTTCCTGATCTGCTCTGGGTGGCCGACGAGCGGGAGCATGACGCCGATGTTGTTGTAGCCCTCCTCGACGACCTTCTTGATGGCGGTGAACTCGGCCTTGAGGAGCTCCGGCTGGTCGAGACCGCGCCTGATTCCGCGCCATCCGAGCATCGGGTTCCTCTCGTCCGGCTCGTCCTCTCCACCGGGCATCTCCTTGAACTCGTTGGTCGGGGCGTCGAGGGTCCTGTACCAGACCGGCCTCGGGTAGAAGGCAGCGGCAACGGTCCTGATACCGTCGGCGAGCTTCTCAACGAGCTCGTCGAACTTGCCCTCCTTGATGAACTTGATCGGGTGCTGGCCGATGCTGAGGATCATGTGCTCAGCCCTGAGAAGACCGACACCGTCGGCGCCGGTGGCGGCAGCCCTCTCGGCGACCTCGGGCATTGAGACGTTGACCTTGACCTTGGTCGCGGTGATGAGCGGAGCTCCAGCAACGACGACCTGACCGCCAGCGGCTCCAGCGGCCTTCTCCTCCTTCTTCTCGACGAGGCTCTTGACTATGCCCTTGTAGACGACACCGCGGGTACCGTCAACGGTGACGTAGTCGCCAGTCTTGAGCTTCTTGGTGGCCTCCTTGGTACCGACGACGGCCGGAATACCGAGCTCACGGCTGACGATGGCAGCGTGGCTGGTCCTTCCACCCTCGTCGGTGACGATAGCGGAGGCCCTCTTCATTGCCGGAACCATGTCCGGGTTGGTCATGGTAGTGACGAGGACGTCGCCCTCCTTGACCTTGTCGATCTCGCTGGCGTCGAAGATGACGACGACCCTACCGGCACCGATGCCCGGTGAGGCACCGAGACCCTTGAGGATGACCTCGGCCTCCTCAGTGCCCTCGACCTCCTCGGCCTTGGTCTCTTCCTTGAGGGTGGTGATCGGCCTGCTCTGGACGATGTAGAGCTTGCCGTCGTCCTTGTCGTAGGCCCACTCGATGTCCTGCGGCCAGCCGTAGTGCTCCTCGATCTTGGCACCCATCTTGGCGACCTCGATTATCTGCTCGTCGGTGAGAACCTGCTTCTCAACCCACTCCGGACCGAGGTAGTCGGCGACCTTGACGTAGACGGTGCCCTTGCCGGTCTCGGGGTTCCTGACGACCATGACTTCCTTCTTGGCGATGAACTTCTCCTTGATCTTCCAGGTGCCCTTCTCGACGATGTACTCGTCCGGGGTGACGCTGCCGCTGACGACGGCCTCACCGAGGCCCCAGCTGGCGTTGATCATGATCTCGTTCCTGTTGTTGGTGACCGGGTTGGCGGTGAACATAACACCGCTCTTCTCGCTGTTGACCATCTTCTGGACGACGGCTGAGAGGTAGACCTTGCTGTGGTCGAAGCCCTGCTTGGCCCTGTAGAAGGTAGCCCTGGCAGTCCAGAGTGAGGCCCAGCACTTCTTGACCTTGTCTATGACGTCATCAACGCCGTAGACGTCGAGGTAGGTCTCCTGCTGGCCGGCGAAGGAAGCCTCCGGGAGGTCCTCAGCGGTAGCGGATGAACGGACGGCGACGTAAACGGCATCCTTGTTAAAGCGGGCGCTGAGCTCCTTGTAAGCCCTCTCGATCTCCTCGGCTATCTCCGGGAGCATCGGAAGCTCGATGATCTTCTGCCTGATCTTGGCGGTGTTCTCCTGGAGCTGCTTGGAGTCGTCAACGTTGGTCTGGCTGATGATCTCCATAATCCACTCCTGGAGGGTCTTACCGTCCTCAAGCTTAACGTTCTCGACAAAGTACTTGTAGGCCTCTGCAGTCACACAGAATCCGGGCGGAACCGGAATTCCGGCCTTGGTGAGTTCACCAAGGTTGGCACCCTTTCCACCGACAAGGGGAACATCTTCCTTGCCGAGCTCCTCAAACCACTTTATAAACCTGTATTCGCTCATGGCGATCCCTCCAAATTAATTACTGCGGGTGATATATCAACCGGCCGCTTTTAAAATTAACTATCCAGACCTGTTCTTTGGTGTATAGGGATGAAAAAAGAGGAAAAAATGTCCATTAAAGCCCGTATGTCACGGAAGGAACTTTGGGAGGGGGTGCTGCTCGAGGAGGGAGTTCAGGAACTCGATTGCTTTCTCGCTTCCGTATGCGTACGTCATGTAGCGGTATATTGAAACCGCCGCATCGAGCGGGTGCGTCTCTTTGGTTGGGTCGAAGGTTTTCATGATGAAATCGAGCGTTTTCTGTGCCTGTTCTTCAAAGCCCGCCACGTGGTAAATATAAGCCATCTGAACGTAGCTTGTCCTCGAGTACGCGTAGGGGTAATTCTCTGCCTTAAGTCTACCTTCCTCGTCCTGCTGGTCTTTGAGCCATGTGGCGGCTTTTTTAACAGACTCTAACACCGTTTCGTCCCCTGTGAGCTGGTAATACCTTGCCAGAGCGGATGCTATCGCAAGTGTGGTACCGATGTTATCTCTCCAGTCTCCCGTTTTACCCTGCTCGTTCAATATCTCTCTAAGAACGTTTTTCTCCGTCGTGGCGTTCAAGATGCCGAGTTCCTTGTAGAGCGGAAGCAGCAGGGCGTTTACAACAAAGCTTCCCGATTTGTCCTTTGGGGTGGTCATGAAGTAATCTTCTTTCTCTCTGGACTTCAATAGACTGAGCGCTTTCTTGGTTCCGTTGAACTGGAACTTCCTGATGGGCTCCAGTGTGTACGCCGTGTACAGCGTGAAGTCGTTGGGAGGAACACCCCAAGGGAATGCCCCGTTCTCCATTTGCTTGTACTCTAGCCACTTTAGTAGCCAGTCTGCCCTCTCCTTAAACTTCCCATCTCCGGTTTTGTTGTACAGGTTGTAGTACAGATCAACCATCCATCCGTTTAAGTTGAAATAGGCCTTGTATCCTGTGTCGAAGTCGGCGTAGTTGTAGCCCGTCCAGAACCTCTCGAAAAAGTTCACCAGAGGGGAGTAGTCCCCATGGTACTCTATGGGGAGAGGCTGTTCTATTCTGAGTTCGGGCTCTGGGATGAACTTGTATATCACGGAACCACCATTGCAGAACTCTAGCTTAAAGTGGGTGTCATACGGGGCATATTCCATGAGGCCATACCTTATCAGTCCGTAGGAGTAGCGCGGTCTGTCAACGAATATGTAGCTCACGTTGTATTTTTTCATAAGATAGTAAACGAGACTCCTCTGGTTGGAGCTGAACATTATGACATGGTCCGTGTAAGCCCGCGCCGCTTCCTTTACCGTTGGGGCCTCACCGAAGAACCCCTGATAAACCTTTTTCCACACGACAACGTCCTTTCTGTGGGTGTTTCCAATCAAGAGGTATCCCATATCCCACCAAACGAGTATCGTGGCGTTTTCAGGGGTATTCTGAGATATCCACTCATAGGCCTCTTTGTCCGTTATGCTCGGAATCGATATATAATGGTACGCCCCATAGACCCCCTGGAATGTGGGAGTTAAGATTAAGACCGCTATTATGAGGACTTGGACTGCCCTCTTCTCAGGAAGGGTCTTTACAAGAGCGGAACCGAATCCCCGCACGTCATTTAGGACCCTCTTCAAAACGGGGCCAATTGATGGGAAAACGACATCTATAAAATAGTCCGAGGCGATTGCCGCAAGGGGAATTGTGGCGTAGGGATCCCTAAAGCGGAAGGAGACTCCACCCGCCAGCAGGAATGTCCAGGCCCACAGTACAAGTCCCCTCTGGAGGGGTCCTTTTTTGAAGTAATATGAACTCCCAAGAACCCCGAAGACGAGCTGGACAATTCCAACCCACTTGAAATATCCAAGGAAACTTACCTCGCTCCTCTGAAGCCGTAAAAATAGTTCTCCAAAAGTTGATTTTACCTGGGGCAGGCCAAGGTATGCCAGAAGTCCAGCAAGGACCAGGATGATTACATAGTGGACGTTGCGCTTTATGGTGGGCTCCAAATAAGACAGCAAGACTATCGCTGCCGCAAAGGCAAAGAATATCCATCCCCTGTGGGTTATGGTGTAGAGCCCAAAGGTCACTGCAAAGGGGATAAAGCTCGATACTGTCTTATTTTTAAGGAACCTTACACCAAAAAACATACTTAAAGAGAACAGAAGCAGCCCCATGTTTTCGGGTATGTAGAGGCTTGTTCTGTATATGAAGTTTGGGGCAAACGCCAGCAATAATGTCGCCAGGAGCGCCTTTTTTTCGTCCTCAAAGAGCTCTTTGTAGGCAAAGTAAAACCCCAGGACTGCAAACGTGCCGTAAACGGCTGGTATGGCGAGGAAGAAATAGTCCGAGTGGAATATTCTGTAGAGGAAGGCACCGACTATGTGAAAGAGGGGCGGATAACTGTAGGCACGGAGGCCGAGGAGGGACGGTAGATCCCGGGACACTGCCCCTATTCCACCTTCAGCAATTCTCAGGGTGAGGTCCCTATGAAGGTACTCATCATAAGCCGCCAGTAAGAGGTTTCTGTGCGGAATCAGTCTGATTATGAACGACACAATAATGAGCAACAATAGGTATATCATTGAAACGTATGTTCTCTTTCGCTCCACGGCCAACACCTCTAAAAGCTTTTAAGCGCAGCCATCAGCTTTTACTGGTGGTGTTGTGAGGGGGTTAAAAATATTTGGCCTTGCTTTTTTTGGATATCTATTTCTTGCACTCTACTCCAATTATTTGGATGAAGACCTTCGCGCCGTTGTCTATCAGAGGGGCTTTGAGCCCTCATCCGTCTTGCTTGGTTTCTTAGTTGCCCTGGTTTTTTTTATGGCGTTTGCCGCGGGCTATCTTTCGGGACTTCAGCTTCCACCATCATTCCTCATTGCACTGTTTCTCATACTCTCCCTTCACGACTTCCCGAATGCATTTTTAATCGCATTTGTGGCCGTGATTGGATACTATCTCAAGATTGACGTCTTTGAAAAGTTCTCCACTTTGGCCCTCTGGATCTCAATTCTCGGCCCCATCATCTTTTACTTAAGCATGGGCATTCCCCTTTTCCAGTGGGGACTCAGGTACAAAATCGTTGGTCCCCTCGTCCTTTTCGCCCTATTGGGAGCAGGGGGGCTAACATACTCGAAGTTTTCCACCAGAGCAAAAACACTCTTTCTCTTGGCTTATTCTGTCGTATACTTTCTCGGGACTTTCCGCTCCCTGCTTCTCCTCGGATACATCCCGTATCTGCTGGACTACACTCTGAGTCGTGAAAGAAAATGGCATGTTGTAATTTTTGGCTCGGCACTCCTTGGAATGGTGCTCATCATGAGCGGGAGCATCTCTGCTCTGCTTGTAAGAATTGGATTTACGTTTCTGGTTTTCCATAACCTGGTTCGCATCTCCCTTCCCTGGGGTTATTTTCACGGCTCGGTTCTCTTCAGTGAAGGCCCCAGAGCCCTGGTCTCACAGCTCTTTGGCGCATCAACTAACTACACGTACTTCTTTTTCGGTCAAGCGGTGGCTGATTTTGGCATATTTGGTCTTCTTGAGGCGTTTCTCCTCGGCCTCTTCCTTAGAGAGAGCGAAAGGGAGCATGAAACCTTTGTCTTTGTCTGTTCCCTCATGATATATGCCCTCGATTCTGGAATAGATGCGCTCATCCTGATGTTTATCATTGGAGCGTTGATTTTCCAGGATTTGAGGCTGACCATTATCGGGACGAGGACCACACCCAGAACAGGTTCAAGCTGATTCTTTTCTGCCCTAGGGACGAGGCTTTTGATAAGGAAAAGCAATGCTATCGCCGAAGTGATCCGGTTGAAGTTAATCCAACGCTAATCTTTGTTTGTTAGAGCTAAACCAATAATACCCGCATATGTCTCGGACTCACTCTGTCTTTGCGGTTTAGTGACCAATGACTATCCTGTGTAGTGTGGGCTCTTTTGATGATTATCTACCCCCAATGCCCTATATTCACCATTAGTGATAAGATGCGTTTACTCTCGGCGAAATCTTTATATCACTGCTGACATCTAGTTTCCAATGCCAAACAACGGAGGTGTTGCTATGAATCGAAAGGTGTTGAGCCTGCTAATCGTGGCAGTAATGGTGCTGTCGGTAGTGCCAGCAGTGCTTCCGGGGACGCTGGCAGCTCAGAACTCTCCAGAGAATCACAGTGTGATAAGGACACTAGAGGACACACTTGACAAGAGTCTGCTTCTTAGCTCATATAAAACGGGACTTAGATGGGTTTCGCCAGAGGAATACTCGAAAATTACGGGCATAAAATTTAAGCCCCTAACAGAGTCTGCCTTTAAAGAGGCTCTAATGAACGCTCCGTACTATCCGGGTAGGGAAACAATGGCAATATTGCCCTCTACCACAGGATACAAGGTGTCCTCAGGTTTGTCTCTTCCGCCAATGGTGTTCAACAATCTGTATCTCCCACCTATAGGGGATCAAGGTTACATTGGCTCGTGCAACGCCTGGAGTTCAACCTACTACGTCTGGACGTACATGATGAACTGGTGGAGGGACAATCCATATCCTCGCACGCCAGACGTCATCATGAACCCGAGCTTTACCTACAACCTGATTAACGGTGGCGTTGATGAAGGAAGTAACCCCTGGGATGCCATGACCCTTATATCTACAGTCGGTGCCGTTCCACTGGACGCGTTTCCACTCTATACATATCCTCCAAAGGAAGCATTTACAAATGGTACCCTTACAAATTACACTCTCTATTACGAGTGGTACAACGAAGCTATCTCCAGGTGGCCCAACATCACCCAGTGGATGATAGCACCGCGTAACAGCGGTAACGACTACATGTGGCAGGCCTCATTGTATGAGTACCAAGTTCCGGGTCAGTGGTACATAATAGACCTGTCCAACGACACCCAGTGGCAGTACCTCAAGCAACTGCTCGCTGCCGGTTACGTTGTGCAGTATGCTTATGGGGTAAGCTTTCCATTCGATGCGGTCAATATCTTTGACAGCGCGGATGAGATACTGCAGGCCCTTGATTACTGGGCAAGTTACGTCGCCACTGCGACGAACAACGAGACCTATTATCAGTGGGTCAACGAGACATATTTGAGCAACGAGACCTTCATACAGGGTCTGAAGCAGACCTTTATGCCCTACACTGAGACCAAAGCGTTTTATGACTTCACCAAGGAAACCGGCTGGTGGGAAGTTTGGTCCAAGTACATTGAGGTCAAGTATGGAAGGACATATTCGTTAATTAAAGGTGGCCACGCTGTAACCATCGTGGGCTACGATGACAGAGTCAAAACCGCAGACGGATATGGCGTTGTTAGGATAGCGAACTCTTGGGGCCAGAACTGGGGAGATGGGGGATACTTCTACATGAGCTACGAGGACATTCGGTTTGGAGAGGAATCGTTCCAACTGGCATGGGTATACGTTCCTAAGGCGGCCAACTACCAGCCGAAGCTCATGAGCGTCGTCGGCATAGCTCACCCCTTAAGAGGAGAGGTCATTGATGGGACCTACGATCCAAGCACGTATATGCCAGTTCACGAAGCTGGTATCCCGATAGTTGCAGAAGTAAATGGAACTCCAGTGTGGGGCATGAACTTTTTGGACTTCTACCATGATTACCTCCCTGAAAACGTCATTCCGTACCTTGCCAACAACCGTACTCTCCTTTATCGGAAACTTCCACAGGCTCACCCGTTCCCGAACAGCCCGATGGCATTCGACGTAAGTGGGCTTGGTGAAGGGTTAGCTTATTACATGGAAGAAACGGGTGATGCGCCAACTTACATGACTATCTACACAAACGTAAGCGATATAATCCCAGACAACATAACAGGTGAAATCTACAATTTCACACTTCTCTACCAGGGCCCGACCGGCGACTACATGCTTCTCGCCTCGGCTGATATAACCAATGGAACCATTCCCGACGGCGGATGGAAAGTTATCCCCATCGAGGTTCCGATAGTGCAGTACGGAAGCCTCACACTTTCAAATAGCTCAACAATAAACTTCGGCAACTTCAGCGTTGACGTGCTCAGCCTCGTCCCGCTCAAGGGCGCCTACGTCAGCATTGACGGAAAGGAGTACCAGCTCAGCGAGGAGAACGGTGGCTACTACTTCTACGGTACGGAAATAGACCAGAAGCTTAAGCTCCCTGCTGGAACATACAACTACACAGTCGTCGTCGTTTACCCGAATGGTAAGGAGGTCGCTCTTCCGACCAGAACAGTTACCATCGAAGGCCCAACGGTTGACATCCTATCCCCAGTTAACACAGTTTACAACACCTCAACCGTTGAGGTAGTTGTTAACGTTACCGACCCGTACGCCACCGTGACAAACGTTAAGGCCTACCTCAATGGGAAGCCCCTGAACCTGACGGCAAGCGGATCACTCTACGTTGCTACCCTCACTAACCTAACCAATGGAGAGTACAAACTAACTGTGATTGCAAACGACACGACTGGGGCATATGGAATTGCCACCAGGTTATTCGTCGTCCACACAAGCGCCAAGGTAACCGAGGTTATCGTAAACAACGAGACCAACGTTACCATCGGCGTCGTCGGCGGAAGCGCCAACGTGACGGCCGAGAACAACACCATCGTTGCTAACGTTTCCACCTCCTCCGGCGAGTTCACCGTTGAGATCCCAGTTGTGAACAACATACCCGCAGTCGTTGTGAACGCCTCCTCCGTTGACACCGTTGTAGCCGGAGGCAGCAACGCCACCCTGGTTGCCGGCTGGAACGCAACGTTGACTGAAGTTTCGACGAAGACAACCCCTGTAGATACCAAAGGCAACAAGAAGGTATACTCCGTGACCATAACAGCAAACGTTAGCATTGGCGAGAACGGTGTGGCAGTGGTGGCTCTCAGGGATGTCAACATAAGCAAGGTCTATGTTATAAAGAACGGGCAGAAGGTTCAGCTTACCACAAACAAGAGCAACTCACTCGGTTACTATTACAAGGAGGGCAATGTTATATTCGTAGTACTCAAAGAGGACCCGATCATTGTGGCGCAGGGAACAAAGGAAGTAACTGTACCATCAGAGAGCGGCATCTCCATCACGACCCTCAACTTCCTCGGCTACCGCTGGTACAACATATACCACGAGGAGTTCAACGAGACCTACCAGAAGGCCCTCGAACTCGGTGTGGACAACGAAACCCTCCAGAAGGCCCTAGAGCTCCACAAGGAGGCCGAGAAGTACTACGAAGAGGCCATTGAGATCACCGACGGCAACATACTCGCGTACCTCAGCGACCCGAGACTCATAAGGCCACTGCGCCTGGCGTACCTCAACGAGATGAAGGCAGTGAAGCTGCTCCTTGAAGCCATCGAGGAGCTTGAGGCCCAGGGCTGAAACCTTTTTAACCTCTTTTCTTCCTTTTCTCCCGGTGGTCAAATGATATATGTGAAGGTCTATCGCGTTCAGGGGGAGGTTCTTCTCGCCGCTTGCGATGAGGAGCTGCTTGGGAAGACATTCAGGGAGGGGGAGTTGAAGCTTGAGGTCAAGGAGCGCTTTTATAGGGGCGAACTCGTCGAGGAAGATCGCTTGAAAGAGCTTTTGGACGAGGCAACGATAGCAAACCTTACCGGCGAACGCTGCGTCTCGAAGGCGATAGAGCTCGGGTATGTCGATCCTGAAAGAGTCCTGAGAATCCAGGGTGTCCCGCATGCCCAGATGGCGAGGCTCTTCTTCTGAGTTAGGTTTTTAACTTCTCGTCTGGCACTCTCTCCGGTGAGAGCTGTGAGCGAGCGCTTTTGTTATAGATGTGGGATAAGCGAGAGAGAAGGTGGGCCCCTCATTGAGGGTCTCTGTCAGGTGTGCTACCGGAAGGAAAATCCCGTCCTTCTTATCGAGAACGAAATAAACACGGAGCTCTGCCAGAACTGCGGGAGCTACAAGAAGAGAGGAGTGTGGGTTGATCCCCACAGCTACGAACTTGAGGAGCTCATCTTTGAGGTTGCCGAAAACGCCCTGCTTGAAGCCCTTGAGGATTCCTTCAGCGACAAAATCCGCGAGTACGAGGTCGTATCACCTGAGGAGCTTGAAGAAACGGAGGAAATCCCCGTCGGCAGAGCAATCGTTTCATTTGAGCCCGTGGATTACCATATAGAGTACTTCCCGGCGATAATAACGTACGAAGTTCGTGTTAAGGCCAGAACCCACGAGCTTCAGCGAGAGCTACACGACGAGCGGAAGAAAGTTACAGTATACGTTCGCCAGACCGTCTGCCCGCGCTGTCAGAAGTTCCTCGGTGGTTATTTCGAGGCGATACTTCAGGTCAGGGCAGAGGACAGACCTCTAACGGAGGAAGAAAGAAAGGCCATCGGGAAGCTCGTCGAGGAGAAAGTGGATGAGATAATGCGCAAGGACAGGATGGGCTTCATACAGGACACGATAGAGAAGGAGGAAGGACTGGACTTCTATATGGGATCAACCAGCGCCGCGAGGAAGCTGGCCCAGGCCATAAAGGAGCGCTTCGGTGGAAAGATAAGCGAGGCCTACGAGCTAGTGGGCATGGACAGGCAGACGAGCAGAGAGGTTTACAGGACGAGCGTCAGCGTCAGAATACCCAAGTTCCAGAGAGGAGATATAGTCACGGACAAGCGGGGAACCGTTTACGAAGTCGAGAGGGTTGACGGCAAGGGCATGACCCTGCGCAATCTCTCCACGGGGGAGAGCGAGCACAAGGACTGGAAGACCCTCAGCAGGGAGGGAGTTGATACAGTCGAGCACGAGGAGAGCGAGGCGATGGTTACGAGCATAGGGAGGGACGAAGTCCAGCTCATGGATATGGAGAGCTATGAGACCTACGAAATTGAAAAGCCAGGAGTTGAGCTTACCGAGGGCGATGTTTACAGAGTTGTCTCTGTAAAGGGGAAGCGCTACATCCGTGGAAGAAAGGAGGGGGAGTAATGAGGGTTATAGGCGTCGACCCCGGAACCAAGAGCTTCGACGTGATAGGGCTTGAAGATGGGAGGATAAAGCTCGACCTCAGCTATCCGAGCGAGGTCGTTGCAGAGGATCCTGGAAGGATAGTGAAAGCCATTGAGGAGTTCAACGCGGACATAATCATCGGGCCGAGCGGCTACGGCGTCCCGCTCAAGCACATAAGCGAGCTCACCGATAGAGACCGCTTTGAGATGACCCTAGTTAGGGAGGAGGAGATGAAGGAAATACCCGTCCTCATCGGCCTCCAGGAGATGGTAAGCCAGATGGCCGAGAAGGGCATGAACGTCTGGTTCATCCCTGGCGTTATACACCTCCCAACGGTGCCAGAGTGGAGGAAGTACAACAAGATTGACATGGGAACAGCCGACAAGATGGCCATAACTGTCCTTGGAATCCACGACCAGGCAAAGAGGCTCGGTATCGATTACGCCGATGTCTCCTTCGTTCTTCTTGAGGTCGGCTTTGGCTACAACTACGCTGGAGCTGTTAAGGGCGGAAAGATAGTGGACGGCATTGGTGGTACAATTTTCCCGGGGCCGGCCTATGTGAACAGTGGAGCCCTCGACGGCGAGGTTGCCTATCTGATGGGCAGCATAAAGAAGTGGCATCTCTTCTGGGGCGGGGCGAGCGTAATAGCGGCCGAAAAGATACTCCCTCCAGAAGAGTTCGCCAAGAGGCTTGATGAAGAGCCCTTTGCGAAGGCCTGGGAGGCCATGAAGGACGGCTTTGTAAAGGCGGTTGCAAGCGAGCTGGCGGTCGTTGGAGATGCGAGGGAAATAATCCTCTCCGGCAGGCTGATGCGCATAGACGAGCTTAGAAAAGACGTTGAAGACCTCTTCGAGGAGCACTTTGACCTCCCAGTGGTCAAGCAGAGGGGCCTTGAGGGCAAGGCGAAGGAGGCCGCCCAGGGAAGCGCGATAATCGGAGACGGTCTGGCAGGGGGCCAGTTCAAGGAACTCGTTGAGCACGTTGAGATAAAGAAGAGCTATGGAAGCGTTCTAGACTGGGTGAAGCTCCCTCTGGCCCTTTAAGGTTTCTCTTTTCTGTCCACCAACATTTTTAACCAAAGGTTTTGAACCTTTCCCGGTGATGGTGATGGAGAGAAAGACGGTCGTTGTTATAGGTGGTGGAGCCGCTGGAATGAGTACCGCCTCGCGCGTCAAGAGGTTGAAGCCCGAATGGGACGTCAAGGTCTTCGAGGCAACGGAGTGGGTGAGCCACGCCCCATGCGGTATTCCCTACGTTGTTGAGGGCATCTCGCCCAAGGAGAAGCTCATGCACTATCCCCCCGAGGTCTTCATCAAGAAGCGCGGCATAGACCTTCACCTGAAGGCCGAGGTAATCGAGGTCGAGCAGGGCAGAGTTAGGGTGAGGGAGGAGGATGGTGAGAAGACCTATGAGTGGGACTACCTCGTCTTCGCCAACGGCGCTTCACCGCAGGTTCCCGCAATTGAGGGCATCGACCTGCCTGGAGTCTTCACGGCAGACCTGCCGCCAGATGCCGTTGCAATAACCGAGTACCTTGAGAAAAACCCCGTCGAAAACGTCGTCGTTATTGGAACCGGTTACATAGCCATTGAGATGGCCGAGGCCTTCGTCGAGAGGGGCAAGAACGTTACACTCATCGGGAGGAGCGAGAGAGTCCTCAGGAAGACCTTCGACAAGGAGATAACAGATATAGTTGAGGAAAAGCTCAGAAACCACCTCAACCTCCGCCTTGAAGAGGTCACGCTCAGGATTGAAGGAAAGGAAAGGGTTGAGAGGGTTGTTACCGATGCCGGCGAGTATCCAGCCGACCTCGTGATAGTGGCGACGGGAATAAAGCCCAACACCGAACTTGCCAGAGGGCTCGGCGTCAGAATAGGTGAGACCGGTGCCATATGGACAAATGACAGGATGCAGACGAGCGTCGAGAACGTCTATGCCGCTGGAGACGTTGCCGAGACGAAGCACCTGATAACGGGGAGGCGCGTATGGATGCCCCTCGCTCCAGCAGGAAACAAGATGGGCTACGTGGCTGGAAGCAACATCGCTGGAAAGGAGATTCACTTCCCAGGAGTTCTTGGCACAAGCATAACCAAGTTCCTCGACCTTGAGATTGGAAAGACTGGTCTCACCGAGGCGGAGGCAATGAAGGAGGGCTACGACGTCAGGACGGCCTTTATAAAGGCGGGAACGAGGCCCCACTACTATCCTGGCTCAAAGACTATATGGCTCAAGGGTGTCGTTGACAACGAAACCAACAGGCTCCTTGGAGTTCAGGCAGTTGGAGGAGATATTCTTCCGAGAATTGATACAGCGGCGGCAATGATTACGGCGGGCTTCACTACTAAGGACGTCTTCTTCACGGATTTAGCGTACGCACCGCCCTTTGCGCCGGTCTGGGACCCGCTTATAGTCCTTGCCAGGGTCCTCAAGTTCTGACTTTCTTTTTTGCTCTTCTTTTGTACGGTGATATTGAAGTGGAAAGCTTTAAAGCGAGTGGTGTCGGTTTTTCTGTGATGTGCGAGTATACCTATGAGAACGGGAAAAAGTGCAGGCTGAAACCGCTGGAAGGCTCAAAGTACTGTGCCCTCCACATCCCTAGGGAAGAGGGAGAGGCCGTATACGGTGAGAGACTGAAAGAGATCAAGAAAGAGGCCTTTGAGAAAAGGTTGAAAGTTGGCCAGACATATTTTGAGGGCGTTGATCTCTACGATGTAGCGATAAGGGACTTCACAACTGAAAAAGTTCTTGTTTTCAAAAACTCGCGGGTTACAAACCTTATCATGGATGCTTCCTCGGTTAGGGGTCTTATCCTGATTAACTCAAAAGTTGAGAGAGTTGTTATTTTCGAAAGCACCCTTGAGACGATTCTTGTAAAAAATTCCACGGTTTTCGGTCTCAACATTCTTAGGACGGAGTTTTCAAGTCACATCTCAATAAGAGACTCGGAAGTTAGGTACCTTATGATAAACTCGACGCGCTACACGCCCAAGGGGGAAGTCGGTGAAGAGAAAGCCTATGGGGAGACCGAGAGGATTGTCGGCAACATAGAGATTTCAAACCTTACAGGCGTTAGGAGGATAGGAATAAACACCCGCTACCCGCTCCTCAGGGAGATCCTTAAGGAACACGGGATAAACGTATCAGAAAGCAAGGAGCGGAGCGTTAGGGCGCGGAATCTGATAATAAGGGATGTCTCCTTTGACGTGTCCCCTCGCTATAAGAGAAGGGTGAGGCTTACCGTTGCAGGTTTTCATGGCAGGCTGCACCTTGAGAACCTCGAGGTTTTTGGCCACATTGAAATCCGGAAGAGCTACCTGGTCTCCCCGGAGTTCGTCCACGTCAAAGTTGAGAGTAACCTAGTGCTAAGGGGCACCTCGATCCACACCGACTCTACTTGGGGCATGACAGTTCTTCCCAACCTTCCGATAGAGCTTGAAGTGGGTGGTTTCATTATAGTAGAGGACTGTAGGTTCAACAATCCCCGTGCGGAGGAACTTTTCTACCGTCTCGCGAGGACGAGCTGGGAAAAGAGTGGAGACTTTGACAGGGCTGACGAGTACTACTACCTTGAGATGCTGGCGAAGAGAAAGGCCAAGCTCCAGTCGAGGAAAAAGGGGTTGAAAAGGATCATCAACACAGCAGAGGTTTGGTTTGAATGGCTCTTCGCAGATCTAACCTGCAAATATGGAACGGACTGGAAAAGACCTATTCTCCTCTGGCTGGGAGCCGTTAACGTCATTTTTCCCCTACTGTTCTGGGCGACGAAGAGTGTTGAGGGTCTCTCAAGCTCTCTCAGCTTCCTCGACTACGAGTACTTCAGCATCGTTACTGCCACAACCCTCGGCTACGGCGACTACCATCCCTTCGGCGTTGGCAGGATTATAGCGTCGGTCGAGGCACTCTTTGGAATGTTCATGTGGGCCGTCTTCCTCACAGTCTTCGCTAGGAAGTACATGAGGTAGGGCAAGCTTTAAGCACACATCCCTCTACCTTTATCGGGGGTAGAAATGAGGAAGCTCAGAGTTGGGTTCATAGTCAATCCGATAGCCGGAATGGGCGGTAGAGTAGCGCTGAAGGGGACCGATGGTGTTGTTGATGAGGCGATAAGGAGGGGGGCGAGGCCAGTAGCTCCTGAAGTTGCCCGCCTGTTCCTGAGTGAGCTGAAGCACTACAAGGAGGCTGAGAGTTTTGAATTTCTAACAGGGCCCGGCCCTCTTGGGGAGGACTACCTTAGAGAGTTTGGGTTCGTCTTTGATGTAATCAGGCACAGGGAGATTGGCTACCGTGAGATTGAAGGAGTGAAAATCCCGGACACCACTTCGGAAGACACGAAAATCCTCGCCCGTGAAATGCTCGAAAAAGTTGATATAATAGTCTTCGCCGGCGGTGACGGCACTGCGAGGGACGTTCATTCCGTCCTTGGCAAAAAAGTCCCAATCCTAGGCGTGCCCACTGGCGTGAAGATGTTCTCCGGTGTTTTCGCGGCCTCGCCTGAAAGTGCCGCCAGAGTTCTCGTAGAATTTGCCAGCGGGAGGGCCAGACTGGAAGAGAGGGACGTCATGGACCTCGACGAAGACGCATATAGGAGGGATGAGGTCAGGCCAAAGCACTACGGGAAGGCCCTGACGCCCGTCGTTGAGCTGCTTGTCCAGGGGGCAAAGGAGCCGCAGAAAGTCGATGAGAGCGAGACCCTTGAGGCCATAGCCGATGCGGTGGCTGAGGAGATTTTGAGCGGGGACGGAATCTACTTTCTTGGGGCAGGTTCGACAATAAAAAGAATAAAGGACAGGCTGGGGGTAAACGGGACGTTGCTCGGGGTTGACGTTGTGGAAGTAAAGGACGGAAAGGCCAGGCTCCTCGTGAAGGACGCGGCTGAAAAAGACCTCCTACGCTTTGTCGATAAAAACCCGAGGATAGTCGTTACGGTGATAGGCGGTCTTAACTTCCTCTTCGGCAGGGGAAACCAGCAGTTCTCCGCTGAGGTTTTGAGAAGGATTCCGAAGGAGAACATCATCGTCGTTGCTACTCCATCGAAGGTGGAAAACGGAGTTATCCGTGTGTACACGGGAGATAAAGAGGTTGATGAAAAACTCAGGGGCTACATCAGGGTCAGGGTCTCTCCCTGGATGGAGAAGATGGTAAAGGTTATCTGACCTTTTAATTTTCTTGCTGGAATGTGTTTGAGAATATGAGTCCCTCTTGATTAAAATTCTCACGAAAACATTTTAAAGCACTTCTTATCGAAAGTTTTACCGGGTGGTAAATGTGGTTTACTTCGAACATGCAACTGACCCGGTGACATTTGGCCTCTTCATGGTGCTCTACTACGCATCGATTCCCCTTGCGATCATCGTGTGGGCCTTTAAGTACTACCCGTATATACAGAAAAGAGAATACCATCTCAAAGAGCTTGGAGCTTTCCTCCTCCTTGCCTTTATGGTGACGTCTTTCTCCGGGTACTCTCTCCTTAACCAGTACCTATACCTCCACTCGCCTTTCGATTCAATATCCTGCTACACCTCCTCATGTGTACTGTCATCCGCACTAACTAGTGAGTACGGCTTCTCTGAGGAGGAGCTCAAAAGCTACGGCCTCCCCTCAGTGGGAGTGATGACTGTCTTCAGGATATCTGACGTTGTAGTCAGCAAAAGTTTGCTTAAGCCCAAGAGATTAAACAACATTGTAATTACGAGGGCATGGCTCATACTGCCGGTCGTTGATGTTTACGTGTACCACGTGTCGACTGGTCCCACCAAGAGAATAGTGGGAAAAGAGAGGTTTTACTTTGTGTGGCCATTATCTCCAGGGTCTTTCCTGAGCGAGAAATTTGACGCGGACTTCACCGTTTTGATCACAGGAAATAGTGGAGCCGGGGCATGACTGCTTTTGTCTCTTTTCTCTGCATCATCTTTGTCCCCCTCAGCTCTTTTACCAGTTCTTCCATAACGCCCAGGAACGTCTCTACTTCTTCGATGCTGTTGTAGACGTGGAAGGATCCCTCAACCTGAAAATCCGTGCCCCCGCACAGGGAACACCTAAGCTGCCTTCTCTCCATGAGAATCACCGATGTTACCATCTGCTTGGAGTATAAATATGTTGCGCCTGGTAAAATGATCGAAGTTGCCATACAGTCCGGACTTGTTTTTAAGCAAAATTTAAAAATCTCGTTTATTACTCTTATTGGTGATGGGGTTATGGTGAAAAGAGTATCAAAGCTAAAACGTATTGATGGAATAACTCACGGGAGCCATATAGACACGGTTTATCCCGACCCTGCTGTGGCTCTGAACTTGCTGATGGAGGGAATTAAAGATAATGAGCCTCGGATTGCGACTGTGGAGTTAAATGTTGGTAAAATCCTGCCCCGCAAAAAGACCGTCAATGTGTGGATATACGACGTGTCCTTTGGCGACGATGTGTTCATGAGATCACTTCTGATTGAGGATTCCAAGAAGAAGATCCTCCAGTTTGCAACGGCTTTTCCCGTTCTCAACTCGGAAACGAGTGTTGAGTTTGAGGTGAACGAGATTCTCGAGTGGGCTAACAGGCTGGAAGCGAACGTCTCGGGTAAGGTCATCGGAGAGGAGACTCCCTATGTGAGCTTCTTTGCAGTTGATTACATCGAGAGAAAAGCCGACTACCTGGAGCTTGACACTGCCAGGGCAAAGCTGGCCTTCCTCGCTTACTGGGCCAAGGTTGGGCCGATAGGGGATAAAATCTCCGTCAGCCCGCAGAATGGAGAGCCTGTGCAGATTAACTTGGAAGATGCCGAGCTGCTCCTCCCAGCCTCGTTCAAGGGCGCATTCATGGACGACTACGCCATAACCGGCAGGGTGCTGAGGGTCAAGCCCAGCAGGACGTTATACGGCGATGGATACCTTATAAGACTGAAGAGTCTCCCCTTGGGCGAGATAGACCTCTTCGTTCTCAGAGAACACCTGAAAGGAGAGAACAAGGAGATAAAAGAAGGGGAAATGCTTACCGCCGTTGGATGGCTCCAGGGAGGGCTCGTTTAGACCGCCCTCCAGAACGGGTCTTCTTTCGCCTTTACCTTTGCCGTCATCTTGAGGGCCTTTATGTCTGTCTCTTCAAGCTCGTCCTTGAGCTGCTTGGCGAGAATTATGACGTCGTTCTTGCTGAGGTCAACGTAGAGGGTCTCCCCGGGGTGTATGTGCCTGCCGACTATCGCGCCCTCGATGGCTATTGCCACCGCGTCCCCCTTCTTCGCCTCCTGGACGAAGTCGTTCTTGTTCTTTATCGACTTGATGACGCCGACCTTCTCGCCGGTCTCCTTGATCAGAGTCACACCCGGCCTTATCCTGCCCTCGAGGACTTCGACGCCGACTATGGCCGGCTTGCTCCTTCTGAAGACGTAGCGCTCGTCCGGGTAGAGCCTGATAACGCCTGGGAAGGTGACGTTCTTGAGGAGCTCGCGCTTCCTCTTCTCCTCCTCTTCCTTCACCCAGGCCTCGTAGTCCTCGATGAGCTTGTAGATAATGTTGCCAACGAAGATTGGGACGCCCTTTGCGTTCGCAACCTCTTCTGCATCTTCGTTGACCTTGACGTTAAAGCCGAGGACGACCCCGTACTTCGGCTCCTCCTCCTTAACGCTCAGGGCCTCCATAACGTCGGTCTTGCTGATGTTGCCAACATCTGCCTTTCTGATGGGGATTCCCTTCTCCTGGAGCTCCTTGCTGAGGGCCTCAAGGCTTCCAAGTGTGTCGGCCTTGACTATGACACCGATCTTGCCGGTGTTTATGACGACGCTCTGAATCTGGCTGAGTATCTCCTGCTTTGCCTTTTCAATCTCCTCCTCGGAGCGCGCCGCTATGACTGGTGAACCAGCTAACGCCTCCTCAAGGCCCGGAGCCGCTATCTTGACACCCGCCGCCGCTGTTACCTCATCAACCTGGTCGAAGCGGAACCTCGGGTCCCTGATCTCGTCGAGGGGTTTTGGCTTCAGGAGCGCGCGGATTTTGGTAACTATCGCCTTGTCCTTTCCGCCAACCACTATCGTGTCGTCCTTTCTCAGAGTTCCATCGTAGATGATGACGTCGATGGTTGTCCCGAGGCCAACCTCTTCTCTGACCTCGAGGATGGTACCGCGTGCGGGGCCTTCAACCTCTATCTTCAGCTTCTCCTCAAGGTACTTCTGGGAGAGGCCTGCTATGAGGACGAGAAGTTCTGGAATGCCTATGCCGTACTTGGCTGAGATTGGGACGATCGCAAGCTCCCTGGTGAAGTCCTGAACGCGGTCGAAGCGGTTGGCGTTGAATCCCATCTCGTAGAACTTTCCTATCAGTTCCCAGAGCTTGGTTTCCAGCTCCTGTATTGCTCTCTGATCCTGCTTCTTAATGTTGACGAGGAAAGGCTCGTCCTCCTCGATGACCCAGCCCTTTATCCTGTCTATCTTGTTGGCGGCAACTATAAAGGGCGTTCTATACCGCCTCAGGATTTCGATGCTCTCTATCGTCTGCGGCTGGAAGCCCTCGTTTATGTCAACAACGAGGACCGCCAAATCGGCGAGGCTTCCTCCCCTAGCCCTGAGGCTCGTAAAGGCCTCGTGGCCGGGAGTGTCGATGAAGAGCAGTCCGGGGAGCTTTATCTCGCCCTTCCAGAGCTTGATGAGCGGGCCGGCGAGCTGTTTGACAACATCTATCGGAACCTCAGTTGCACCTATGTGCTGGGTTATTCCCCCCGCTTCCTTTCCAGCCACGTTCGTGTGCCTGATGCGGTCGAGGAGGGTGGTGTTGTGGACGAGGATGCCGTTGGCCACGAAGTTGTGGGTCTCAGTTGTGACATCATAGACGTAACCCTCGTATTCGAACTCTTCTATGTCCTCAACCGGAATGAACACGAGGTTTTCAGCGAGGTTCCTGATGTAGTCAACGTCACTTGAGTCAAACTCCCTGTTGCGCCAGACTTCGAGGAGCTCTCTTCCAAGCTCTGTGAGCTTTCCGTCCTTTATCAGCCCATCCTTTTCGAAGGCTTTAATGTAGTTGTGATCCCTTATCCTACCCTCGAGGACGGCGATTTTTTTGTCGAGGTTAATTGAGCCTTTCTCGATGGCGTCGAGAATTCTCATTAGAGTCTCGTAGCTCGGGGCTTCTTCGGATTCGTATTTTCCGTAGAACGGAACGTTTGAGTTAAGCTCCGTCCTTGTGAAGCCGAAGAGGAGCCTCAGGCGCTTCAGTTCCTCGAAAATCGGATAGCTTTCGCTCCTCCTGCTCTTTTTAATTGCCTTTTCAAGAGCCTCCGCCTTGTTCTTCACCGAGAAACCTATGTACCTTCTGAATAGGTCGAGGTTTCTCCTGCCAGATATAACGAGGGTCGTGTAGTCCGAGCGGTAGATCTTTGAGACTATTCCAAAGCGGAGAAGGAGCAATGAAAGGTCCTCAAGGAACTCCTGGGATGCGCTCGTCACTTCAATCCTCGCGTCCTTAAGGCTGACGTGCCCGTCGGCATCAAAGTACCCCCTGAGGAAGCGGGAGACGTACTTTCTGGGGGCAATGAAGAGTATCCTTGGGACTCTAATGCTCTTCGCCTTCTGTCTCTCGGGGTATTCAAACAGGACTCTGAGAAGCCTCAGCAGGGCGTTTTTGCCGTTGGTGAGTTCAATCTCGTAAGATGTGGTGCGCTCCACTCTCTTCACTGCCACCCCGAGGACTGAAAGCTTCTTCAGCTCCTCGTAGACCTCAACATCGTTGTTGGCTATCTTGTCCTGGCTTCCGTCTCCGAACATAACGCCCGCGAAGTAGAAGAACGCCTCCCATTCCTCCGGAGAGCGCGGAAGCTTTACGTAGTGGAGCGGCTTCCCTGAGCGGTGCATCCTTGGGGTGAAGGCCACCCTTTCCACTTCGTCCCACAGGTTGAGCCTCTCTATGTCCTCCCACCTGAAAACGTTCCTCTCAACTTTGTACGCCCTGTCGCCCTTAAACTCGCTGGAGATTTTGCTGAGTACTTCTCCCCTGAGCTTTGCGATTAGCTCATCGTTCTTGAGCTTCTCATAAACGAAGGAGACGAATCTCTCATCACTCTCGTTCCCGTGGATTACCCTCGGAACGGCGACGTAGTCCCCCGGCTTGAGCTGGTCTGCGCGTACCCATCCCCTCGTTGTCAGGAAAGGATGTTCTGGCGTAACCGAAACCGAGTGCCAGTTCTTGAGCTTGACTCTGAGCATTTTGCCCCTATGCCTCACCTTCCAGACGTACGGGCTTTCGAGAACTCTTAACCTTCCATCTTCGCCCACTATTGTGAGTTTCGCTCCGAGCTTTCTGATTTCCTTCTCGTTGTCAGCGACTACGGTTTCTTTAGCTAAATCGAACAGTCCCTTAAGTGTTATCGGGCCGTGCTCGGGCAGTATCACTTTCTCATCTGGCAACAGGCACTTGCCGTGGTCAACGTGGCCGAGAACCGCGATGATTGGCTGTCTAATTCTCTTCGTCATTTTTCTCACCTGAGCTAAAGTCCGGCGTGGGCTTTTAAAGGTTAGCCGGGGGAAGGATTAAAAATCCATGCAGTAAATCCTGACGGTGGTGAGATGATAGGACTTGTGGTTGGAACTCTACTCGGCATTCTATTGGCTCTCATCGCGGGCAGACTGAGGGGAAGGGGTAGCGAGATCTTCATGTCGCTGCTGGGAATACCGGTCTTTACCTACGCATTCTCGGTTCCGTTTGCGGAGACTTGGCCGCGGAATACCTACATCTGCGCTGGAACGTGCCTCACTCCTACCCAATGGGCGGGGGTATGGGTGTTTTTGTCGTTTCTGGTTGCGGTTGTCTATTCCTACTTCCGGGCGAGGGAGAGCCTGAGCATTGACGAGTACGTTCAGGTCTCGTACCTGGCGTTGGGGATATTTGCGGGGGCGGTCGTACTTTCGTCAACACTGCTTCCCGCTTTGATCGTTCCGGGCATTCTGGCCTACGCCCTCCTTGTCTGGCCGAGGGAAGAAAGTTCTATAAAGTTCCTTAAAGTTGAAAGGACGGACTTCCTTGAAGGAGCTGAGGTTTACACCGACGAGAATAGCATGATGGCCTTTAAGAATGGTAGAACGCTCTTCATCGGGGGAGCAGTCCTCAAAGAATTTCCTCGCTCCAGGGAGCTTGCGGAATGCACTTTGAAGGCTCCAAATCCAAGTCCAGGGATGAAGCTTGCGATTTTAATCGTTGGGTTCCTCCCGGCAACGCTTCTCTTCCTTGTTCCAAGGGGTGTTCTTGCAATAGCCGCCTACGGTATCGTTGTCTTGATGACCTTCCTGCTACTCGGAAAGGTTGCAGTCAGCAGAACGAATAAAAGGCTTCCCGAGGAATGTCGCGAGGTTCTGAAGGAGTACTCGGACTTCATAAGGAAAAAGAAGGGGAAGCTCGACATTGTAATAGACTAAATCAGCGCTCCAGACAGTCCATGCTGTCCAGGTATTCCTTCTTTGACCTCGCGTGGGTGTGGTAGAACCAGTCTGCGGCCTTGCAGTACTCGAAGAGTTCCTCGGGCTTGAAGTAGAGGTTTATCTCCCTCTCGGCGCTCTCCGGGCTGTCGCTGGCGTGGATCACGTTGTAGATTGCATCTCCAACGTCGAGGCCGTAGTCGCCCCTTATACTCCCTGGCTCGGCGTCCTTCGGGTCGGTGGCTCCTGCCATCTTCCTGACGACGCTTATGGCGTATCTTCCCTCAACGACCATAACGACGCTCGGAGCCTTGGTTATGTAGTCGATGAGCGGCTCGAAGAAGGGCTTACCCTTGTGCTCCGCGTAGTGCTTCTCGGCAAGCTTCCTGTCAATCCATATCATCTTCATTCCGACGATCTTGAGACCGCGCTTCTCAAAACGGCTGATGATTTCCCCCATGAGGCCCCTAACGACGGCGTCGGGCTTCAAAATAATGAGGGTTCTTTCAATCTGTTTGTCTGCCATTGGCAACACCGAAGTTGATACTCGGGGGGGTTAATAGGTTTTGTGTAATGGTGGATGGGAATAAAAAATATTGAGAAACAGCACAAACCATCAGCCGACTTTTACATACCAGGTGACGGCCCCCCAGGTATCGTGTTTGTACGGGGTGGATGACCATTCTATATGAGGCCCTGAATATGAGTAAGTGCCCCCTCCCACGTCATAGTACTTGAATGTCGCTTGGAACTTTACATTTACTATGGCATGCCATTGTCCATCGTGGAGTGCATTTTCATTCACGTGTCCTTCGGATGCAACGTTGGTTTTAAACGAATACTTAGCGTCCTCAGAGTACATGTTGAAATCCAAGAGCCATGTGGCTGTTTCAGTTGATCTGTCAACGGCAGGAAGTATTTTCGAATCTGGTATTGTCACGGTAAACGTAACAGCAGGTGGATAACCCACGGTGACTTGAGTGGTTGTATGACCACCTAAAGACCCCACGGGATCGGCTCTATCCAACTGTGGATCAAGATTGGGTTCGAGGTTCCAATTGTGGATTATCTTAGAGGAATCAGCCACATAACGCTTGTAGTTTTTATTTCCCTCAACTTCCAAAAGCCCATATCCTGGATCTATTTCGTATCGTCCCTCCCCGTTTTCATCAGGAGCAACTAGAAAGTACTCCCTGCTGGGGTCATCGTCATTCCAGAGACCGTATGCATAGAATTTTGCATAGATGTTTCCGTATGGGGGATCGTTGACTTCAATAGTTAAGGCGCCGAAGTTGTGCCAGTATGGCGAGCTCTCACCACTGTAAACCTTCACATTGCCGTTGCTGTCCACTGCTTTAACTTTCCATCCTTCTGGAACGCCAATCTTCTCTTTGGGGATTATGTCTGGCTTGAACTTTGGTGCCTTTTTGCTCCACTGCAGAAGCTCGTCCTTAATTTTGTCAGATAGTATTGGAGCTCCACTTCTTGTTGCAGTGATAAGAATATCTACTCTCCCCTCTTCGGTTACCTTTATCCCATAACCGGTTATGACTAAGCTTTTTGGCAGTTCTGGAACCGCGTAGACGTGCCACTTGGCGTTTGGAGCGCTCTCTTCGACAAGCGTCTGGACAGTGCTTTTGAGAACATCACTGTCCAGTGGAAAACTGTTCTCGCTATAAAGGAGGTATGCAGTGTAGTTGCTTTCTGTGATCTTCTGTATCGCTGGGATACTGTACTGGACGCTCTCGTTCGTTGGGTATGCCGAAGCAACAAACAGACTCCCAACCAAAACTCCAAGTAGGAACCATACCATCTTCTGTCGCATCTGAGCCCCCCAACGGGGTTGTCAATTAAGAAAACGCATTCATGACATTTAACTGTTTCGCTCTCCCAAAATTAGAGATTGTCAAGGAATAGCATTGAACCAAAATTACTAAAGAAAAATGGAAAAGTTCACTTCCTCTTGGCCCTCTGGAGCCTGGCCTCCTGGAAGGCCTTGGTCCACTTGAGCTTTCTGGGATTTCTACCCATGAAGTAGTACTTCTCGCACTTGCTTGAGCAGAAGAACAGGACTCTGCCATCGTTCCTGACGAACATCTTGCCCGTTCCCGGCTCGAACTCCCTTCCGCAGTAGGAGCAGACGTTCCAGCGGGCCATCTTCATCTCCTCCTCCTGATCTCTCTGGCCTCACGCTCGGTTTCTCTGAGTATGACTATGTCACCGACGCGGACCGGCCCCTTAACGTTCCTCCTTATGACCCTACCCTTGTCGCGGCCTTCGAGGATTCTGACCTTGACCTGGGTAACGCCACCGGTAACGCCGGTCCTGCCGACGATCTCAATAACCTCAGCAGGGTATCCTTCGTCGCTCATACCTCACACCCCTAAATCTAAAATCCCCTCGCAGAGATGACCTTAAACATTTCGTGAATGTTAAGGAAGGAAAAGGAGCTCACTTCATGAGCTCCTTGACCTTCATGGCGATGTCCTCAACGAGCTCGCGGGCCTTGCCCGGCTCGATGATAGCAACGCTGGCAGCTGGGACTTCAAGGCCAGCGGCCGCTCCAAGCTCCTTCTTGCTCGGGACGTAGACGTACGGGATCTCCTTCTCCTCGCAGAGCGGCGGGAGGTGGGCAACGATCTCTTCAGGGTCAACGTCCTCGGCTATGATAACGAGCTTGGCCTGGCCCCTCTCGACGGCCTTGGTGGTCTCGTTGGTGCCCTTCCTTATCCTTCCGGTGTCCCTTGCGATCTCAACGGCCTCAAGGGCCTTCTCGGCAAGCTCCTGTGGAACCTCAAACTTCACGTAGCTCGGCTTCGCCATCTTCATCCCTCCGAAACCTCATCGTTCATCTGTTTGCACCACCGACTCGGGCTGACCGCTTAAAAGGGTTTCGCTACTCAACTGGCCAGAACACAAACTCGCAGTGATCTGCGCCCATGGCCTCGCACTTGGTTTCCTTGCCCTCCCATCTCTTTCCCGTGAACTCCGTTAGGAACTGGGCTATTGAACCCGCGTAGTGGACATGATATGGCAGGGATGAACCCTTCCCTCCTGGAAAGAGGTTTTTGCCCGTTATCAATATTAGGTCGTCTTTGATGTCCACGATCTCCAGGGTGCCGCCCCCACTGGAGCGCGTTAGGAGCGCTATTTCTTCGAGTGCGGCCCTCAGGCTGTCGGTGCGCATTCTCGCGTCTTTTCCGAGCCCAATAAACTGCTTCTTGCCCCAGAGATAAAGGAACTCTTTGCCCTTCTCAGGCCCTAGGAACTCATAAGCAGTCTCTATAGTAGCCCTTTCGCTGTCTTCGGTGATTATTTCCACCCTATCCCAGTCAAGCCACAGAGTTCCATCGGATTCTGCTCTAAGCCTCTTTTTGATACCTTCCAAGGTAGCGTATTCTTCAAGTACGAGTTTTATCCCCTCTGAAGACCTTACGTATGGAAAGATCAGGTTTGCAGTCTTTAGTGGCTGAATGGAGCGTGCTATGTGAATCCTTCCACGGGACACTTCAAAGACATAGTCAAATGGTATCAAAGTAGCAGCTAGATCAACTTTCTCAAACACATTCCCGCAGAGAGCGGCCATGGCGGTTACTCCAGTTGACTTCACGGAGTTTATCAGACGTACCAGCGTTTTTATGTAGCCCTTTGGATTGGGCTGGAGGGTGTACTGGGCCGTTAAATCATCCACAACAAGAACGTCAAAATCTCCTTTTGAGAGGCGATCCCTAATTACGGCCGTTGTGATTCCTATATCGAGGGGGTTGGAGAGGATGTTCTCACCCTGCTTCTGGTCGGGAGCGTAGAGGTTGGTGTACCCGTCCAGGATAACCAGAGAACCGTTCTCTATGAAGGGGAGGTAGTTGATCCCATTGTGCTCAGCTTCTTTGATGAGAGTGTCAGGTGCTTCTCTAAACGCTACTAGAAGGACTTTTTTCCCGTCTTTAAGAGCGTTTAGAGCGACCTGATGCATGAGAATTATGTTGTCGTATTCGAGTGAACCAACGAAGGCAACGGCGGAACTCTCTATTATGCCGCCGTCAAGGGCATCGTCAACCTGCCTTATTCCCGTCTTTAGCATTTTTCTCACCCTCGCGGAGTTTGTTTGTAGAACTTATAATCTTTTGGTTAACGCTTGAGACATTTTGGGAAAACTATCAAATTAAATTGGATAAAAAATTTCAAAGCTCAGGAGCGGCCAAGCTCATCATCCAACTCAGGTTAAGACTCCTCATCATAGCCCCGATATATCTCGAGGCTCCTTCTGGCTCTCGCCTTCGGAATCTGGTGGCCCATTATGGCCACGATTTCATCTGCCCTGGCCTTCCCGTGGTGGAGCATTTTTCTTTCCGTCTTTATCTTCTCCACCCTGAAGGTGTAGCCCCCGACCTCGATGACTTCCCCAACGACGAACTCCTCGCTCCTTGGTACCTTCACCTTAAAGGCCTGGGTGATGCCCTTTGGAAGGTAGATAGAGACCTTTATGACCTTCGGGTAAGTTAAGCTCTCGCCCCAGAGGGTCTTGACTTCTTCCACCTTAGCCTTGTTGACCCTCTTGTCCCCCTCCAGCTCTATCCCTGTTATTCTGACCTCATCGTCCTCCGTCTCGACGATGTCCCCCACTTTTATTTCTTCACCCTCCGGAAGCTCGGCTTCGCTCTTGAAGCTCCTCTCGTGCTTGCTGACAATGAGAGGAACCTTCCTGAACTTCGGAAGGGTAACGTGCCAGACGTGGCCGCAGTCGTTACAGCGAAGGGTAAGCTCTCTCCCCCTCTCCCTGATGACCTCAACGTTCTCGCTACCACATTCAGGACATACGAACAGCTCTTCCATTTCTCTCACCGGAATGGGAGAAGGGAAAACGGTTTATAAACCTGCCCCAAGGAGCCACTTCCAAAGGGGTATGAATTCAATATTCTTTCCATCAACGGTTTCCGCGGCCTCGTAATCCCACGTGATCGCCTTTAGATTCCCGCATCTAAGATGCCTGGAAGCAGAGATCAGAGCCTTTACTTCACGTCTCATCGTCTCTGGGTCGTCAACGCTCCAGCTGACCTGGATCAGCTCAGAAACCTTTGGCCCCCTCGAAACCACGAAGTCAACTTCTCCTTCACGTCCTTCCCAGTAATGAACCTCGATTAATGGGTCGGAGTAGTGCTTTCTCCTCAAGAGCTCAACAGCAACGATGTTCTCCAATCTGAAGCCGAAGTCCTCCACACCCAGAGCCTCCGCGAATCCAATATCAGCCAGATAGAGCTTTGGAGCGCTCCGAAGGGATTCAACGGTGTTGCCATGATACTTCCGAACGGGAACGACGAACCCGACGTCCTCAAGGTAGGAGAAGTACTCGTAGACGGTCGGCTTACTTAGTTTAACCCCCATGGATGACAGAAATCCGTGGAGCTTTCTAACCGAGGTTTTCCTGGCGAAGTTCCTTGTTATGACCCGTATTAGGGCCTTCATAGCGGAGCTTTTTTCAACACCATATCTCTCGATCAAGTCCTTGTAGACTATCAGGTCGAGGTACTCCTGGAGCGTTCTGATCTTGAGGAGGGGAGGGTAGTCCACTATTCCTGGGAAACCTCCGTATCTGACGTATTCGTCGAGGAAAGCAAAAAGCCGGCCCCTTCTGGCTTCGGTTAACGGAGAGGTCAGCTTAAACTCCTTGAACTCCAGGAATTCTCTAAAAGACAGTGGAAAGAGCTGAAACGACAGCGTTCTTCCCCTAAGGGAAGTTGCAATCTCCTTCGAGAGTAGTTTTGAAGAGGAGCCCGTTAGAAAAACTCTGGCGTTTCCCCTCTCCACCATCCGTCTCACGAATTTTTCCCATCCCTCTACAGCCTGCACCTCGTCAAGGAAAAGGTAGAGAACCCTGGCTCCGGGGTTGTGCTTATGATAGAGCTCAACTATGCTGGAGAGATCTTTGGCCGTCATTCCAACAAGCCTCTCGTCCTCGAAGTTAACGTAAAAAAGCCTTCTGAAGGGGAGCCCAGAACCCATGAGTCTCTTCATCGTCGCATAGAGGAAGTGAGTTTTGCCAACCCTCCTGAGGCCAAAGATAGAGAGGGCAGTGTCAAGGTTCGTGGGCAGGGCGAGCTCCCTCTCCTTCACCTCTGGGAGTCCAAGCTCCCAAAACTCTGCTATGACCTCTTCGAGCACCTCTCTCATCATATGTACAACTCAATTTTACCATATTTAAGTGTTTTTGTCAAACTCAACTTTACCATCAGAGCTGGCTACCCTCCTCGGGGTTCTTGATCTTCAACAGCGGGCAGACGTCCATGCACTCGCGACAGTGGACGCAGGAGTCCCAGTCAACGACTATCTTCTTGCTCCTTTCGTCGATGCTCAGCGCGTTCTCTGGGCATTTGCCGACGCAGAACCCGCAGCCAAAGCACTCGTAGGCCCTCTTGACGAGGTAGTAGGCGCTCCAGGCCTCTTCCTCATTCGGAGCTCTGGCGGTTCTTGTGCCGGTTAGGAACTCAACCTGCCCCGCCTTGATAACGTCGCCATCGACTTCTACCTCACCGAGGATTGGGGCCACCTCAAGGAGCCTCTTCTTGTTGAGGACGGTGTTGAAGGTCAGCTCGTAGCCATCGTCGGTCTCTTCAATCTGGACTTTTACCGGCTCCCATGAGCGCTCCTCTGGAATATCAACACCCAGCTTCCGCGCTATTGACTTTTCACCCTTGCTGAGCTTCTTCCAGCGCCAGAAGCCGTAGGTTACCCACTCCTCTGGAAGGTCAAAGCGCTCCCTCCAGTACTCCAGCGCCTTCTTCCACTTCTCCCAGAGTTCGGGCTTCTCCCTCTTCAGCCTCTCGAACTCAGCCAGAGAAGCGCTTGGACAGAGGAAACAGCCTATTCTATCAAAACCGCGAGCGTAGAGCGGGTTGTACTTCAGCTTCCTGCTGAATATGTAGAGCCAGACCTCTATGGCCCTCCAGTGGAAGATTGGCGATGCGCCTATCTCGTTCGGCACCCACTCGTTCCTCCACACGCGCGGCTGCTTGAACCTCTTTATGCTCTCGTACTTCCTCTGGCCGACGAACATCAGGACGCCCTTTGGGTAGTTCTCCTTTATGGCCATCGTAATCGGCCCGAGCTTCGTTACCTTACAGCACCAGCGGTAGTCCCTCCCCGGCGGTGAGAAGACATACAAAGCCCTCCAGAAGGCGTCGCCGGCGTCGGCCACTATGAACCTGACTCCCTTAGGCTCAAGCTCCTTTCTCAGCTCTTCAACGTATTGAACCGTTTCAGGGAACTCGATGCCCGTGTTGTTGAAGAAGACCGTAAAGTCAGTTCCAAACTCCTCCAGCGCCAGACCGAGAACCGCCAAACTGTCCTTTCCGCCCGAGAAAGCGACCGCCTTCGGAAGGTCTGAGTACTTGTTAGCTACTCTCCTCATGAACTCCCTGCTCTTCACGACCTTCTCTTCAAGCGCTATACTGTTCGCCCGCAGAACATCCTCCATGGTGGCCTTCTTGCCCTCGCGGTAGTTTACTGCCTTCTGCCTCTTCGGCTTTACGCCGGTTCCCCTTTCGCCCCTCATCAGGGCATCGTAGTCCTTCTTTGCTATCCCAGTGGCGAAAACCTCTCCGTCTTCGGTAACGAGTATGACCTCATCCCCAACCCTTATGCTCGGATCCGCTTCGAGGACGCCAACTGCCATCAGGTTTGCGCCCTTCTTTATCGGCCCTACAGCTCCCTTGTCAACGACTATCCATTTCTTCATCTTCTTTCCGAAGCGCTTCCAGAGGGCGATGGCCCCCTCAACTTTCAGTCCGGCGTGCCACTTCAGCTCGAGCGGGTTGTACTTGACGTAGCCGAAGACGTAGCCGTCGAGGATTATCTCGTAGGCATCATCCTCGCTCGGGAGCTTGTTGAGGAGGACGATTTTTCCCTCCAAAATTTCGCCGATGTCAACGCCGTAGTGCTCCATGAACACTGAGCGGATGAACTCAATGTCCTTCTCAAAGGCGAAGCGCAGGTCTCCCGGCGGAGTGATGTTTAGCCTGAACACTCCTTCCTTTCCGTGAACTGCGCAGGAGTCGCCGATGAGCGGGACGTTGCACTTCTCGCACCAGTTTATGTAAGCCTTTCCAAGGAAGACGGGTCTTCCCATTTTTCCCACCTGCTCACACATACGCTCGGGGTTTAAAAAGTAGACCCCACAAACCTGAGAAAGGCTTATAAGGAACTCAACATAGAAGAAGTCTAGAAATTTCGGGAGGTAGTAGTAATGGCTGGCTTTGCCGCCTTTGTAATATTCGTCCTGGGTCTGTTCTTACTCCTGCTGTTGCTACTGGGCGTCAAGATAATCCGGCCCTACGAGAAAGGTCTGGTGGAGAGGCTCGGAAAGTTCAACAGAATCCTCGACCCCGGTGTACACTTCATAATCCCTTTCATGGAGCACGTCAAAAAGGTCGACATGAGGGAGCACGTCATTGATGTCCCCCCTCAGGAAGTCATCTGTAAGGACAACGTCGTCGTAACCGTTGACGCCGTGGTGTATTATCAGATAATCGACCCGATAAAGGCCGTCTACAACGTGAGCAACTTCCTGATGGCCATCGTCAAGCTCGCCCAAACCAACCTGCGTGCCATAATCGGTGAGATGGAGCTCGATGAGACTCTCTCTGGTAGGGACATAATCAACGCCCGCCTGAGGGAAGAACTGGACAAGATAACCGACCGCTGGGGCGTTAAGATAACCCGCGTCGAGATACAGAGGATAGACCCGCCGAAGGACATCCAGGAGGCGATGGCCAAGCAGATGACGGCGGAGAGGGAGAAGAGGGCCATGATACTCCTGGCGGAAGGTAAGAAGGAGAGCGCCATAAGGGAGGCCGAGGGCCAGAAGCAGGCGGCCATTCTGAAGGCCGAAGGTGAGAAGCAGAGGCAGATACTCATCGCTGAGGGCCAGGCAGAGGCAATCAGGAAGGTGCTTGAGGCCCTCAGGATGGCGGACGAGAAGTACCTCACGCTCCAGTACATCGAGAAGCTTCCCGACCTTGCCAAGTACGGCAACCTCATAGTCCCGTACGACACAGAGGCTCTCATCGGCCTGCTGAGAATCCTCCAGAAGGTCAAGGACATGCCGCTCCCTCAGCCGCCGAAGAACGAGAAGGAAGAGCCCCAGGGAAGTGGTGAGAACAGCGAAGAGCTTGAAAAGCCTAAAGACATGACGGAGTGAGGGGCCATGGACCCCTTCCCGATTTTTCTCCTCATCCTTGGACTGCTCATAATCCTGCTCGACATGATGGTTACGGCATTCATAACACCCATAGGGGTTACCTTTGCCGTTCTTGGGATTCTCTTAGGCTTCGGCTGGAACTTCACGGAGAGCTTTGTCGTTGCGTTGATCTTCGGCGTCCTCGCCTACATCCTCGTCGGCAGGTACATCAGAAAGGACGTCGTGGACATTGGAGAAAAGGAGAAGAAGTACACCTTCGAGCTGGTAGGGAAGAGGGGGAGAGTCGTTAAAGTAGCGGAAGACCACTACCTCGTTGAGCTTGAGGGGGACAACTGGATAGCGCTCAGTGATGATAAGCTCGAAGTCGGGGACACGGTTGAAGTGGTCAAGGTTGATGGGGTCAAGCTGATCGTGAAGAAAGTCTGAGCCCAAACCGTTTTAACCCTTCTTTTTCACCTTCCTCGGTGAAACCGATGCACCCGGGCGGTTTTCTTGAGGTCATAACTGGCCCAATGTTTGCCGGAAAGACTACCGAGCTGATCAAAAGGGTCGAGAGACAGATTTTCGCCAAGAGAAAGGCAGCCTTATTCAAACCGGCCATAGACAATCGCTATTCCGAAAGGGAAGTCGTTGCACACAACGGGCTCAGGTACGAGGCCTTCGTAGTGCCGACCACAGAAAAAGGAGTTGAAAGGATAAAGGAGATAACGCTCAATGAGGGCTACGAGGTCATTGGAATAGACGAAGTTCAGTTCTTTCCGATGTCAGTTGTGGAGGCCTTAAACGAGCTCGCCGATCAGGGAATTTACGTCATAGCCAGCGGGCTCAACCTCGACTTCAAGGGCGACCCGTTCCCTGTGACGAAAGAACTCCTCGTGAGGGCGGACAACATCGTCTATCTGACGGCGGTCTGTACGGTCTGCGGAAAGCCCGCGACGAGGAGTCAGAGATTGATAGACGGGAAGCCCGCTCCAAGGAATTCGCCGGTCATCCTCGTTGGGGGAAGGGAAAGCTACGAAGCAAGATGCAGGGAGCATCACCTGGTTCCCGACGAATGAGATATTTAAATGGTAAACACAAAAAAGCTTAAAAACGAATTTCCAAAGCATGAACAGGCAAAAGGAGGGGGTGTAACTATGGCCAGGAACAAGCCGTTTGCGAAGAAGCTCAGGCTCGCCAAGGCTGCAAAGCAGAACAGGCGCGTCCCTGTTTGGGTTATTGTGAAGACCAACAGGAAAGTTATCACTCACCCGAAGAGGAGACACTGGAGGAGGACAAAGCTTAAGGAGTGAGGTGATGTAAATGCCGATCAAGCCCGGTGAAGAGGTCATATTCGTCGTCCCGATAAACAAGATCAAGAAGAGGGTTCCCCGCTGGAAGAGGGCACCGAGGGCTGCCCGCTTCGTCCGCGAGTGGATAGCCAGGCACGCCAAGGCTGACGAGGTCATAATAGGCACCGACGTCAACGAGAAGATCTGGGAGCGCGGCGCTGAGAAGCCGCCAGGAAAGCTCCGCGTCAAGGTTGTCGTTGAGGAGAGCGAGGGGAAGAGGATAGCAAGGGTCTCCCTCGCCTGATTTTAACCACTTTTTAGAGGTGACGAGATGCACATAGAGAGACTCGATTTTGAGAACTCCCCATATCTCGGTGTTTACGGGCGCGCAACTGACAGGGTTCTTCTCCTGAGAGAGGGACTGGGTGAGAAGAAGCTGGAAGTCCTGAGAGAAGTTCTCAAAGTCCCGATCATCGAAACCAGCATCATGAAGTCGAGGATAGTTGGAATATTCGCCGCCGGCAACTCCAACGCAATCATCGTCCCTTGGTACATCTGGGACGCTGAGCTTGAGAGAATCAAAACTGCTCTCAACGAGTTCGGTATTGACATGGACGTTGTCCCCTTTAAGAGCAGGCTCACAGCCCTTGGCAACCTCATCCTGACCAACGATAAGGCCGCCCTCGTCAGCAAGGAGTTCACGAGGGAGGAGGCAAACGCGATAGGCGAGATACTGGGCGTTGATGAGGTCGAGAGGGGAATGATAGCCAGCTACCGCTCAGTCGGCAGCGTTGGCGTCGTCACGAACAAGGGCGGGCTCGTCCATCCCGAGGCAACTGACGAGGAGCTTGAGTGGCTGAGCGACCTCTTTGGCGTTGATATCTACGTCGGCACAGCCAACATGGGCGTTCCATTCGTTGGCTCTTGCATGCTGGCCAACTCGTATGGTGTCGTTGTCGGGCACCTGACGACTGGTCCTGAGATAGTGAAGATCGAGGAAGCCCTCGGCTTCCTTGGTTGAAGCAAAGCTTAAAAAATGGCCTGAGTAGTGGCGGAGGAAGGAGGTGTGAAAAATGGAGGTCAAGGTTTTCCGCGTCAAGGGTACCTTTGAGAGGCTCGGAAAGAAGCAGCCTTTCACCAAGGAGTACAGGGCCCTCAAGGAGGAGCACGTAAGGGAGCTCGTTTACTCTGACATCGGGAGCAAGCACAGGGTTCCGAGAACAAAGATATGGATTGAGAGCATCGAGGAGATAAAGCCAGAAGAGGCCGAGGACCCGGTCGTCAGAAGGCTCAGCCTCGAGCTTTGACCTTTTCTCTTTAAGAATAGGCCATCATTTTAAAGGGACTGTTCATTGGATAAAGCTTGGGCTCGAGACTTCAGAAAATTCGAAGAAATCTTCGAAGGGAAAGAAGTGAGCTCGGCTCTTTTTCTTCATCATTATCAATCAGATACCCTAGAGCTCGTCATCGCTCGTTTTACTCTCCAAACCGAAAGTTAAAAGGATAGCGGCTCGGCCAGTATGCCCCTCATCACCCTTCAGCTATCGTGAGGTTCGTCATCGCCGCGTTGCCTGCCTACAACTCGCTTAAAACCTCTTCGTACACTTTTTCTATCTCGCCCGCAACAACCTTCCAGGAGTAGCACGTTTCAACGGCTTTTCTCCCGGCTTCTCCAAACTTTTTGGCAAGCCCTTTGTCGGAGAGGAGCTTTAAGACTGCCTCGGCAAGTGCCGCTTCGTCGCCAGGGGGGACGAGTATGCCGCTTTCACTTTCTTTAACGACTTCAGGGATCCCACCAACCGTTGTCGTGACAACTGGAATTCCAGAGGCCATCGCCTCAAGCACTACTATCCCAAAGGCCTCTGCCGTTGTTGATGACAGGACAAAAACATCTGCGGAAGCATAGAGCTTCGGAAGAAGTCCATCAGGGACATAGCCCATAAACCTCACGTGGTCTTCAATGCCCAGGAATTTTGCCTGCGCTTTCAGGAAGGGAAGCATCTCGCCAGAGCCGACCATAACAAGTGTGACATCTTCCTTTTCCCTTGCTATGTTCTGGAAGGCGTTGAGGAGCACGTGGGGCCCTTTCCTGAAGGACATCCTGCTAACGTAGAGAATTAAGTCTCCGTTTATTCCAAGCTCTTCTCTCACCAGTTCTCTCTCTTTATTGCTCAGTGGTCTGAAGCGCTCGTCATCGACGCCGTTCGGAATAACTCTAACTGGAGAATCCGTGAAGTGTTCTACGAACGCCTTCGCAGCCTTGCTAACGGCTATTATTTCATGGGGGTATTTTAGATAGTGGTTGAGGAGTGGAAAAGTCAACCCAAGGGCCTTCCATAGGGAAGACTCGTGGGAGAAGGATATGCTGTGGGTTGTGAGGAGTGTTGCCTTTTCGAGAGTTCTCCCGGCCTTAACCGCCTTCAGCGAGAGTGGAGTGAAGGCGTGGTGGGCGTGGACAACATCAAAATCCACGAGAAACTCGCCTAGTTCTCTGTTCGACTTCAGCCCGTAGGTTATGTTTATCCCGAGCACCGGACTGATGACACCCGGGACTTTAACCAATCCTACCCCCAGCTCTTCAAGCTCTTTTTCCTTTCCCGTTTTTAGATCATTAGTCACTATTGAAACGTCGTGGCCGAGCTTTTTCAGATAGATTGCAAGCTGGTGCATATGAGTGGCGACGCCGCCGATCTTTGGGTAGTACCAGTCGCTGACGAGGGCTATTTTCATTTTCCTGCACCCCTAAGACATCATCCACCGAGCACCAACCTGGCGGTGTGTGCAACCAATAAAGCCAGCATGAGAGCGTCCAACGTCCGGTAGTTTATCCTAAGCTTCACTGCCACTGCCCCAAGTGCTCCAAGGGGGGTAAATCCCACCACCAGCAGGACAATTGAGGCCCAAGAGAATACCACAACAAGCGTTTCAGAGGCCTTTTTTCCAAGCGCTATCGGCGTCGTTTTGAGGCCCGCCTTAAGGTCGCTCTCATAGTCGCCGAGGTGGTTCCTGAGCTCGAGGGCAAAGGAGTAGAGGGTAACGCTGAGTGCTATAAGCGCCTCGATGCCTGAGATTCTCCCGTCCATTGAAGCGCCGTAGAGGAAGGGAAGCCCGCCGAAAAAGAGGCCATGAGAGAGCACATCAACCACCGGCCTCGCCTTCAGCCTCGGCGGTGCGGAGTAGATGGTCGCGAGGAGAGTCATGAGAAGGTAAAAGATGAACATTAGGGTGTTCGTTCTGGAGGCGATAGCCGTTCCAAGCAGGGCAAGAACCACAGAGATTGCCACGCCTTCCCAAAAACTGAGCTCCCCGCTGGCTATTGGATTCCTCTTAACCTTATCTGGGTTCAGTGAGTCGGTGTCCACGTCGAAGCAGTTGTTTATTGAGAATGCGTACCAAACGAAGAACACCCCAGCTATAAAGGCCAGCAACGCCTCATCACGACTAACCCACTTTGCATTCATCAGTATCGCCAGACCAATGAGACCGATGTATGCCCGGCCCTCAAGCGGCCGGAAATTCCTTATAACAGCTGAAACAGATGCCATGGTATCACTCAATAGCTCCCAAAATAGGACATTATAAGTCTTTTCACCGCCAGGTTTTCCAGACATAAAAAGCATACGGTACCACAAAGGGGAAGAAAAGAAATCAGGCGTTCGCCTTTTCCTGCCTCTTCTTCGTGAGGTACTCGTGGATGGCCTTCGCGGCCTTCCTCCCATCACCCATCGCCAGGATGACGGTTGCCTCTCCCCTTATGGCATCTCCACCGGCGAAAACGCCCGGAATGCTGGTCATGAGGTTCTCATCAACGACGATCTTTCCGCGCTCGACCTTGAGGCCAGGTGTGTTGATGATGAGCCTGTTCGGGTGCTTTCCAATGGCGATAATGACGGTGTCCGCTTCGAGGGTTACGTACTCGCCGGTACCGACTATCTTCCTCTTGCCCCTGGCGTCCCTCTCATCGAGAGCCTTCATCTTCTCGAACTTGACTGCCTTGACCCTGCCATTCTCGTCGCCTATGAACTCGACCGGGTTGACGAAGTAGACGAACTTGATGCCCTCCTCCTTGGCGTGCTCGACCTCTTCCTCCCTGGCCGAGACGTCCTCCTCACCGCGGCGGTAGGCTATGGTCACCTCTGCACCGAAGCGCCTGGCGCTCCTAGCGGCGTCCATTGCGGTGTTTCCAGCGCCGATAACGATGACCTTCTTGCCAACGTAAACCGGTGTGTCGTATTCAGGGAAGAGATAGGCCTTCATGAGGTTGACCCTCGTGAGGAACTCGTTGGCGGTGTAGATTCCGTTGAGGTTGATTCCCGGGGCGTTGATTAGCCTCGGAGTTCCAGCACCGGAACCAATGAAGACAGCATCGTACTCTTGGAGGAGCTCTTCGATGGTAACTGTCCTGCCAACAACGTGGTCGGTGAGTATCTTGACGCCGAGCTTTCTGAGCTTCTCAATCTCCTTGTTCACAATCTCCTTCGGAAGTCTGAACTCGGGGATACCGTACATCAGGACTCCTCCGGGCTCGTGGAGGGCCTCGTAGATGGTAACATCGTAGCCGAGCTTCGCCAGCTCTCCGGCGGCGGTGAGGCCAGCTGGCCCAGCTCCGATGATAGCGACCTTCTGGCCCTTCTTCTCGATCTTCGGGATTATCTCAAAGAGAAGCTCCTCATCAATGCCCTTCTCGCGGGCGTAGTCAGCAACAAAGCGCTCAAGCTTGCCGATGTTTATCTTGTCGCCGACCTTGCCCATGACACAGTTCATTTCACACTGGTCTTCCTGCGGGCAGACACGACCGGTCGTAGCTGGGAGTGAGTTGCAGGCCCAGATGACGTTGAGGGCTTCCTTAACGGCCTTGTCAGGATCGTCGCGGTACTCAACGAGCTTGCTTATGAATCCAGGAATGTTGATGTGAACCGGACAGCCCTTGATACAGGGTGCATACTCGTAGGGGCACTGCAGACAGCGCTCGGCTTCCTTAACGGCCAGTTCGAAGGTGTAGCCGAGGTTTACTTCCTTGAAGTCCTTAATCCTCTCCTCCGGGGGCCTCTCGGGGGTCGGAACCCTCTCCTTGATGAGCTTCCTTCTCGGCATCACTGCTCACCTCCCTGGGCCTGGAGTTGCTTTAGATAGTGCTCAAGGGCGAGCCTCTCAAGCGGGGCGTAGAAACCCGTCCTGTGTATCAGCTCGTCCCAGTCGACCTTATAGGCGTCGAACCCAGGCCCGTCGATGCAGGCGAACTTCACCTCTCCTCCAACGGTAACACGGCATGCTCCGCACATTCCGGTTGCATCAACCATGATTGGGTGAAGGTCGGCGTGCATCGGGATTCCATACTCCTTAACGACGTTGAATATCGCCTTCTGGCCGCCAGCAGGGCCGACGGTGAGCACCATATCAAAGTGCTCGTTCTCAAGGAGCTCCCTGACCTTGGCTGTGGCTCTCTTCACAAGCTCCTGCGCTATCTCGTTCATCCCCCAGCCGGGCTGAAGGTCAAAGCCCTCGACGATGTGCCTGGAGACGCTCTGCTCAAACTCTTCCCTCAGGATTACCATTGGGTTCGGGGAGACGTGAAGAGTGGTAACCTCGTTTCCTATCTCCTGCCAGGCCCTGGCTATCGGGAAAACTTCAACGATACCCGTTATGAGACCTATAGCCAAAACCCTTCCGAACTTCTCCATCGGGGCGGGGTTTCCGAGCGGACCGGCGACGTTGAGGATCTCATCTCCGGGCTTGAGCTCGTTGGCCATCCTCATGGTCGTTTTTCCGCGGACAAAGGTAATGAGGGTTATCCAGCCCTCCTCCCTGTCCCATGTGACGGGAGTTAGGGGGATCCTCTCTCCGTTGGGAAATGCCCTGACGATAACAAACTGGCCGGGCTGAACCTTTTTAGCGACGTGGGGAGCGTGTATCTTGTACCACACCTCATTCATGGCCAGCTCCTTTTTGTCGAGTATCTTGTAAGGCATAATGAACACCTCCGTACATGAGTCCAAACTTGGACATCTAAAGGTTCACAACTTTAAGTGCTTATAAACCTGTTGTTAACCAAAGGTTTAGGACGGCGAAGGTTTTTCAGCCCGACGGAAGGATAATGGAAGAAACGTTTTTAATTGACCATGAGAAGTGGGCTGGGGGTACGTATGAAGAAGGTTGCCTACACTTTCGCTGTAATAATGGCCGCCTTTGGCATGTTCCTTCCGCTGATCTATGGTGCAGTGCCAGCCCTCCAGAGGCTCCTGGGTGAGAACCCGCTCCTGAAATCGCTTGGAATATCGGTTATCTTCTGGGTTCTGGCATACGTTCTATTTGAGGAAGAAGAGAAGAGTGCCGACTTCACAGCTTCCTGAGGAAGGTTATGTAGCCCGTGTGTGCCAGCATCGTCGTCTTCGGCCTCATGCACTCTCTTTTGACTTCCTGCTCCCTAACGAGGACTTCCACAACCCTTGGCCTCATGAACTCTCCTTTGAACTCTTCAAGCGCCCTGAAAAAGCGGTGCACCTGGTTCATGCATGGGGTATAGGCAACAAAATATCCTCCCGGTCTGAGGACATCAACTGCATGCGGCAGGACGTTCTCAGGCTGGGGAAGGTCAAGGACTATGTGGTCGGCTTCTTTCTCATCTATCCCGTCGTAAATGCTCTTATTTTTCAGGACTACCCGATCGGAAAAGCCTGCTAACTCCACGTTCTTCTTTGCTATCTCGTAGAAGTCCTTTCTCACCTCGTAGCTTATTACCTTTCCCGTCGGCCCAACAGCGTTTGCCAAGAATATTGTGAGCGCTCCGCTTCCTGCCCCTGCCTCGATGACCGTGTCGCCCGGTGAAATTCCAGCGTAGGCTATGATTATTCCAGCGTCCTTAGGGTGGACTATCTGGGGACCTCTTCTCATTTTTGCTATGATGTCGTTGATGTCCGGCTTGAGAGCCGTGAAAGTCTCCCCTCTGTGGCTCTGAATTTTAGCGCCGTAGGGCTTTCCTATAAGCTCGCCCAAGTTCAAGATGCCAAGGTCAGTGTGGAACTCTTTATCCTCAACTTTCACAAGATACCGTTTCCCCCGTGGATCAACGAGAAGAACTCTATCTCCGACTGATATCATATTCTCTCTCCTCCGGCCACGATAATCTTCCCCCCAGAAACCTCGGCAACTTTTGTGCTAAGCTCTTCGAGGATTCCAATGTGTGCCTCGTTTAGTATGCTGGTGTTAACGAAGCTGATAATGGCAAGATCTCCCGCCGGTATTGTACCAACTGCAGTCAATATTGATTTCAGGGCTTTTTCAGGATTGAAGTATATGTAATGGGAGAGTCCAAAGACCACTGCGTACTTGGGCTTCCGAGGAAGTCTGGAAATTCTGCTGAGTATGGAATGGTAATTCCTTAAGAAGTTCTGCGGCTCATACGTGGGGACTATGTCCTCAAGCACTTCACCGTACGAGGCTGCTCCAGGTCCGATTTTAATGATCTTTATTTCCCTTATAACGTCGAGGATTTTCGTATACTCAACCCCGCTGGTCTTTGCAAACTTTCTCATGAGTATGTCACCAATACCCCAGAAATCTATTGACACGATTCCGTGGTCGTGGATGGAAGGTATTATCTCACCCCACGCTATTTTCTCCACGGGTGCATTGGAAGAGTACTTGATTAAAACAATGTCACCCGGCACTATAGCCCTGATAAAGTCATGAAGTGCTCCTTCATTAGACATTATTTATCACCAGAAGGGTTTTTAACGGCTCAACTTTTAAATCTTGCCGGGTGAAAGGAATGAAGTTCGTAGTGTGGCCGAGCGAGATAGATTCGCGGTTGCCTCGAAAATACGGCAGGCTAGTTAAAAAAGAGGTCGCCCTTGAAGCCCCCACCCCAGAGGAAATACGCGATGCCGCTGAAATTCTCGGTATGAAGGTCATTGAGTTCGAACCTGAAAAGCTGAATCCCAGACTGTCGGGCATCGATGAGGAGCTCAGGACAAAGGGAATGCTACGGATCGAGAGCCCATACCCCAAGGGCAAAAGTCTCAGAATGATTTGTGAGAAAATCAGAGAACTCAGGGCAAAGAAGCGCAAAGCCCACGGCAAGAGAAAGAAGAGGTAATCACTCCTCTTCTGTCTCCACTACTATTGCAGTGGTTGTGTCGATAACGCCGTCAATGTTGTGTATGTCGTGGAGTATCTTTCTGGTCAGCTCGCCGAGGTCCTTGGCCTCGATGTGGACTATCGCATCGTAGGGGCCGGTGACGGCGTCTGCCTTCGTAACTCCCGGCATCTTCCTGAGAGCCTCTATAACGCTCTCGACCTTTCCAATTTCAACAGTAAGCAACACGTAGGCCCTAACCATGGGAACCACCTCGGAGTTTTACGATATTATTTCAACGGGCGTTAATTTAAGCTTTTCGTACAAAGTTCCGGTCGGGTTTTCTAAAGTCCCCCAACATAGAACTAATAATTCCGAATTAAGCATTGACTTCTGGTTCTTCAGGCAAACGTCAACGGACCTCCAAATAGAACGCTCAGGCGGTAGGCATATAAAACCACTTTCCTCACTCCATCGGGATGTGAGAGGAGATGAAGGTTGATGAGCTTCCCATTGACGAGAGGATAAAACGCGTCATAAAGGAGAGAGGGATCGAGGAGCTTTACCCACCCCAGGCAGAGGCGCTGAAGAGCGGCGTTCTTGAGGGGAAGAATCTAGTGTTAGCTATTCCAACGGCGAGCGGAAAGACCCTCGTGAGCGAGATAGTGATGGTTAACAAACTTCTGAGCGAGGGTGGGAAAGCCGTCTATCTGGTTCCCCTTAAGGCACTGGCGGAAGAGAAATACCGTGAGTTCAAGGAGTGGGAAGTTCTTGGCCTCAGGGTTGCTGCAACGACAGGAGACTACGATTCAACCGACGAATGGCTCGGAAGGTACGACATAATAGTGGCCACAGCCGAGAAGTTCGACTCCCTCTTGAGGCACGGGGCGAGCTGGATCAAGGACGTTAAGCTGGTAGTTGCCGATGAAGTCCACCTCATAGGCTCCTACGACAGGGGCGCGACGCTTGAGATGATACTCACCCACATGCTTGGAAAGGCCCAGATTTTGGCCTTAAGTGCCACCGTCGGAAATGCTGAAGAGCTCGCGGAGTGGCTGGACGCTTCTCTTGTTGTGAGCGATTGGCGCCCGGTGGAGCTGAGGAAAGGTGTCTTCCACCTCGGCCAGCTCTTCTGGGAAGATGGGAAAATCGACCACTACCCCGAGAACTGGGAAAGTCTCGTACTGGACGCCGTAAAGAAGGGAAAGCAGGCCTTAGTTTTCGTCAACACGCGCAGGAGTGCCGAGAAGGAGGCAATCTCGCTTTCATCCAAAGTTTCAAAGCTCCTCACAAAACCCGAGACCAGAAGGCTTGAGGAGCTGATCTCCTCCATAGAGGACAACCCAACCACTGAAAAGCTCAAGAGGGCGCTGAAGGGCGGGGTTGCCTTCCATCACGCCGGCCTGAGTAGGGCAGAGAGGACGCTGATAGAGGACGCCTTCAGGAACGGCTTGATAAAGGTGATAACGGCGACGCCGACGCTCTGCATGCATCCCGATACATATGTGGTCACCAAAAGCGGTGCAAAAAAGGTCTCAGAGCTGACTGAAGGCGACGAAGTCTTGACGCACACTGGGACGTTTAAGAAGGTGATCCAACCTCTGAGAAGGGAGCACAAGGGAAGACTCCTTGTTATAAAGGCCTACGGGACAGTTCCAGTTAAGATCACTCCTGAGCACATGGTCTGGGTGGTAAAACAGATACGGCACAAGTCCCACTACTCCGACGGAAGGCAGGTTATATGGTGGGAGTTCGAGGGGCCCGAGTGGATGACCGCCCAGGAGCTGAAGGAGAGGCTTGAATCTGAGACTGACCCAAAGGTTTCCTACATGCTTCTCCAGCCGATTCCAGAGCCCTCTGTTGATGCGGACAAAATTCCCCTGAGAAAGGAAGTCTACGTTGTCAACCAGCACGGAAAAACGGACAAGCTCCATCCTTCCGTAAAGAGGACGCCCGAATACCTCCCACTGAACTTTGAAACTGCCCGCCTAATCGGCCTGTGGATAGCCGAGGGTTCTACCTCAAAGAATGGTGTGATAAAGTTCGACATCAGCTCCAACGAGGAAGATCTTACAGAGTTCATAACCGGAACGATACGGAAATATTTCCCTCACGCCAAAATAGTTGTCAAAGACCACGAAAGAAACCGGCGGACTGTGAGGTTCTGCAACAAGCGCTTTGCAGAGTGGCTTCGCGAGAATATAGGACATGGGGCGGACAACAAGTCAATACCGCCACTCCTCCTTTTGAACAAGAACAGAGAGGTAAGGTTGGGGCTTCTTAGGGGGCTAATTGAGGGCGATGGATACGTGAGGAGAGAGTCCCAGAGGAGAGCCAACTACATATCATACTCCACTGTCTCCCCTTCCCTCGCCTACCAGCTCCAGCTCCTTGTGGCATCACTTGGATACACTTCCTCGATCCACAGGAGCATAAGAACTGAGGGCATAGGCAAGACCAGGAAACCAATCTACGACGTAAAGGTCAGCGGAAAAAGCTACTACTCCCTCCTTGAAGAGCTTGGGTTCGAAGTCCCCCAAAGGGGAAACAGGACGTACAACGTCAACAGGACTTGGAAGAACTACCTCCTCTTAAAAGTCCGCTCCATTGAAGAAGAAGAGTACGAAGGAGACGTCTACAACCTTGAGGTTGAAGGGGACGAGAGCTACAGCGTCGGCTTCATCGTTCACAACTCGGCTGGGATAAATCTCCCTGCATTCCGCGTAATAATCCGCGATACGAAGAGATACGCCAACTTCGGCTGGACTGACATTCCCGTTTTAGAGATACAGCAGATGATGGGAAGGGCCGGAAGGCCGAAGTACGACAAGGTCGGTGAGGCCATCATCGTCGCGAGAACCGAAGACCCCAAGAAGTTAATTGACAGGTACATCCATGGAAAACCCGAGAAGCTCTTCTCGATGCTGGCCAACGAGCAGGCCTTCAGGAGCCAGGTTTTAGCTTTGATAACCAACTTCGGCGTCGAGGACTTTAGAGAGCTGGTTGACTTCCTTTCAAGGACTTTCTACGCCCACCAGAGGGGTGATACTTCATCGCTCGAGTACAAGGCCAAGGACATCGTCTACTTCCTCATAGAGAACGAGTTCATAGACATGGATGTGGAGAACCGCTTCATAGCCCTCCCCTTCGGAAGGAGAACTTCCCAGCTCTACATAGATCCACTCACGGCGAAGAAGTTCAAAGATGCTTTTCCAGCTATCGAGAGAAATCCGAACCCCTTCGGCATATTCCAGCTCCTCGCATCAACCCCGGACATGGCCACTCTAACGGCCAGAAGGCGGGAGATGGAGGACTATCTCGATCTGGCCTACGAAATGGAAGAGCATCTGTACTCAAGCATCCCCTACTACGAGGACTCTCGCTTCCAGGGGTTCCTGGGGCAAGTGAAAACGGCTAAAGTCCTTCTCGACTGGATAAACGAAGTCCCAGAGGCTAGGATATACGAGACCTACAACATAGACCCCGGCGATCTCTACAGAATCCTTGAGCTTGCGGACTGGCTGATGTACTCCCTCATCGAGCTCTACAAGCTCTTCGAGCCAAAGGAAGACGTCCTTCAGTACCTCCGCGACCTCCACCTCCGCCTGAGGCACGGTGTAAGGGAGGAGCTCCTTGAGCTGGTTAAGCTGCCCAACATTGGACGGAGAAGGGCGAGGGCGCTCTACAACGCCGGTTTCAGGAGCGTTGAGGACATACTGAGGGCTAAGCCGAAGGATCTCCTCCAGGTTGAGGGAATCGGTCTGAAAATCATTGAGGGGATTTACAGACACCTCGGTGTCGAGTACACTATCTCAGAAAAGGAGAAGCCAAAGAAGAGGAAGGGAAACCTCTACGACTTCCTCAAATAGCCTCTCCTTCTTTTCCCCTAATGGCGAGCAGATTGAAAATGTTCCTCCCGGGTTCAAAACCGTTCTCGACTGCCCTGTTGTATAGCTTTCCTCCTGTTCTCTGGCCTAGGAAATAGGCCAGGACAAAGATGAGGATGAACGGAATTCCCGAGGCATTCCAGCTCAGCCCCGCGAGCCTTCTCAAGACTATCACAAGTGGGACGGGGAGATGCACTGCCAGCGCCCACTCCAGCCTGCTTCCACTTCTCTTCGCGTGTGTCCTCCAGAAGCCGAACGGGATGTTTACGAGGAACGTAATTATCAGGCCAGCAATGAACCATATCATGTTCATAGATACCACCTTTCCAGTTTTTAAACTGAACCTTAAAAAATTTTGTCCACCTAACTACCCATCAGGTTTTTAAGCGGGTTTCCAGCTACTTCGGGTGGGCGCGATGATAGTCATAGTCACTGGAATGCCTGGTTCTGGAAAGAGTAAAATCGTAAAGGAGTTTGAGAAGAGAGGTTTTCCAAGCGTTTCTCTCGGGGACATCGTCAGGGAGGAAACCCTAAAGCGCGGTCTTGAGCTTACCAAGGAGAACGTTGCCAAGGTCAGCATACGGTTGAGGCAGGAACTCGGGCAGAACGCCGTTGCAAAGCTCGCCGTCGAGAAAGTGAGAGCGCTTTTAAAAGGTTCGCAGGTCGTCGTTATAGACGGCGTCCGCTCCCTTGATGAGGTGGGGACCTTTAGGGGGGCTTTTCCGGAAGAGAACATCATTATAGTTGCAGTCCACACACCACCGAGGCAGCGCTTTGAGAGGCTCAAAGCTAGGGGCAGACACGACGACCCGCAGACCTGGGAGGACTTTGAGGAGAGGGACTGGAAGGAGCTCCGCTTTGGCATCGGAGGAGTTATAGCGATGGCCGACTACATGCTGGTGAACAACGGCTCCAGAGAAGAGTACGAAGCTGAAGTGAAAAAGCTCGTTGATGAAATTATCTCGAAGCTTTGAGAAGCTTTTTAATCCCCTTCCCCAATCCAGGCAGGGTGAGACCATGAGCGAGCTGTTTGAGGAAGTTGAGGTTGAGGCTTATGTTTACCCGACGGAGGATATTGAGAAAGTTAAGAAGGCGATGCTGAACCTTATCCCAGATTTGGAGTTCGAGGCCTTTGACAGGGGGGACTATATAATCCTCACCGCGAAGACTAGGAGCAGGAAGGCCCTCAGCAGGCTCTATGAACTCTTCAGGGGGCAGGCGATACTTGATACTGCGAGGAGCTTCCTTGAGGAGGGCTACTTCGGCGAGGAGATTATCATCAAGGTGAACAAGCAGGCCGCTTATGCAGGTGTCGTGAACTTCAACGAGGAAAGCCCGCTCGGCCCGATAACGATAATCATAAGGACGAAAGACCCGCAGAGGCTTATGAAGTGGCTCGCGCCGAGGACTAAGGATGGCGTTCCGATAGAGTGAAAAAGAAAGAGATTACCTCCTCTTCTTCCCCCAGCTTATCTTTGCCGTCAGAACCTTTTCGCTTGAGAAGACCCTCGCCGTCAGGTAGAGGGTTATGAGTGCCACCACTGCAAGGTAAGCGACGCTGAATAGCATTGGGGCGTACTCGCCGGTTATGGCGTACCTGTAGGCCGCTATCGGGTGGGTGAACGGAATCGCCAGCAGCCCGTAGCGGGCAAAGACCGGAAGCTGGGAGAGGTCAACGAACATCAGCAGGAAGGCCGGAAAGGCCAGCGGCAGGATAACCGAACTTACAACCGTGTTGGCGCTCTGAACGTCCTCAGCGTAAACAGCTAGTAGCATAGCTAGAGAGAGCGCGAAGACTATCGTTAGGAACACCACGAGAGCGAATAGGAGCATCCCTTCGGGAGTAACCCCAAGGCCAAGGTCGCTTAGGCTTATCCCCGTCTCGGTCTGGAAGGTTCCGAGATAGCTTCTCAAACCGACCATGTAAGCTAAAGCCGCAATGAGGCCCATAACCGCCGTCCCAGTTATCTTCGACGCCACTATCGTTGTTCTCTTCACCGGAAGGGTCAGCAGAGTCTCCAAGGTTTTGTTCTCCTTCTCGGCCGCCACCGCTCCAGCCGACATCTGGGCGGTTATTGTGACCATCAGGAACACTATGAGTGGAAGGCTGGTGGACTGGGAGGCGAGGACGGACGAAACGAGTGAGGGTGAAACGTCCACCACCCTGCCGCGAATAACCGACCTGCTGACGGCTTCAATGGGCTTCAAAACGGCATCGGGGTTCTCAAAGCCCGCGTTCTTTATTTTTATCTTTGCAAGCTCTTCTGAAAGCACGTCAAGGACAACCTTTATCCTAGCCTCGCTGACGCTCTCTCTGATTCCCGTTCCGATGGTGTTGAATATGCCGTATATCTCCACCTCAGCCTTCTGGTTGTTTTCTATCGCCGTGCTGAAGTTGTGTGGGATAACGACAAGGACGTTTTGTTCCATGGCCGAGGCTTTTTCGAGGGCTTCTTCTGGCGAGGACGCGCTTATAACGGTGACCGTCACGTTTGGAGTAACGTTGAGGGCCCGTATCAAGAGCTCGCCGTACTTTCCGTCGTCGAAGTTGGCTATCGCGACGTGGGTTTCCTTCTGAGCCTGTTCTATCCCAACCTGCATCATTTTTCCTAGAGCAGGATAAAGCACGAGGGGAACAATGATTAGGCCGAAGAGGAGCTTCTTGTCCCTGATGAGGTTCATTATCTCCTTCTTAGCCAGCACCCAGAAGTCGCTCATGAACCTTCACCTCCAACTGGCTCTGGAATCTCGACGCCAACTGCCCTCATGAAGACCTCCTCGAGGTTCTCGGCGTCGTACTTCTCCTTCAGCTCGGCTGGAGTTCCTGACTCGACTATCCTTCCCTCGTTTATCAGGGCGACTCTGTCGCAGAGGAACTCGACTTCGAGCATATTGTGGCTTGAGACAAGGAAGGTAACGCCCTCCTCCCTGGCGAAGCTCTTTATCGTCTTCCTTATCGTGTAGGCGTTGACTATGTCTAGGCCGCTCGCTGGCTCGTCGAGGATGGCCAACTTCGGCATGACCATGAGCGCTCTCGCGAGGAGAAGCTTCCTCGTCATTCCCTTGGAGTACGTCGAGACCTTGTCCCTGAGTCTGTCTCCGAGGCCTGCTATCTGGACTCCACGCTTGACCATCTCTTCCGCTTTCTTCTCGTCCTTCGCGTAGAGCCTCGCCATAAAGCGGAGGTACTCAAGTCCGGTCAGGTTCTTGTAGGCTCCCGCCTCCTCGGGCAGGTAGCTTATCAGCGCCCTTACTTCCTCCGCTTCCTCAACGACGTCGTGGCCAAAGACTTCCGCTTTTCCACCGGTGGGGCGGAGAAGTGTGGCAAGTATCTTGAGCGTGGTGCTCTTCCCAGCGCCGTTTGGGCCTATGAGTCCGAATATTTCCCCTTCTTTAATCTCGAAACTTATCCCCTTCAGGGCCTTGACCTTTCCGTAGTCCTTTTCAAGGCCCTCAACGAGGACTGCCTTCATTTGGATCCCCCCAGTTTGTAAAGGAGCAGACCAAGAGTCGCGAGCAAAGCGCCGAATATGACAACCTCATTCAGTCCCGAAAAACCTCCGATTATGGCGATGCCGAGCCCGCTTGAGACTCCAAGCCAGCCGTTCCGTGTGCGGGCATTTTTGAAGGAGTGGCCGAGAGCAATCAGGAGAGACCCAAACATCACAAGCCCTATGTAGAGTGCGAAAAAGAAAGGATTGATCGTCGTGCAAGCCTCTCCACTGGGGAGCACCGTGCAGGCCAACCTATCTACTGGAGGCCGGATAACTGAAAGAACCAAAGCTAGAGTGTAGAGCACCCCTCCAGCCAGTTTCTCGCTGACATTCATTCTAATCACCTTCGTAAATGAATATGTCCTCAATATTGAGCCCAAAAAACCTTGCTATCTTAAAGGCGAGCTTGAGGGATGGGTCGTACTTTCCCTTTTCAATGGCGATTATCGTTTGTCTCGTGACGCCGAGGGCCTTTGCGAGCTCCTCCTGGGTCAGGCCCCTTTCCTCCCTCAGCTCGCGGAGGCGGTTCTTCACTCACATCACCCGTTCGTACCAGTGCTGGGAGACAAGGAGCACGAATGCACCCACGACCAGGGGGATGAGGAGCATAGTTGCTGTTCCAGTGTTCCCGTTGCTGTACTCCCAGAGGTATTCGGCAAAGAGGAGGGGCTCATCAGGGCGTAGGCGTTCCTCGTGCTCCTGGCGTTTATCATCTCAGTTCTCTCGTCCTCTATCCTCTCCACACGGGAATTGTAGTACCAGTTAAGGGCGTAGGTCAGCAGGATGCCTAGGAGGAATATCCCAACCGCAAGCAAGCCCTTCCCGGACTTCACGGAATAGGCCAAGCCGATCACAATACCGGTTACCAAAACCACGAGCAGCTCTTCGTACTTCAGCATCACATCACCTCCTCGTAGTGCGCCCTCGCGAAGAGCGGGAGGAGGGCGTAGACGAACATGAAGAGGCCGCTGACAATGGAGGCACTCTTCCAGAATGGGTCGCGCTGGGAGATGATACTCGTTGAGACGAAGGTGAGGGCTATTGTAAAGCCGAGGACACGCATGCTCAGGGCGTAGCTCTTCTCACTAATGCGTTCTATTCTCTCATCAACGATTACCTCTCCGATTCTTTCGAGGTAGCGTTCGTAGGCCGTGGCAATTAGCACACCAATGAAGATGCTTCCAACACCCAGAGTCACACTGCCCCGGTTAGAGGCCGCAATGAACAGTCCGAGAACAATGGCAAATATCACTCCCCAGCCAAGCCAGTAGCGAACCTTCATCCACATCACCGATGTAAAGTTCCCTTTACGTAAAGCTTCCTTTACATCATTATAAACTTTTCCCCAAAATTTTTAAATCCCATCGGAGAAGAGTAAGACGGAGCGGGGGTTGCCGAGCCTGGTCAAAGGCGGTGGACTCAAGATGCTCTTCTTTCGCCAAATGAAGGCCTCTCCAGTCAGAATGACAACAAAGAAGAGCCGAACACCGATAACATTTTTACAAGAAAGGCTTTGGTGGACTCAACGGCCAAGATCCACTATGGTCGTGATAGACAGAAGTACGCTGAATGGGTGAAGAGGCGCACGCCGAGCATGGCTAAAAAGTATATCCCTCTACTGGACAAATACCTTTGGGGAAAGAAAGCTAACACTCCTGAAGAACTGAGGAAAATAATTGAGTCAATACCACCAACAAAGAAAGGCAATCCCAACCGGCACGCCTACCTCGCAATAAGGAGCTACATAAACTTCCTTGTAGATACAGGAAGAATCAGAAAGAGCGAGGCTATTGACTTCAAGGCAGTCATCCCGAACATCAAGACCAACGCAAGAGCCGAGTCGGCCAAGGTGATAACCTCCGAAGACATCAGGGAGATGTTCAGCCAGTTAAAGGGGAAGAATGAGACGATTCTGAGAGCACGAAAACTCTACCTCAAGCTTCTCGCCTTTACAGGCCTCCGCGGTGATGAGGTTAGAGAGCTGATGAACCAGTTTGATCCAAGGGTTGTCGAAGAGACCTTCAAAGCCTTTGGCCTACCCGAGGAGTGGAGGAAGAAGATAGCAGTTTACGACATGGAGAGGGTCAAACTTCCGACCAGAAGGCATGGAACTAAGAGGGGATACGTGGCGGTGTTCCCTGCGGAGCTAGTTAGAGAGCTAGAGTGGTTCGCTAGCACAGGCTATAAACTGACGGCCGATAATTCCGACAAACACAAGCTTTTCAGGGATTATACAAAGGTGAAGGACCTCGCCTTGTTGAGGAAGTTCTGGCAGAACTTCATGAACGACAACGTGATGAGCACGGTTCCAAACCCGCCGGCCGATGCTTTTCACTTGATAGAATTCCTCCAGGGAAGAGCACCAAAGACGGTTGGAGGCAGGAATTACCGCTGGAACGTCAGGAATGCGGTGAGGATCTACTACTACATGGTGGACAGATTAAAAGAAGAGCTGGGGATTTTGGAACTGTGATAGGCATATTTTCCCCAACTAACTCTTCTTTCTCTTTTTCTTGCATTTCTCTGCGATCTTTGGGTATGCTGAGCTTAAATAACTCTGGAATTCCCTTGCAGTCATAACATTGAAGTAATGTTGCCGTATCTTTGCCTTACCCGTCTTACCTCCCGATACAACAAAATTTCCAAAGTGGCCGGTGTTCTGGGTGAGGAGAAACTTCGCCTTTGCAGAGTAAACAACATTGAGGAACTTAATATCCGACTCATCCTTAATAATCCTGATAACCGACTGATCCCGTGAGAAGTCCACCTTAGGCACGATCTTCTTAGAATTCCGCTGTATAAGTTCTATAAGCTCGTCAGCAAGAGCTAAGACGCCTTTTCGGTTCGTTTTTGAAGCCACTTCTATGGCAATGATGGCAAGGGTAAACTTCATTTCTTCAATAATCTCACTGGAAACGTAGTTCTCAAGGAACTTTTCCTTAAGGCACGTGAGACAGAACCAGGCTGGACTCTTTGAGGGGGATCTGGATTTAAGAGCACTCACCAAAATAGACGTATCAAATACTGTCCTGATTTTACCCCTCGGCATGGACTACACCAGTCCGGCCTTTTTCATTTTGGCTTCAATCCGCTTAAACTTCTTGTATGACTTCCTAACTTCATCCATCAGCTCTCGAACGCTCTTTGAAGTTTTTAAGGGTTCTGGTTTTGCATTCTTGGAGAACTCGCCGGTTCCAAGTTTATCCATTACTGCTTTGACCTCGATAAACCACGCTACATCTTCAGGCTTTTCATGAATTTTATTCGCTATTAGAGTGATGAGATCAGTTGCAACCTCCTCACCCGAGAGGAATCTAAACCTAATGCTTGTGGCCACTTTTCCCACCATCCTTACCTTTGTCTTCTTGCTCTTAAGATTAACTCTCGACGCCATAAGACAACCACCGAAATTTGGATATAGCGTGGATTATATTGCAAAAAAGAAAGAATCACGGAAGCGGATTAAACGCTATTAACCCGTCTAGGATATAGCGTATGTAAACATCCGTTACTTCATACGAATATGACGAGTAGATATATATGTAGAATCTAAGACGTTTCTCGAACTCTGATGGGAACCACACTAACTTAAAGACAGAAGGGACGGTAGTTGTAGAATAAAAAGCACCTGCACCTGTGAATTCAGCGTATATTCTCGTCGTTGGAGTATTCCCACCTGACCAGTCCCTCGAAGTCCAATTAATAATTCCAGCGAGGAAAACATTGTTTGCTTCAGCTCCGGACAGAGGTACACTTACATTCCAAGTTTTACTACCCTTACTGGTGTGGTACCATCCCACGGAAAGTAATAGTTGTGGTGCAAGAGATGAAACAATACCCTGTGTATCACTCTCTTTTTTTGTTGAATTCATTGTAAGTGTGAGATTTCCGAGTTTTCCGGTAGCAGGCTGGCCTGTACTTGTGGAAAAGCACGTATTGTCCCAGTAATCAACGATAAATGCGCTGTCGTCTGGGTAATCGCTACTAACCCATGTTAAATCTGAATTCTGGATATAATAATTAACGGTTATTTGTATTGTATCAGTCCCAAATAACCCGGTGTAATTTGAGTTTGAATAATAGCTAACTTTAAGAGTTACTGAATCTTTCATTGTCCCAGATGGGTTAGTTCCCGGCAGTAAATTTTCAGAAACTACAAATGTAGTATTTGCGTTTATTGAGTACTGCTTTACTGTTGTCCCGTCTGCAAAAGTAAAGTTTAGATTCCCGGCGTCAATGATTTCTACCTGTGCATAAATTGTTTTTGGTTTTGGGTTTGCTATACTGAATCTAACCGGGACTTCGTATGAATCTACCTTTTCATTATGATACTTTACCATACCCGTGTTAAGCTGATACATAATCACCACCCTCCCCAATTACGAGTAGATAAAGAATAGCTCCCGAGGTCGTACCTCCTGAGGCGTTTTCAATAAACATTATCCCTGACTCTATGTTCCCGCTGGGTGTTATGCTCACTAAGTTATGTTTAAGCACACGACTTCCACCAGTCCCCTTCATTAACAAGGTCATAATCCTCACCTCAAATATAGCTAATGTTTATCAAAACGCTATCCGACGCCGTAGTCCCCGCTTTCGGCTCGATCTCGACAACAATTTTTCTAACCGGCTCTTTTGGAATCGGTTGAATAAACACCTGTCCGTTCAATCCCGGCATAAACTTATGCTCCCAGAACGGTTTAGTATCACCGAAACGGTAGAGTCTAACGATAACATAGTCATCATTTCCGTGTGAAACCGTAATAGCGCAAAGCCTAACCGGTGTTCCAAAATCCCATTCCTTTGAAGGCTCGTCGGCTGTGAGTTCAATCGGTATATTATCGGCGGGTTCAAAATACGCATTAACTCGGACTTCTCCCGTCATTTCTTCCTCCCCCCTATGAACAACCCGATTAGGACGATAACGACCGCTAGAATTCCCACCATCCTAACGAACTTCAGAAGTCCGTCCGTGTCCGGCTGTGTTTTCGTAGCGTTCTCGATCCTCTTGATCTCCTTCTCTTCAGGCTTTTTGGGGACAATCAGCTTATACCCGCCAACTCTTTTTGTTTCATGTTCGGTCTTTTTCGCTCCCCCTCCAGCTCCCGGAAGTGCCGTCATCTCAAAGTCAATGAGGTTCACACCCTCGACCTGTCCGCTGTCCTGTTTTGGCTGTGGTTTCGGTAATGATTCGCTCTTTGGCTTTGAGATTGGATTTAGCATAGGGGTAGGTTTGGTTTTGTCCTGCTTAGCTCTCTGTTCTCTCAACTTGGAGATTAGTCTCATCTTATCCAGCGGAATTCCCGGCTTAAATGGACGAATTACCAAGTCATCTGGCTCAAACCCGTATTTCTCTCTCGGGTCGAGCCTGATAATTCCAGGCTTGGCAAACACCATCTTTTATCACCCCTTAACTTCCTCCATAGCTTTCTTTATCCTCCTTCTAATCCTCTGAAGCGTTGAATTAGACAAATGGCGAATCTTTGAATTGTTCTTCTTAAACGAAAGCCTGTACAGTAAAAGCAACCTTCCCCGTGCCGTCTTCCCCGTAATCCTCCCCGCCTTGTAATCACGTAGAATGGCCTTGATAATGTCGTAAAACTCCCGTGCGCTGTCTAACCCCTTCTGTCCCCTGTCCTTAACACGCCTTCCCAGATACTTATATTTCGCCGTCATATCCTCACACTCCCGTTAAGCTTCCCCTCGATTCTCGAAAGCCTATTTTCGTGATTGTAAAGACGCTTCTCCATCTCGTCTAACTTCTTTGAAATAATGCTCAACTGCTTCTGATTGACTTTAGAGGTTACGTAAGCTGTTGAAATAGCAGTAAACAACGCCGTAACCCCAGCGCTGAGAATCTCATACTCCAGCATCTCACCTCACCCTGTCTAGCCACTTTTTGAACTGGATTTGAAAAGCGACCCACAACACAAAAAGGATAAGCGCCTGAACTATCGTGTCCTTATCCAGCTTCATCATTCACCACCTCTCAAATTGGAATCGCTATTGGTTCGGGAGTGCGGGGTTTCGGAAGAGGAATCGGCTTTGGAAGGTCTTTGCGCTTTGGTATAACCTCCGTACGACCTCCAGTTATCCAGTCGTTCAGCTTCCTGTAAAGCTCGTCATCAGCTTCATAGGGTTTCAAATGGTCAGGAACGTCCGGCTTCCAAACGTCCAGCGTTGGCGTTGCCTTCTCGGGGTTCTGCTTCTCCCACTCCCTCTTCTTCCGCTCAAGCTCCCGACCATACTTAACTAACTGGTCGAGAGTCATAGCGTTCGGGTCTTTCCCCTCCGCTTTCAGCGCCGCCTTAACACCCTCCAACCATGCCTTAAAGTTCGCATAACTCACGAAACCATACTTATGCGCTAAAGCGTCTTCCCTCGTTGCATAACCTCCCCAAGGGTCTTTCACCATGTTGTTTACGTCCGTCTCAGTGTAGTACCCTCCGTGAAAAGTCTTAGACTCCCCCGGTTTTACCTGCTGGCCATACCTCCCCAGAACTGGATTATTCGGGTTCACCGGCGGTGCAGTCCCCGGCGTCCACTCATCCCCACCATAGTGTAATATGTTCATAGCCTCATTATATTCTGGAGAGTCCGTTTTACCCTCCAGCACTCCTTTTATAATCGTCTTTGTTGCCTCAACGTTCGTTTTTGCCTTTTCTGAGAAATCAGAAGGGTTCAAGTACTCCCCAGCCTGTTTTAGCTTTTTCTCTATCTTCTCTCCCCAGTCCTTGAACATCCCGAACAGTTTATAGAGAGTGTAGATTATCATAATGAACGCTAAGAAGTAAAGGATTATTTGAAGAATTGACCCGATGTTATCCCTGTTCTTTACCATCACGACCGCTGGAACTGTCATTCCCCTCACCTCTTCCTCGTGAAGTAATAGAGAACCCCAGCGCCGACCAAAAGGCCGAGAACCAAAAGACCCTTGTTAATACCCCTCTTTGTGGGTTCAACGCTGGTGGCCTTAATCACCGGTTCAGGCTGTGGCTTTGGAACACTCACCGGCTTAATCGGTGGCTTTTCGGGTGGCTTAGGTGCTGGAACGGTCTTAATCCCGGTATTCATCTCAAGCTTTGGCTTTAACTGTCCATTCTCGACAACCCAGCCTTTTTCATTCCGCACGACAAGGCTCTTTTTAAGGCTCTCAAGCTGTCTCTGAATATCACCCTCGAAAGGCGCTCCCTTGAACTCCTTAGCCTCGAACATCTTTGTAGCAAGAACCTCAACGTCGTGGAATTTTGGGTCGTACTTTGTAGAACCTGTTAGCTTTTTCCTCAACTTCATTATAAGCTCCGGCTGGGATTTGGACTCAGAAACGAGCCTCTTTAATTCATCCTCAGAGAGGCCATACTTCCTTAGAACATCGTTCACGTCCGGTGGCTTTATGTCCGCTTTCCCGTACTTCTTGAGAAGGCGATTCCTAACCTCTTCAAACTCCCGACCATCTTTAACCGTATAAACGGCTTTGTGGCCGCCTCCAATATCAAAAGTTACGACCTGAACCATTTTACCCACCTCGTTAAGTTCTCAGAGAATAGAGAGAAAAGAAAGACTGATTTAAGCCTCTGATTTAAAGGCTTATGACCTGCGGAACTATTTCGTGACTAATGTACCTCAGCTTTCCGGCGCTAGTGGTCTTAAGCGCAATCTTGAAAGTTCCCGAACTCTCCTCACGGAGGTCGAGTCCACCGATGACGACCTCACGGTCGTAATCAAACATAGTCATACCGGTCGGGACGCTGGAAAGCTTATACTGTACCTTGTCCAGCTCACGGCTGGTGTTGTAGTCAATCTTGTAAAGCTGAATCCTAGCCGGCCTAGTCCTAACGAGTGCGTACTTATCTACGATGTCAGCTCTCGCTCCGGTGTCGTCGTAGAAGACCATAAGCGCACGCTTAAGGACTGAACCAACCGGAAGCTCAAAGACTTCCGTAAGCTCTCCGAGCTGGTTAAACGCCTTCTCGATAGCGTAAACTTTCGGCTCTTCGATGAATATCTCGCCGTAATCACCCGCCGAATAGACGGCGACGTATTCACTCCCGCTCTCATAAACCTCCTTATCGAGAGTTATCTTAACCTCTGCATCGCTAAGGCTAACGTTAGTGGCTACGCTGGTGTTCCACTCGGCCTTAATCTGAAGCTGGTCTTTTATGAGTGCGTGAATCTTCCCAGCATCGAGAACCATGAGGAACTGGACATCCTGAGTCCCACCAGCCGGAACGCTAACCGTATCGTTGAGGCTAAGCGCCTTCCCGTGAGTGTCGTAAATGTTCAGGTAACCGATGTCAGTTCCCTTAAGTGCGTAGTGAACAACATTACCGTTGCTAACAACTCTTATTTCATTAATCGCCTTAAGTACGTCCTCCATAGTAACGTTAGTGTCAGAAGCTCCGCTGTTGGAAAGCGTAAGCTTTGTAAGAAGCGCTATGCTGTCAATAACCCCGTTGCGGGGAATATCAACGCTCTTAACCGTCAGGTTAAGAACGTCATCAAGGGTTTCTTTCACCTTATACACGGTTCACACCTCCCTGATTTCACTACCCCGCCTTCAGAACTTCCCCTTCAGGAACTTGTTGTAAACTATCAGGCCGATTATAACACCCAGAACGTTCATGGCAAAGTCCACACTCATTATCTTCTTCCAGTCCTCCATACCTACCACCTCTCGCACTTTTGAGGCCTAACGGCCTCGAGGGAGAATAAGGCTCAATGACTTTTAAGTACTGAACCAAAAAAATGGAGAAATCTCCCGAAACGGGAAAAACAGTTCGATTAAACCGTTTTCTCCAGCTTATAGCTCCTGTGATAGAGGTGCTTGATCACCATGCTCACCGACACGTCCCGTGGAGAAACGCCAAGCTCTCTCGCCAGCCTCTCACGAACCCTCAACACAATCTCCCTCGCCTCTTGGTCAAGGTAAACCCCCACCGGTCTCACCACCCACTTATCGATGTTTAGACATAAAACCCTAACGCCAGCCAGACCACGACAGCCAACCCATAAATGTAGCCGACCAGGAACTCGACCACGTCCCCTAGAGTAGCAGCCGGTTTCTCCGATTCACTGATCTCATACAGAGTGAACATAACCAAAACTACTAAGCTCCATGCCAAAAGGAACGCCGAAGCAAAGCCAAGGAGAGCATGGAACACCGAACGCCAGTCATCAAACAGGTACTCCCTCGCCATAGCATCACCCGTAGTGCCTCGTCCTCCTGATGACCAATTCGCGCTTGATCACCCTCACCTTATCCGGCGGAACAAACTCCACCAAATCGTGCTTTCTCAACTGATCGTTCAACTCAGAAAACCCCGGAATCATCCTGTTGAGGTAAATGATGTCATTCGGAACGTAGTGCTGGAAGATAAAATGCCGCTGCGCCTGACGAAAGAGGAGCTTTGGAAAATCCGCTATCGACTGAGTAATCGCCACCGTGTAGAGCCTCCCATCACGACCCTCCCTAAACAACTGCTCCAACTCCTTCCCCGGCCTCCTCGAGGACGGATTATACCTATGAGCCTCCTCCACCACAATAATCCTATCTCGATCCCGCCTGAACAGCTCATCCAGAAGAGGCTTATAGTACTGCTCCACAAGGCCGTCCACGCCAATCCTGCTGATAGTCCCCCTCGTAGGGACCACGAGGACCTGATCAAAATCAATGAGCTTTTTCCAGTTGTACCTCGCACCCACCTTTACCTTGAGCAGCTTAACCCCAGGAAGGGTAACCAGACCGATGTGGTTCTTAACCTTCGTATCCAGCACGATGAACCTCCTACCCCTCTCATAAGCCTGCTCAATAAGCCACCCAGCGAAAAAGCTCTTCCCGCTCCCCGTGTTCCCATAGATTAAATCAATGCTCCACGGCGGAATATCCACGTCCAGAATCGCCACGATCCCACCTCCAAAAAGAGAAATCAAGAACCAAGGTTCTTCTGAATCTTATTCAAAAGCTCGCTTTTAGGAGGCTCAGGCTCCTTCGGCTTCGCCTTCTCCCTCAAGGCCTCGGCCTCAGTCTTAACCGGCTTCTCAGGCTCACCCGTCCTCTTCTCACCCCCAGCAGCCGGACCCTTATCGGCCTTCTCTTTACCCTTCTTCTTCAAAGCACTCCTATACATCCACGTCAGGAGAAGCAAACTCCCAGCACCGACTAGAAGGCCAAACTTCCCGCTCACCTGGAGACTCTGACCCTCGACCTTCTCCATGTACCAGAGGCCAGCATTGAACGAAGGCCGGCCAACGTCCCACCACAGGGAAAAGTCCACATCCAACCCCTGCTCCCTCGCCTTCCTCTCAAGGTTCTTCACGTAAAAATTGGCAAAGATGGTAAGGCTGTGATCCTTCTCCTGGAACTCATCAATCCTCGCGTTGAACTCCTCCTCAGTCATTAAGCCTGAAGTCCCGGCAACCTCTTCAACCTCGGCCTCCCCCTCATTCAGTAGCTCCTCAACCTCCTCGAGGTCCTTATCAACATCCTCGACGAGAGAGGTAATGTCCTTCTCGTCCAGGACGACCTCTTGAGCAACGGCTTCCTCACTCATCACCCTCACCCTTAATGACCATTTTCATATCAGGTTCAATGGCCTCCTCAAGGTCGAGGAGATACCGCTTAGCTTTCTCAAGGTAAAGAACCGCCAACCCAATCTGCCGTAACGTAGCCTCAGCCTGTCCAATGACTTCAAACACACAGTCCCCTGTCTCAGAAATCGTTACAATCACCCGCAAATCACTCATCACCAATCACCTTAAAGCTCGCAACAAGCCTAAGCTTCCTCTTCTTACCCAGCTCAATCACCAGGGAATTCCGGTCCTCCAGGTGTTTCACCTTCGCCTTGCTGAGGAGAGTCATGACGGCATCCTGAAAGTCCTCGCTCTCCGGCGGTTCAACGTCAGTCTCATCCAACGCTTCCACCAGGGAATCAACCCAATCACTGAGCCTCTTCACTTTCACGGCAGTAACAGGGTTTGCCATCGCCATGGCAAGTTTCGCCTTATCAAACACCCTCAACCCCTCCTCAGGTTCTCCTCAATCTTCCCCAGAACAGGACTCGACCGGACGACCGGCTTGTCCTCCTCATCCTCCTTAGCGTCCTTCAACGCTCCAAGCCTCTTCAAGTGCCTGAACAGCTCATCGAACCAGCCAACCTTATAGAGATAGTACGCAAAAGCCAGGCCAATGCCAATAGCGTAAACCTTCCACGACAGCTTAGGCCTCGGCAGAGAAAACCGCTTCACCCTTTCACCCTTCACCTTCTCCCCTTTCGTATCCCCCGAGTTCACCTGGGGGATTTTGGGTGAATCACCCTTTTTCACCTGGGGATTCTTGGTGATTTCGGGGGATTCACCCATTTTCACCCTATCTCCCCCACTTTCACCCGGGGATTCTGAGGGATTCCCCTCAACATCCCCCGAAACCACCTTAGAATCACCCTGAGAATCCCCCGATTTCACCCTTTCTCCCTGCTCATCCCCATGTACCTGCTGAACCTTAAAGCCTCCAAGAAGCTTCTGCTTCTCCTCTTCAGGAAGCTTCAGAAAGTCCTCGTAAAGCATGACCCTCTTAGACCTGCAAACCGAGCACTGAGGCTTCTTAGCCCTGCTCCAGAACCTATGACCACACCTCAAACAGATGTAGTACTTCCTCTCGCCATCACCCACCGGTCTCACCACCAGAATCCCCCAATTTCACCGGGGGATTTTGAGGGATTCACCCTTTTTCACCCGGGGATCCTGGGTGAATCCCCCTCAATCACCCATTTTCACCCTGGTGATTTAAACACTGAACCAGAAAAATGGAGAAATCTCCCGAAACGGGAGATCACCCCACCAACTTCAATCTATTAGCCTCAACCTCCGCAACTCTCCCATGAGTCATAAGATCCCGTAGGACCTGCACCACCTTCTCCTTTGGATAACCCTTCTCCACCATAGCATCCACCACAGTCCCCCAAGGAACCCCATTCGGGAACCAAGAAGAGGCTTCCCTCAGAAAACCAATCACCCTCTCCTGAAGGTCCAGCACATCACTCGGCACCCCAACCTCGAGGATGGCCAAGTCATACTGATCCGTCTCAGGATCATACGCAATCATCCTGATCGAAGACTCAAAGAGGTTCACCGCTCTCTCAACATCAACAGGCTCCACCGTCTCACTCAACCTCAGCTTAGCAAAGGCCTCCGCGATCCTCATAAGGCCATTGAAATAACGCAGATTCAGCGCGATTTTCCCGCTCTTATACTTCTTCCTTAACTCCTTGAAGCCAGCCTTAATGGCCTCCTTAGCCTCCTCCGAGAACCTCGGCCTCAAACTCCTCGCATAAACAAAGAACTTCCTCAGCAGGTCCTCAGGTATAGGTCCCGCTGCTCCAGCATCGTTCACCTCCATCACGTAGTCCAGGACATCATCCCCCTCCTGGTAATCGTCCAGGACGACAAAAGCCAGGTCAAAGCGATTAAGAAGCGTCGGCGGAAAGTCAATCTGCTCAATCACCGTCTTATCCCGGTCAAACTTCCCACCCTTTGGGTTAGCAGTCGCCATGATCGTCGTGTCAATCTTGAGGACCACGTTAATCCCAGCCTTATTGATCGGGATAAGCTGCTGCTCCATGGCCGTGTGTAAAGCCTTCCGCTCATCCTCTTTCATCTTCTCCAGCTCATCAATAAGGCATACTCCCCCACTCGCCAGGACCAGCGCACCGCCAACGATCATCCAGTCCCCCTTACTGACCTCGTTCCTCTTAACCGTCGCCGTAAGGCCAACGCCACTCGACCCGGGACCAGAGGTAAAGATCGCCTTAGGCGCAACCCTCTCCACGGCCCCCAACAGCTCAGTCTTACCACACCCAGGATCACCAACGAGCAAGAGGTGAATATGACCCCTCGGCTTCGCCTGAGTCGGGACGCCACCAACAATAGACACAGCCGCACCCAACTTCTCCCTCTCCAAGCCGTAGAGATTCGGCGCAATCGAAGAAGCCACCACAAAAGGCAGCTTATCCCCATGCACCCTCGCCAGCTCCCTGACCCTCCTCAGGTCCTCCTCGCTCAGCTCCTCAACCGACATGGCCTTGTCCAGAACCTCCACATGATTCACCTCCAGAACCCGCTCATAGACCGGAAGATCATCCTTCTTGTAAACACGCTCCCGAACAATAGCGCTCAACCGAACCCGCATACCACCCTTCAGAATCCCAGCCTGAGGACCAATCACGTAAGCCAGCCTCTCCGACGGCTCACCACCACTCAAATCCTCAGGCGAATCCTGCACTTTGAAAAACTGGAAGTCCAGCTTATCACTCTCCTCCTCGAGCAGTTCAACGTTCCTCGAACCACAGGCCTCACACCTCTTCGGCCTTACCAGAGGCTTCAAAGGCTGCTGCAGCCTCGCCATCCTCGCGCCACAGTCCAAACACACGAACACCGCCTTCCTGTAAAACGACCGGACATTACTCACCCCAGTAACTAGACCCTTGATCTCAACCAGCTTCCCAACATGCTCCGCCCTAACATCCTCAGGCTTCAGCTTATCCCTAAGATTCGTGAAGTGAACCGACCACTCCCCCCTGACCTCGACCATCAGGTCCTCCTCAACGAACCGCCTCAAGGCATCGTTGAAGGCCTTGATGGCAACAACAGGACGCTCGACAACGGCCTCCGCCAGCTGAGGCAGGACAGCATTAAGCTCCATCCAGTCCACAACAATAAACCGATCCCTCGAACCCGTCAAAGCCTCCGCGATCCTATCCCTGTAAAACTCCCTGAAGAACTCACGAGCGAGATTCACCAAGTCCTCATGATCCTTAGCCTTGGCCTCCTCCAGCTCCCTGAGCTTAGCCTCAACCTGAAGAACATTCAGAATCTCCTCCACTGCCTCAGGCTTCAGCTCATAGTAGGTAATGCCGAGCTCCTTGTCCTTCACCTCGAGGACGTTGGTCTTATCACGGCGAAGAACGGATAAAGCTACTTTTAAGGAACTGTGAGTATATGGCTTAGGTAAATGGCTGTTGTATTCTTCCATTATCTCCTTCAACTTTGTTAAGCTGAGTCTCCCATTGGTCCAGAGAACATAATAGGGTAGGGCTTCAACAGTTCTTTGTAGATTAAACGCTTTCTGGATTAGGTTTAGAAACTCGATTACATTCCGATACTTTTCGGTTACCTCAGTTACATTCCGATACATCTCATTTGTAACGCCAGAATTGTCTTTATTTTCCGAAATCTCGCCTGTAACGTCTGTAACTTTTGTTAACATCTCACCCTCTCTCTCTCACTCATTCTCTCTCCCTCCCGCATGATTTTGAAAGATTTTTGCAAAGAAAAGAAAGCATGGTCAGGACCTCTTCATCTCGTCCCTGAGCAGGATCCCGAAGGAGATCCCTATCATGCTCCCGAGCATGAAGCCGAAGAGGAAGAACACCCAGTCCATACCCTATCACCTCCGAAAGGGTTAAGTCCGCAAAAACCGAAAGGGTGTCGGGTGGTAGAATGGCCGAGGATAAGGTTGATTTTGAGATACCTGAGACTCCCAAGGAGTCTCCAAAGGCCGTTGATAGGGAGTTACTGGAGACTTTGAATAAGGCGATAAAGGCTGTTGAGCGGCTTGGGGACAGGTATTTTGATGTTAGGGAGAAAGATATTACCTCCCGAAAGGAGCTTGAGCTGGAGAAGTACCGATACTGGAGCAGGACGGTTATCACTTTATCAATTCTTGCGATAACTCTGATTAGTGGGGTTCTGTACCTTGGTAATGAGAAGGTTCTGAGTAACGAGGGTGTTTCGTTTCTTCTTGGCACTATAGCTGGGTACCTGTTCAGCATCCTTGGCGGGCTTATCAGCGGCGGGGTTGTGAGGGAGAAGCGAGCTGAGGAGTGATTCACAGTTCCTCTAGGCATCTCTCTATCACCTTTATTGGAGTTAGGATAGTAGTTTTGACGGCCTTTCCTGTGGCCTCAACGGCTCCTGGAGCATATTTCTCTATCAGAATCCCGAGCAAGAGGCCGAGGCCTACCTTTTTGATGTCGTCCATTCTCTCACCTCTCCATCAGCCTCTTCAGAAACCTGTGAACCATCTCGCCGTGGTTGTAGCGTTCGGCCTTGTCCAGTGGAAGGAGAACTATCTTCCTCCCGTCGGCGAGCTTTCTCCTCACGGCGAGGCCTCTCTCGACCTTCCAGACGAGCCACTTCACCCGCGTCTTGACCACGTAGAAGACGGGAACGCCGAGGTAGTTGCCGAGGTCCTCGAGGAAGGTGTATTGAGGCTCATCAAAGATGGCGTAGCCGTCGCTCTCCTGGAGCTGGTGGCGGTTTTTGACTTCGAGGAGCGCTATTGGCATGGCGTTCTTGAAGTCCCAGATGATCATGTCCACGTCGAAGACGCCGATCCTGGTGATGCCATACTTCTCCTTGGCCTCCTGGACGAGGTCTGAGAACTCTTCGTGTGCGCTGAATCCCTGAAGCTGGTTGAAGATGGCGCTTATGGTCTGCCTCCTTACTTTCCTGATCTCTCTGCTGGTCGTGATAAGGTTCCTCCTGTCGCCGTCGTTGGTCATTCGACATCCCTCCTTTCCGGCCTGAGCATGGTCGTGATTTCGTACCGGTAATGTAGTACGCTACCAGCCTGCGAGCGGAGATACTCTAAAAGTAGCTCATCAGAACCGAGGATTGTCACTCCGTCGTACTCCCAGCACTTTGTTATTTCGTTGAACTTGTATCTGATGACAACCCACTCCGTCATGCTACCACCACCGCCGACGGGAGAGCATTTTTGACAAGCTCGATGGAGTCCTCGGGGACGTTGAGGATGACCGCGATGTCGTCCTCGATTGTAGTGATTTTCTCGACTTCAACGGGGACGATGATTCTAAGCTCCTCGATTCTCTGGAGAGCCTTGGAGAATTCCGAGAGCTGGGAAACATCAAAATAGAGAACGGCGCGGGTCATGCTCTCACCCCTGTTTCTTCTGGAAAGTTCCTGAGCTGTTCAAGCTCTGAGAAGCTGAAGCGCCTCACTCCAGTCTCCTCAACCGCGAGAATGCTTAAATCACTCTTTCCAGCCTTACTCCTCCTGACCTCGAGGTTGAGGTCCCTGACGATCTTCTCGATGTCGGCAGAGGTCGGAAGATCTCTCACGTGAACCTTCTCCCCACCCCTGAGGAGAAGATCCACCTCGATGTGTTCTCCGCCGCCGTAGAGGCTGTTCATGATGACGATCTGTTGAACTTCAGAGAGATCTACGAGCCTGATCTCAAACTCCTCCGCGAACCTGCCGAGAACCGCCAGCCAGCTCATTCCCTCACCCTCCCGAGGTTTTTGAGAGAGTAGCTCGAAAAAGGAAAGCTCTGTTTGACGATGAAGCGAGCCGTTCTCTCGGCTTCCTCCCGCGTCTTGGCTTGGATTATTATCTCGCGGTTTTCTCTCCCGTGTATTCTCACAAGCCATGCCTTGAGAACGGGTTTTCTCCCGCGCCTGCTCATGGTCTCACCTCCTCGAGAATGGCCGTTATCATCCTGACCAGCTCTTTCACATCTTCAATCTCTTCATCAAGCACCTCCGCCTTGAGGGCGTCTTCAAACAGCTCCGGAGGGTACATAGTGTCATTGTAGCCATACTTCCCTTCCTCTATAGCCACGTCTGCAACGAATTCCCTGGCTTCCCTCAGCCACTCCTCAAGCTCAGCCTTTTGCGATTGCAAGAGTTTCCTGAGCTTTTCCTCAAGGTCAGCAGTCATGCCCTCACCTCCTCACCAGTCCCCACCGACGTGTTTTGTGTCGTAGAACTCGATTTCGAGGAGTCCGTGCCTTATGTCGATGAGGACCTCCAGGTTGCGCTCCTTTGCGAATGTGAGGATTCTTTCCAGGTCCTCCCGGTACAGCTTTGAGGCATGTACCCTCAGCACGTAGCTGTCGTCAGCAGGCCAGTAGTTGTTGCCAACGCAGGGAGTCAGACCCATATCACCGAGGTAGCGGTGTAGATCCTTCATCAACTCCAGAACCTCCTCACGCCTCATGGTCTCACCCTCCTGTAGTAGTTGCGCGGCCTCTTAGGGTGTGAGGCAGTTTTCTCCCGTTTCGGGAGATTTCTCCAGTTGTTGGCGGGGATGAATTCCCTGTACAGGTCGGCCGGGTAGAAGAGGCTGTCCTCGTCCAGGACCCAGTCGGCTTCGTCGAGCTTCTTCATGGCTTCCTCGAGGGGAAGCTCCCTCAACTCAAACACCGAGACAACGCGCATTGGCGACACCTTGACATTTTTGTCAAAAATGTCATTAATGTCATCGCAAATAAGGTTTGTGGTAAAAATGTCGTCATTGTTTTTGATGTCATAATGTCATATATGTCAAAAATACAAAACCGTTAGGTATTTATGTCAAAAATGGCAAAATGTCTTAGGTGGTGCTCGTGGCGAAGGTGGACAACGTCGAGATTGTTGGAAGGGTCAGCGCGAATGGGAGGGTTGTAATCCCGAAGGATATCCGGGATCTTTTGAACATAGAAGATGGAGACTTTGTGAGGCTGGTGATCACAGAAGTCATAAAAGTGCCAAAATCTGCTAAAACAGGATCAAACAACAAGAAGAAGCGATGAGGCCAAAGTCTTGAGGTTGTTCCGGTGGAGGGTTAGGTTTATTTTTCTTTTGTGAGTGCGTAGAGTAGGCCGAGGAGGAGGATTATCGCGAGGAGTGCGTTGAAGTCTTTTTGTTCTTCGGCGATTTTCTTTTCTTTTTCGAGGATTTGTGCGAGTTCTATGGCTTCGTCTCTGGTTATGGTTCCTGCTCGGAGTTTTTCGGTTAGTTCTCTTCTTCTTTGGACTTCTTCGAGTGTTAGTTTAGTCATGATGCTCACCTCTTATGATGCGGTTTTCGAGGTTTGCCAATTCTTTTTCGAGGGTTGTGAGAATTAGGGTGGGGAGGTCGTCTAAGCCTTTTTCTACTTTGCTCATTCTTTCTTTTAGGTCGAGGATGTTCTTGTTTATGTTTTCTATTGTCTTGTTCATTTTGTCGAATTGTTCGGTGTTTTCTTTTATTTTCTCTTCGTTCCTTGCTGAGCGTTCTCCGAGCTGGTAAACCCGTATGATCAGGAAGGAGATTATTATGCCGAGAACTGTGTTTGCTATTTGGGAGATGTCAATGTTTATTGTCGTCATTTTTGGCACCGTTCATTATTTGGTGCTTCTTAAGAAAAACTTTTATCCAAGAATTCTCAATGAATTTTGGCGAGGTGATGAATTGTGGTTGGTATAGTCTCGTATTGGCAAGAGAGGTGGTGGGTTCTTGAACTTGTGGGAATGGTCTCATTGCCTGGTGTCATCTCGGGAGCGGTGGGAGCGTCTTTGTGGATGCTGACTGGGAACTTCTGGGTTTCAGTCCTTGTTGCTGGTGCTCTGTTGTTTTTCTTGACGCCTCCCTTCGAGGAGGAGGCCGTGAGATTCTTAAATAAGAGAACGAGAGGGATTGCAAGGGAAAAGGTTTCTAGTGTTCAATCCAGCATTCAAGATGTGGTTAGGTCTGTAAAGGAGGAAAGGCCTGAGAACGATCCTGAGCGTAGGGAGTTGGAAGAGCTTCTTCGAAAGTTTAGGCGGTATGGTCCTGAGGCCTTGACTTGTAATGAATTCATGAGGTTGAAGTATTTGTTGGGAAAATACCGGCCGGGGGATGAAGATGTACTTCTCTTGGCGATGTATGCTGTGGGAATGTTAGTTGGGTACAGGTGTTTTGGGAAGGGGTCTAAGACTTGAGAGTTGTTCTGGTGGGGGGTTAGGTTTGCAGTAATTTTTTATTTTCGACAGATTTTTAATGTTCTTTGTTGAGTTTTTATTGGTGGGAGAAGTGGGGAAGAGGAAGAAGCGTGCTGTTGTTCCTGCTGCTGTTCATCCGAGTGTTCCGGGTATGGGGACGATTACGGTTCAGCGTACTACGTCGGTTGAGATTGTTATTTCTGGTCCTCGGCCTTCTCCTGAGGAGGTGGATAAGTTGATTAAGGAGAAGACTCTTTCTCGTGAGGATGCTCTTGAGTTCTATGAGTCTTTGGTTGAGGATATTCGTGAGATGTATGGGACTGCCGATCTTGAGGAGCTTGAGAAGATGGCTATGGAAAGCGAGGATTTGTGGCTTGAGGAGCATGTTTGGGATCTGAGGATGTACCACGCGCTCAAGGGATGAGCTATGGATTCTGTTTTTGAGGTTCATTCTCGGCCGTTAGAGTCAGATGAGGATGTGTCCTCTTGGATTCGGGGGAAGGTTAGGGAGATTGTTGCTGATGTGGAGATGTTTAAGCGTAGTGGTGTTGTGAGGGATTATTGGATTGTTAGTGCTGATGGTATGTTGGATGTGAGGGGTGTTTTTCGGGATGGGACTGTTTTCGCTCTTCGTGTGAGTTTTATGGTTGAGGATGTAAGCTTGGGGAAGATTGTGTTTTGTGATGTTAGTTTTTCGTGGGTTTCTCCTCATGAGAAGACGCGTAGGGTGCTTAGGAATGTGAGGGATTTGGGGAGGGAGTTTAGGTCTGTTAAGTTTAATCGTGCTTTTTCGGAGAAGGAGGGTGCTTCTATTTTGGTTCGGTGGGACAATAAGCCGTATCATTCTGAGGCTGGGAGTTGGCCTTTTCACAAGCATTTTGGTGGGAGGAAGGTTCCTGCGAGTAGGTCTCAGGAGCAGTCGGTTGGCGGGTTTTTCGAGTTTGTGAAGGTTCATTTGGGTAGGTAATGGGGTTGTTCTGGCGGTGGGTTTCACGTTCTTTTCGTCATGTGTCGTTCCTGGTCGGAGGTCCTGCTGCCGAGCTGCTGCAGGACCAGGACAAAAAGAAGGCACGAGCGGGCTTTTTTGGTGTTCTTTTCTGTACTTTACGACGGGTGTCGGGTTAAAGTTGTTCAATTCGTAAGGCTTTTAGGCTAAAAATTTATAAAGTCTGGTGGGTGTTTTCGTCATGGTAAAATCGTCTGGTGTGTCTGGACACTCCTATGCTGGGGAGCGGGAGCAGGCTGGAGCGCGGAAGCGGAGGAAGCCGAGGCGCCTTTCACCGCGTCTGCACATTACGCTACCGCCAGAGATATACTGGAAGGCCAAGGAGCGCTGGGATAACGTGAGCCGCGTGGTTGCGAGCTTGCTTGAGGTGGCTTTGTCTGAGGATTTGACGGTTGAGGAGGTCGTGACGGCGGTTACGCTTATTAGGAGCGGCGCTTTGGTGGTGAATTCGCCTTTGGGTGCGGGGGTTGCCGAGCCTGGTCAAAGGCGGTGGACTCAAGATCCACTCCCGCAGGGGTTCCGGGGTTCAAATCCCCGCCCCCGCACCACAGAAACTTTGCAGTGCAAAGTTTCATCAAAGAGTGAATGTCCTTTTTAAACTGCTGAGTTTCAGTGATTCTCAATTGCCAATTGGCAATTCTCAAGGGGTTTGCTCACAATATAACGCCCAAAGGGCGTTAAAAAAGAAGAAAACCAGTATTTCTTTGCTTGTTCATCAGGAGAATCTACTTCTCAACCAATTTCACAAAGACATTCAATCTTTTGGTGAAGCTTTTTCTAAAAGCTTCAGCGCTGGCGGAAAATTACGTGCCTCCCATACAAGGTTCAGATTCTAAAAGGGTTTTTTACCCGCTTGCTTCTTTAGTGAGTGTTTCACTGTCTAAGGCGCCTTCGGGCGCCAATAATAAAGTTGAAACTAATTGAAGAGGGATGATTTTAAGATAAAACCCATCGAAACTTGCCCCTTGAATAGGGCACAACTGGCTTTTTGCTCTTCACAAAGAAAGGGAACACTTTTGGTCAAGCTTTTTCCAAAAGCTTGTTCGCCTGCGCGAAGTTTGATCAAGGTTTGTGGTTTCTTTTAGAATTGCCCCACTACAAGGATTTTCACAATATAAGAGCTAAAAGTGAGTGAATTCTTCAGACATGCCAACTGGGAAGGAGTTTCTAACACCCTGACGCCCTACGGGCGTCGATTAAAAAGCAAACTCACACCGAGAACTCTTACTAAAATCGAATTCGCACTCATACAGCGAGCTCCTGAATGAAAATCTCCCCAGAACCGCCTTCTAATCAAGAACCACGAACTTTGATGAAACTTTGCTTTGCAAAGTTTCAGCGCCGCTTTCACTGTCGTTCAAGCGTCCTTGAAGGATGGCGGAAGAGTAGTATGCGTTTTTAGCGAGCTGACTTTTGAGTGGGTTTACTTATCGAGTTGCCAGACTTACAGGATTTTCTCACCGTATAGCGCTCGAAGAGCGCTAAAAAGAAAGTTCGAAATCACAATTAACGAGAGATTTTTAAGAGCAAACCCACACGCGAACCTGCTTTCTAGGGGAGCATACGCTTACAAGAGAGGCAAATTCAAAGAGAAAGATAAAACTAAAACGAAAAGCTCAGTAGTCTATCTCTCCCCTCTCCTTCAGCTCTCTGTACATCCTCCAGGTGATCACGGGCTTCTTTGCAGCCAAAACGTCATCAACTCTCCTGACGGCGGTGTTGTGGGGTGCGCTCGTGACAACTTCCGGATTGCTGTATGCCTCCTCGCTGATCCTCTTGAGAGCCTCAACGTATGCATCAAGCTCCTCCTTGCTGACGGTCTCAGTCGGCTCTATCATAAGCGCTTCATGGACTATCAGCGGGAAGTAGATGGTCGGCGCGTGCATGCAGAAGTCGAGTAGCCTCTTCGCAACGTCAAGGGCCTTAACGCCCGTCTCCTTCTTCATCGGCTCTGCTGAAAAGACAGTCTCGTGCTTTCTAAGCTCTTTGCCTGGGAGTTCGTAACCGCGAGTTCCCTTGAGCTTCTGGGTAAGGTAGTTGGCGTTGAGAACGGCGACTTCACTGACCTCTTTGAGCCCCTCCCTTCCCATTATCTTGAGGTAGGTCAGGGCCCTAACAATAACCGCAAAGTTGCCGTAGAGCTCCTTTACCTTGCCTATGCTCCTCGGAACGTTGTAGTCGAGGTAGTAGCGGTCGTTCTCTGCATCGTAGCTTACGAGCGGGACGGGGAGGTAGTCCTTGAGGAAGTCCTTCACTCCAACGGGCCCGCTTCCCGGGCCGCCGCCACCGTGGGGAGTCGAGAAGGTTTTGTGAAGGTTGAGGTGAACGACGTCGAAGCCCATGTCCCCCGGCCTTATCTTTCCGAGGACGGCGTTAAGGTTGGCACCGTCGTAGTAGAGCAGACCACCTGCTTTGTGGACTATCTTCGCTATCTCAAGTATCTCGTCCTCGAAGATGCCCAATGTGTTCGGGTTCGTTAGCATTAACCCTGCCGTCCTCTCGCTGACGGCGTTCTCAAGGGCCTCAAGGTCAACCGTTCCGTTCTCGTTTGAGGGTATCTCTATGACCTTGAAGCCGGCCATGGCTGCGCTTGCAGGGTTCGTTCCGTGGGCGGAATCAGGAACGAGCATCTCCGTCCTCTGGGTCTCACCGCGGTCAATGTGATAGGCGCGGATTATGGAAACTCCAGTGAACTCGCCGTTCGCTCCGGCAGCCGGCTGGAGGGTGAAGCGGTCCATTCCAGTTATTTCCTTAAGCCACTGCTCAAGCTCCCACATTATCTTGAGCGCTCCCTGGACGGTTCCTTCGTCCTGATACGGGTGCACATAGGCAACACCTGGATGGGAGGCTATCTCTTCATTGATCTTGGGGTTGTACTTCATGGTGCACGAACCGAGCGGGTAGATACCTGAATCAACGCCGTAGTTCATCTCGCTCAGTCTGGTGTAGTGTTTAACAACCTCGGGCTCGCTCAGCTCCGGGAGGTTGAGTGGGCTCTTCCTCCTCAGCTTCTCAGGAATATCGACATCAACGTCCTCGATGGGCTTGGGTAGGGTGTATCCAATCCTTCCGGGACGGGAAAGCTCAAATATAGTAGGTTCATCCCATTTTGCCTGGTGGAACATCTTCATCACCTCACAGCTCGGCCTCTCCTATTATCTCCCGAAGGGCATCAACGAGACCATCGACCCATTCCTTCCTCGTGGTTTCGGTAGCGGCGAAGAGAGCGGTCTCCCCAAGCTCCTGGAAGTGTTTTCCGATGTAGTAACCGCCGTGAATGTTCCTCTCAAGGAGCCTCTCGTGGATCACGCTGTACGGAACCTCAAACCTTACCGGCACGTCCTTGAAGTTCACTCCGTCAAAGACTATCTCCCCGACCTCAGCCAGGCGCTTCTTCAGGTAGGCAGTGTTCTTGAGTATGACCTCGCCGAGCTCCCTAACGCCCTTCGGGCCAAGTGTAGCGAGGTGTATGGCCGCTGCGACGGCAACGAGGGCCTCGTTGGAACAGATATTGGAGGTGGCCTTAGCGCGCCTTATGTGCTGCTCCCTCGTCTGGAGGGTCATCACGAAAGCCCTCTTTCCGTCCGCGTCCTTTGTCATGCCTATTATCCTTCCTGGCATCTGCCTAATCAGCTTCCTGTCGTTTCTGACCGCAAAAATTCCAGCCCTCGGGCCTCCGAAGTTCATCGGGTTGCCGAAGTAAGCAGCCTCGCCAACGACTATATCAGCCCCAAGCTCTCCAGGTGCCTCGACAATTCCGAGGATCGTGGGGTCAACGCCAACCACGAACAAAGCGCCAGCATCGTGGGCTATCTCACCGATTTCCCTTATGTTCTCCTCAAGCAGGCCGAAGAAGTTCGGCATCTCGATGTAAACGCCGGCGGCACCTTCAACCGCTTCCTTGAGCTTCTCGATATCCATCTGCCCCCTCTCGTCCCAGGGAACCTCAACCGTCTCAAGGCCCGGGCCGGCGGTGTAGGTCTTGAGGACAAGCTTCTTCTCGGGGCTGAGGTGCTTCGGAACGACGAACTTGTTCCTCTTCGTCACGCGGGCTGACATCAGGGCGGCTTCAGCCATTGCTGTTCCCCAATCGTACATCGAGGAGTTAACAATGGGAAGGCCGACGAGTTCAGCTATGAGGCTCTGGTACTCAAAGAGGGCCTGAAGCATACCCTGGCTTATCTCCGGCTGGTAGGGAGTATAAGCGGTGAGGAACTCGCTTCTCTCGATAAGGTACTTCACGTGGGCCGGGACATAGTGGAAGTATGTTCCCGCTCCAAGGAAGCTCGGCATCTCAAGGACTGTCTTGTTTTTGCTCAGCGTCTCATTGAGCTCCGTGAAAACCTCGTACTCGCTCTTACCCTCGGGAAGGTTGAACTCCTTTACCATTCCTTTTGGAACGTCCGAGAACAGGTCTTCAATCGAGGAAAAGCCGATTTCCTTCAGCATTTCATCTTTATGGGCTGAGTTCGGGATGTAGTGTTTGCCCATACTTATCACCTTCTAAGCTTTTAAATGCTCATTGAAAGTTGGTGCAGGATAATATATGCTTTGTGGCATGATGGACTGAATTAGGGATATGGACAAAAAGCGACATCAACATTACCCTATCCACACCAAAATAGTTTCAAAAAAGTTAAATCAAAATCGAAAGATCACCCGCTGACACCAACGTCCTCGAAGAACTTCTCCATGAGACCAGCGACGGCCCTGATGTCGTACTGCATGGTCTCGTAAACCGCCCACTGAACCTTGCTGTACTCCCTTCCGTCGAGGGTCTTGAAGCCGCTCGGAGCGTTGACGTCGAAGTTGGCATGGAGTTCGATGTTCCTGATGGCCCAGCCGTCAACGTCGTCGTCAAGCCAGTCGTCCTTATCAACGTGGGTGTAGATATAGACGGTATCCCCTGGAACGGTGACGCTCGTATCCACCAGCGGGTTTGGATCCTGAGCGTAGCGCGCTATGAGGTTCCAGTTCTTGTCGTATATCTCGACGTAGCCGAGGGTCTTGAAGTAGGCGTTCTGCATGTCTATGTCCTTGAAGACAATGGTTATCGAACTCGCTCCAAGGAACTGGAGCTTGAGTATGCTCCAATCACCCTTCTTAAGCTCCTTCGTCCAGAAGTAGCTTCCGAGATGGCCGCGCTCGCTCCAGAGATTGATGTCCTTCCCTGTGGAATAGAGCATGTAGCGCCAGGCGTTGTGGGCTATCATGTCCGCGTAGGCCCAGGCGACGCCGTGGGAAAGATCCATATGACCGTTCTCGTTGTCTGCAACGTAGATGTCCTCACCGATTATAAACCTCTGCTTCTCCTGGGGTATCTGCCACCACTTTATGGGCGTGAGGTCGAGGGGAACGCGGTTGTTAAGGATGTCATCGGCGACCGTCGGAGAAATATCGTTTTCAACGAAGTCGTGGGCCTCTTCCGCGTAGCTGAACTCGTCGAGGGTCTCAAAGAGGTGCGGAGTAGTATGGGCTATGAGCATGCTCATGTCCTCAAGGATGTGGACGGCCCTTCCGAGGTAGAGCATGGCCTCTTCCTTCTTTCCCTGCTTCCAGAGCTGAACGGCCTGATCGTAGAGCTGCTGGGCCATGTCGGCGGCGGAAGACTTTCCGTCGCCAAAGAGGTCAACGGTTATCAGCTCGGCGTGATCCATAGGATCCAAGAAGTGGTACTGGCTCTGGAGGGTGTACACTTTCCCGTTGAACGTTATGTTCCCACCGCGCCAGTCCTCGTCGTAGGCGCCGTAGAGGAGCTGATCCTTGTACTGCATGAGGATAGCGCCGAGCCCCGGGTTGTCTGCATAGACCGCCTCGATGGCCTTGTATGTCAGCTTCTGGTGGACGTTCATCGGGTCGTCGAGGGTTGGGCCGTTGGTCGGCCACGCACTTACAAAGCCTAGATTACCGAGGAGTAAAGCCAGAACCGCCAGGGCTTTAACGGCCTTCATTTTATCACCTCGAGATTTTATGCATGGCGGATACAGGAGATAGGCCTAAAAAATTAACGGCGCTCGAAATACTTTTAAAAGTGGCTGGCCCTTCCAAGATGTTATGAACAGGAAGAGGGTCACCGTGATCGCGATAGTTAGTCTTATCCTAACAATAGCCCATCTTTCCTTGGGATGCCTGGGAACTTCCAAAAACAACCCTCATCCCCAGACTGAACAAGTACAGTGGATAGCTGATGGCAAAATAAGCAGAGGCGAATACACAGTAGAAAAGAACGTTGGTGAAATGTCCCTTCACTTCCGCGTTGAGAACGACACACTCTACGTCGGAATTTCCGCGGAAACCCATGGCTGGGTGGCAATTGGTTTCGGCGGCGGACCTGGAATGAGGAACACAGACATAGTGATAGCATATGTTCTCCCCAACGGGACTGGTGAAATAAGCGACTCGTACTCGACGGGCTTCTCTGGACCGCATAATCCCGACACGTTCCTTGGGGGACACACCGACATACTATCTTACGGCGGACGCGAGGACGAGAACGGAACCGTTGTTGAGTTCTCAAGACCGTTGAATACTGGTGACGGGTATGACTACGTTATACCCACAGAAGAGTCTTTCAGGATCATCTGGGCCTACGGGCCGACAGACGACTTTCAATCGATGCACATAAAAGCAGGTCACATTTACGTAACGCTGGAGGAGGATGGGAAATGATAATCGCCTTCGACTTCGACGGGACTCTTGCCGATACTTATTCATGCATCGAAGATGCTTTTAAGCGTGCTCTAGAAAAGCGCTACCGCTGGCTCCCCGGAAAAGCCCTCTGGGCGAAGCTGCTCACCAAAATAGAGTTTCAGTTCGAGAGGCCAACCTTTGGAAAGCACAAGGGCAAAATTAAGTCCCCATTCTTCATGAGAACGAAGTTCTTTGAGACCTGGTTTGAGGAAAGGGCCAAGCTTAGCAAGCCGATTGACGACGCACCGGAACTCCTGAAGAAGCTTAAGGAGCAGGGTCACACTGTAATTTCCTTCTCGGCCGAAGACTTCATTGACGGAATGAAGGTCAAAAGGCTGAAGGCGATGGGGATATACGACCTCTTTGATGACGTCATTGTATTCGGAAGGGATTTGACGATAGAGGAGGCATTCAAGCTGGTGCGCGAGAAGTATGGCGACGATATCTTTATCTGGGTTGACGACAAGCCGTGGCGCTTCATAGGGCACGGCGATGAGAACACGGAATACGTCTGGTACTACTTCCCCATTACGGCGAAGTTCGTGGAGAAGAAGCGAGAGATGCTGGCTCTAATACCCCACCTCCACGTGATAAGGGATCTGTGGAGTCTGTTCGATGTAATCAAAAACGTCGAGAGGCAGAGGAGAAGTGCCAAAGAAAAAGCATAAAGTATTTTATTCTCTTTTTCCTACTTATTCCTAGGAGATGCCCATGACCAATCCTCTAAAAAACAGGGTATTGATCCTCCTGCTGGTGCTGTTCGTGGTGATTACAGTACTATCAACAACCCCCTGGATGAACAAGATATCAGAGAGCATAAGATCAGCGGAACCAAATGTAACAGCCGTTTACATTGGAACCACAGCCCCCAACGGAACGTGGCAGTTCAAAGTAGAGGATAGGGTACTGACTGACTGTGTAGTGGCTTACGTTTACAACTACACCCCCCCTGGGAAGCTTGTTGTTTATGAGCTGGATTCTAAAGCACTCAAAGTAATTAACCCCTCCGAAGAAATACCTTCGTCCGAGTGCAAGGGAGAGCTGATATATGGATACCTCACTGCGAACTTCACGAAACTTCCTGAAACGTTAACCATAGACGTTTGGGTCGGAACAACCTCAACAAACGATGGGTACATATACTTCCGCCAGATTGGCGACTGGATGTTCATAAACGGCTCATACGTTGGATATAAAGCTCCCTCCCTAAGCAACAACTACATGCTGATGCCCATCAAAGAACTGGGAAAAATAACGAACTCGACCGGGATTCACGTGGTCAATCGCCGCTGAGGTACTCCAGAGTGTCTTCAACAAACTCGTCATAATCTTCTTTTTCAGTTTCCTCAAGTCTCAGACGAAACTCCTTACCCAGCGACCATCTTATAGCAACGTCCCCCTTGTTTGTCTCAGCAATGATAAGTCCAAACGGGGCGTCACCCATCCAGTGATGCTTTGAAAAACCCACTTCAAACCCCCGCCTTCTCAGTTCCTCAAGTATCGTCTCATAAGTTTTTGAAGGATTGTAAGGACTTCGAGCGAACCCAATGTAGGCCATCTTTACTCACCCCTGTGAAATACTGGTCAGAAGTTAAAACCTTTTCGGTTCCCCTAACAAAACTTAAAAGCCAAAGCACAAACTTTCTACCATGAAACCAAAACCTCTACCAGAGAAAGCACTAAAACTGGGAAAGAACGTTATCATAGCCGACGTTCACCTCGGCTACGAAATAGCGATGGCCAAAGAGGGGTTCTATCTCCCCAGGGTCTTTCACGACGTTGTTAGGAATTTGAAAAACATCATACAAAGGGAAAAGCCGAAGGGGCTGATAATAAACGGGGACTTCAAGCACTCATTTGTTCCTGAGTGGCGGGAAAAAACAGAGCTCAGAACTTTTCTCGAAGAGGTGTCTCCCCTGGTATCAGAGATAGTCTTAGTGAGGGGCAACCACGACGTTGGCGTTCTTTGGCTGAAGGAACTTGGGGTTGAGATTGTGGATGAACTTGAAATTGGAAGATGGAAGCTCGTTCATGGGCACAAACTCGTGGAGGGTGAGAACTTCATAATCGGGCACGAACACCCCGCAATAAGACTGAGGGACGAGGTTGGGGCCGTTATCAAAGTGCCTGCGTTTCTAATGGGGAAACATCTGATAGTCCTGCCAGCGTTCAGCCCTTGGGCCTACGGCAACGATGTTTTGAGGGAGATCGTGTCCCCTTTTTTGAAGTACAGACGAGAGGACTTTAGAGTTTTAGTACCTGTGGGCAGGGAGGTTCTCGACTTTGGAACTCTATCAAAACTTCAGGAAGCCCTAAAAAGGCTGTAGCAAAAGGTTTAAACATCGAAGGGCAGAATAAAATGGAGGTCGCGAAGATGAGTCTCATAACGTATATCGCGTTCTTCGCCTACGCCCCGACACTCGCCATACTATGGTACTTTTACCACAAGGACAAATATGAGCCAGAGCCAAAGAGATACGTAGTGGCAACGTTCCTACTCGGAGCCACTCTGTCAGTCGGAATCTCATATATTCTTGAAAGCGTGCTCACTATAGGGGGGATAATAAAGCCGATCCTACCTGCAACGGCCTTTTACGTTGCGCTAGTGGCGGGGATTGTAGAAGAGCCCGCAAAGGCACTCGCAATAAGGTACCCCTTCGCGGCGGGCCAGATAGACGGCATTATGGACGGGCTTGTCTACGGTGTCGCGGCAGGCCTTGGGTTCGCCGCCACTGAGAACTTCCTCTACGGACTCGGCTGGGGAGTGGGAGTCACAATAGCGAGGGCTTTCTTAACACCATTTGCTCACGCCACGTGGAGTGCCATAGTAGGCGTGGGGTACGGGCTGGTGTCCGAGGGAAAAGCGTATTCAACGGGAAGCTTTCTGATCCTGGCAATGTTCCTGCACGCGATCTGGGACTATTTCGCGTTCCTCAGCGCTGGAATCCCTGCCTACAATCTAGTACTTATATTCCTTATCCTGCTCAACGCTGCAATACTGCGCTACTTCCTCATGCTAGCCGAGATGGAGGAGAGAAGCAAACTCTGGTACTACCTGTTCAGGAGGGGTATGCGGTGAAGGGGAAGGAAGTCCTAGATGAAGCACTCTTCGAGGCGAGGCCTTACGTCGAGTACTGGGATCGGCTTAAAGAGCTAGTTGAAAAACTGTGGGAAGAGGCCACTGATGAAAAGAACTTCATCGAGCTTCTCAATGAGGAAATGGAGAGGGCAAAGGAGCCGTTCAAGACTGACCTCAAAATATTCCTTCAGAAATTTACGGCGTTGATAAGCGGATGAACGGAGGTGAGCCCAAATGAAGGGCTCACGAGCGGTTCTAGGGGCTCTCATAATTGGATTAGTTGTCCTTGGGGGCTACCTCTACACCCAGAGGGCCAGTGACCACTCGCCTCAAGTAGACACCAGTAGAGCACAGATTTTAGCCTATCTCGGCGGTTTGGACTGCTATTCCTATCATGAAAACATCACCACAATCATCGGGGACGAAACCATTGAGTCCTCAATAAATGGGAGCAGGATAAACGGGACGTACTACTTTGAGGGCCAGCGCTCCGGACTGCACTGGTACGCCGTTGTCATCAACAACACGCTGAAGGAGCGTATCATGACAAACGGGACCACGAAGGACGTTAACATCACTCTCTCAAAGGACGAAAGGGCCATGTTCTTATCGGTTGATCCAGTTAAAATGGGTCTTCAGGCCGTCGGGGTGGGAAAACTTGTGGAAAAGAATAAGGACAAAATTACATACGCCTTTGAGATAACTCTGTCACCGAGCACAGACTTCAAAATGAACGGCACTGTTACCGTCCTCTGGGATGGTGGAAGGGTCACCAAACTTATATTCAACGTGGAAGTGTGGACACAGGGAAGACAGAGTGAAAATAGAACAATTATCGCAGCAATAAAAGAGAACTGTGTACAGCCCAAATGGCTCAAAGAACTATCCCCATAGTTTCTTCTGGATTGTCAAAGACCATTACATTATCTCACCTTTTCCCAATCTAGTGTTTTCGCATGTTTAAATATCAAACTAATTGCAATAACTCAGTATTCCAAAAAGTATTTAAACTCATATTCAAGGTTTATTATGAAACAACATACGGAGGTAATAATATGAGAAAAATCCTAACAACATTCCTCCTAGCTATAATAGTAGTTATGAGCGGCTGTATTGGAGAAAATGCTGGACTCACCAAGGAGAAGGTTCTAACGGCTATCCAGAACATAGAGACTGCCCGCTACAATGAAAGCTTCTCCATGAGCATGAACATATTTGATCCGAACACCAACAAGACGGTCAACGTGACGATGTCAGGCAGCATAGCCGGAGTCTTCAACAAGAGCGCGGGCATTGAAGCAGGCAATATGAACTTAACAACCCGCATGATGGGGATGGACATAAATATGAACTGGCCGTATTTCACCAACGGCTCCGACGTATACTTTAATATCGACGGCAAATGGTACTTCGTCCCATCCAACAATGACCTCCACAACAGAGCCAGAGCCTCTCTAAATGTGGACTATATAGAGAAGCTCCTCAGGGAGAAAAACGTGACTTTCAAAAAACTAGGCGATGTCTACGCCTTCCGCGTTAACGTAACTTTCTGGGAGTTCGTCAACGCTACTAACCAGACCACATACCTCAACGAGGCGTGGGGCCCGCTCTCCGACAACATAACGGTCAACACGAACGCTGGCTGGGTCGAGGTCCACTTCAGAGACGACGGGACTCCAACGTTTATTGAGACCTACATAGACTTAACAATAATAATCCCTGATGAATTCCTGCAAGAACCCGTAACCATCCACGAGACAATCCACGATTCAACGGTCTTTTCAGACATAAACAAGCCCACCAACATAACAATTCCAGAGGGAATAGAAAGCGCAGGAGACTTTGAGGAAGTATTTGGGTGAGGGGCTAAGCGCCCCTCGTGGCCACTATTTTTATCCCTTCCCACTCCGCAACCACTTGGCCAACGCTCACCGGTGCCTTGAGCTTAAGTTTTGCCAGGAACTTCATCAGCTCTGGTATCTTTTCCTTTGGAACGGGCTCCGCTGTTTTAACGCTCACCGTCGGGAGGGCACCGCCCTCAACTGGGACAACGCTCATGACGACCCTTTTTGGACTGGTAACTTCCTGAATTGCCCACTCCATTCCCCTAGGGCATTTACAACCCTTTACTTCCTTGACCTTACCGTTTTCGACGTCAACTTCAATGGAGCATCCGAGGGGGCAGACAATGCACGTGAAGCGGTATATCATGCTCTCACCACCTCAACTGTGAGCCTTTCGCTGGCTTTCTGAATCTCCTCTGCCCTCAGCTTCAGCCGTATCATCTCGGCGGGTTTAACAACCGGGAGTCTGAGCTTCTTTCCAATCTCGGGAATCCTTAGCTCAACGTTCTCCATCGGCCTGGCGACGCGGAGGTAGAGATAAACGTCGCGGTCGCCGCCGAGGTAGTGCGGAGCAATCAGGCGGACGTTCTGGCCCTTCTCAACTTTCACCCACTTCCTGCTCTCTATTCCGCCATTCTCTATGAACTCCTTGGCACTCTTAGCCGCTAACTCTCCCTGCTCGGCCACGTAGTCAACGAGGTCGTTTATGAGGAGAGAGTTTCCGGCAACGAAGATTCCAGGAACGCTGGTTTCAAGACGGTCATTCACGACCGGACCCCCAGTGGCAGGGTCTATCTCGACGCCTATCTTCTTGAGCTTCTTGACGCTCGGAATTAATCCAGCGGAGATAACCAGCGTATCGACCTCGATCCAGAACTCGCTTCCAGGAATCTCGTTGAAGTTCTCGTCAACCTTGACTACCCTAACCCTCTGAACCCTTCCCTTTCCGCGGACTTCAACGACCTTGTGGCTCAAATAGAGGGGAATGTTGAAATCGCGAAGTATCATGACGTTCCTCGCAAGACCGCCAGGATAGGGCATGAGCTCAACGACCGCCTTCACCTTTGCACCCTCAAGGGCGAACCTGCGCGCCATTATTAACCCCACATCTCCAGAGCCGACGATGACGACCTCTTTGCCCGGGAGGACGCCGTAAATGTCCATGAGGGTTTGGGCCTCTCCTGCCGTATAGATTCCAGCGACACGGTCTCCTACGATGCCGATCTCAAAGGCGTGCCTCTCTCTTGCTCCGGCCGCGTAGATGATGGCCTTCGCCCAGACCTGATAAACTCCGGCGGGCGAGGTGAATATCACCACCTTCTCAAGGTCGGAGTAGTTCTTTATCTCCAGCACCCTCGCGGCTGTCCTGTACTCAACGCCGAGCTCCACCAGGCGCTTAGCGAGCCTCGACGCGAACTCCGGGCCTGTAAGCTCCTCCTTAAAGTAGTGGAGACCAAAGCCTGGGTGTATGCACTGCGGGAGGATTCCGCCTAAATAATCGTTCTCATCGAGGAGGAGTACGTTGAGCCCAAGCTCCTTGGCCTTTGCCGCGGCCGCCATTCCAGCCGGGCCACCGCCGATGACAACGACGTCGTAGGAGAGCATCGGTATCTGCGGCATCGGCTCCATCATGCTTCCTCCCCCCTGAGAAGGGCCTTAACGTCGCCTATTCCAATCTCGCTTCCCCTTCCCTTGAGGGTTACCTCCCAGGGCTCGACGCCGTATTCCCTGGCCAAAAGCTGGACAATCTTGGGCCTGCAGAAGCTTCCCTGGCAGGTTCCCGTTGTTGCCTTCGTCCTGAACTTTACGGAATCAACGCTCGGGGTCTTAACTCCTATGAACTTCATCCTCTCAATGGCCTCAAGGATATCGCCCTCGCTCACGTGGTTGCACCTGCACACTATCTTTCCGTAAGAGGGGTTCTTCTTTATCAGCTCGTTCGCCTTCTCTGGCGGGAGCATGAAGAAGTGGGTTATATCCTTCCTGTACGGGTTCCACTTTTCCTTCTCCACGAGATTAATTCCTAGATCGCGCTGGATTATGTCCCTGACCTCGTAGGCTATGGCTGGAGCGCTAGTTAAACCCGGAGAGCGTATTCCCGCGACGTTTATGAAGCCCCATACCTCTTCCTCAGCCTTGATTATGAAGTCCCCGCCGGTGGGTTCAGGCCTCAGCCCGGCGAAAGTCCTTATCACCTTGCTCTTCGGCGGGAGGTTCGGCCAGAGCTTTTTAGCACCCTCCCAGACCTCCCTTAGCCCCTCCTCCGTAGTGGCGAGGTTGTCCTTCTCCTCGGGCGGAAGGTCCTGGGCGTTCGGCCCTATCATGAGGTGGCCGCTTATTTCCGTTGTAACAACGATACCCTTGCTTATCGGCGTCGGCGTCGGGAAGAGAACCCTCCTCGGGCCGGGAACATCGTCGTCAAAGAGGTAGTATTCACCCTTCCTCGGGTGTATCTCGAAGTAGTCTATTCCGGCCATTCTAGCAATCTCATCGGCGTAGAGGCCTGCGGCGTTTATAACGATGTCCGCCTCGATGAAGCCGTTGTTGGTCTCGACGCCCTTAACCTCGCCGTTCTCAACCTTTATGCCCCTAACTTCCGTCTCAAGGTGGGTTTTGACGCCGTTAGCCACGGCGTTCTCAACCAGGGCTATAACCGCTGGAATCGGGCCGATCTGGCCAACTATCGGAACCCATAGAGCACCTATCGCCTCCCTCGTGAGGCCCGGCTCAAGGTGGAAGAGCTCATCCCTATCAACGATCCTCATTTCGGGGACGCCGTTTCTCCGCCCGCGCTCCAGAAGCTTCTCCAGCTCGTCGAAGTCCTCTTCCTTCGTGGCGACTATCAGAGCGCCGTTCCACACATGAGGAATTTGAAGCTCCTTAACCCACTGGTGCCAGAGGCGGTTTCCCCTGATGCAGAGCTTTGCCCTCATCGGATACTTCTCAGGGTCATCATCGTAGCCGCCGTGGATGAGGGCAGTGTTGGCTTTACTGACGCCCCAGCCAACGTCGGGAGCTTTCTCTATTAGATGAACTTCCAGATTCTCATATTTGCTCAAGACGCGCGCTATACTCGCACCGCTTATCCCAGCACCGATGATGGCAACCTTGGTCTTCATGTCCACACCTCCAAACTAAAAGGAAGAACTGATTCTCCAGTTTTAAAGCTTTCTTTAACCTTTAGTTTGGCTTAACGGAGATTAAAGAACGATTTTGGGCACAAAAAGGGAGAACAGAGGAGAACATGCCTCAAATGTATGAACATGTCCATGCCCTATTTAGTATTCCTCTGCTTCATTCTCCATTTCTGTATCTTTAACCATTATTAGTAGGGTGTTTATCCCAACGGATCCCTCTGGATGCTCAGGATCCTTAGGGAATTCAGGCCCAGATGGATTATCAAATGGATTCAAACCAATGAAGTATTCATCAGTATTGTCAAATCTATTGAACTGAGAAACTAAGTAGCTTAAGTACATCCCTCTTTGTAGCTTGTTCTTCTTTTTTAGCCCTCCCAATGTTGAAACTCTATGGGCAGTATCACTTAGAAGATCATGGATGATATGATTCCATCCACACTGACGGGAGCTAGAAAGACTAAGATTTGTGGAAAACGCCCACCCGTCATAACCTATCATCATTCCATAAATAGAACATCCAAATGGATAATTATGGCAACAACACCATGGGAAATAACAGATCCATGGGGGGCAATAGTATGACTTGTCACTGTCTAAAAATTCAAGTCTTGTTGTTTCACATTCCGGATAAATTCTGAGGTATTTTAAACCCCGTGATCTAGGTCTTCTCCAAGGGAATCTACGAGAATAAGTTTGGGGGTTTTGGTTTCCTTGTGTTCTGTGTCCACAGTTTTGTGTAGTAATACTGCAGGAGTTATTTTTAATATTACATTCGTCCGGTCTAGAAAACCTAAATCTAACATTCTCTTCGTATAATACATATTGGGCATCCTCCACTGGGTTATTACCAATCTTGGCTTGAGACAGAAACGCCCTGTTTATTAGAGGAAGGTTGTTCTGATCAACAAACGTGAATATAACGAGGAGATCACCTATTTCGCATCTCTTTTTGGATAGCCCACGGACACGAGGGTGATTGGGATCCAATTCTACTATGGGACTTTGATGGACAAAGATTCCCCCAAACTTTAGTTGAAAACCCTCTTTATCAAGTTTGTTTCCAGGTTTAGAATTAGGGAGAACATTGTTTAGATATTCGAGACCATATCTTAGATATGCTCCTACATAAGTTGGTTCACTAGGGCGAGGATGATTTCTTACATGTGAAAATGCGTACCGCCAGCTGTTTTCTGAAAATATAAGAATTTCTCCCCAGTGCTTTTTTATTATTCTTCTAAATTTTTGATACCTGGATTGAATAGTGTATTTTCCCATTACCATCACCAGAAAAACTTTGTTGAGAAATAGTTTTAAATATTTTGTTATAAACATCATAACAAGAGATACTAAAAATGAGGATAGTCGAAATTGAGGTTAATAATTTCAGGTCACTAAGAGCTGTAAAAATGCCCCTCGATGAACTTACAGTGTTGATCGGGAGAAATGGAGCTGGAAAATCATCGCTATTGCAGGCATTAGATTTGTTTTTTAACCCAAATGCCAAGTATTCCGAGGAAGACTTCTATAACAGAGATACGAGCAAACCCATACGAATTGCCATTAAATTTAGACTTGAGAACGATAAAGAACGTGAGGAATTTCAAAAATATGTGATAAATGAAGACAATGATCATGACTATATAAAAGTCGTGAAGATTATGAAATTTCCAGCATCAAAATCCAACCAGTCTTACCATGGAGTTGTCAAGAGTATTCCCCAGTTTTCAAACTTACCTTCGAGGAAAGAGGACTTAATAGAAAGATACAAAGGGCTACAGAAAGAATTTCCCGATTTACCCCATTTAGGGAGTAAGCCTACTAAGAAAAAGATTCTTGAAGCACTTGAAGAGTACAAAAACTCGCATCCTGAGAAATGGGAAGAAACACTGCAAGAAGACCAGTTTTTTGGATATAAAGAAGTCGGTCATGGAAAGATTGACAAGTTTATAAAGTTCTTATTAGTGCCCGCAGTTAAAAGTGTCTCTGAAGAGACTGAATACAAAAAGGGGAGTATTATTACAGAACTTACCCAATTGATAATAGAAGAACATATAAGGTCAATTCCTGAGTTTAATCGTCTAGAAAAGAGGTATAAACACTTACTTAAAAGTCTAGAGGCACACAGAAAAACAGGAAAGGATAAGCTATTCTCTGAACTTAGCAACGAGCTAACACAAATCCTAGAAAAATTTGCACCAAATACACAAGCCAACATCAGTTGGGGTAATCTAGATGATTTCAAGATCCCACTACCAGTCCCAACTGTGTTAGTTACAGAAGACGGTTTCGAAACGAGTGCCGAACGAGTTGGTCATGGTACGCAAAGGGCTCTTTTGTTCTCTTTATTGCAGTATATGACTGCAAAAAGACATGAACTCAATAAAATGAAAAATGTGGGTAGAGATTCAGATGAAAAAGATCAGAAATTAACTCTACTTTTGGTTATTGAAGAACTAGAGTTATATCAACACCCTCAGCGTCAAAAGCATCTGCACAAATTATTCAAGGATCTTGCTGGGAATACTTTTGGTGGATTTAATATACAGGTAATGTACTCCACTCATTCTCCTTTTTTAATTAGTACTGACACATTTGATAGCCTGAGAGTATTCAAGAAAATTAAAACCCAAAAATCACGTAAACTAAGAGAGACCAAAATTTATTGGTATCCACAACAGGAACTTCAGAAAGACCTAAAACGCTACGGGATAGACTCCCCATCAAAACACGTTAAAAAATTCACGACTACAGTAAATCCTGTGATGAGTGAAGGATTCTTCGCGGATAAAGTAGTATTAGTTGAGGGAGAAAGTGACAGAGCCGCTCTAGAGGTCGTTGCTGAACATAACGGTGTTGACCTCAATGGCAACAATATTTCAATAATCCCCGTAGGCGGGAAGGGGAACATACTTACGGCATATTTAATGTTTAATGGATTTAATATTCCAACGTACCCTATATGGGATCTAGACCTGTATCCCGATGAAATGAACAAAAAATTGTTTAGTGCAGTACAGTACAAAACTAAAAGGACACCTACTTCCCCTATTGTGAGGAAGAATTTCGCAGTCTTTAACAAAAATTTAGAAGACGTAATAAAAAACGACTTAGGTGAGAAAAATTGGGGGGTGTTGTTTAGTAAACTAAAACGAGAAAATCTTGTCATTAGTGGAAAGGATTTAAAGAATTATACCCCCATGAGACGATTCATTGAACTATGGTATTATCCACCAAATGACATCAAAGACAGGTTATCCCGCGATGCCTCTCTTAAAATACTGGAAAGAATAGTTGAAAAGATATCACGATTGTAGGGTATATCAATTTGATTTTGCACTATCAACGACCTTTGCCCACCCCATAGCCCTCTTTACTGCTTCTTTCCAGCCTTTGTAGAGTCTCTCCCTAGTTTTCTCATCCATCTTCGGCTCGAAAATTCTTTCAGCCTTCCACAGCTCGGCTATTTCTCTCGTGTCCGCCCAATAATCAACGGCAAGCCCCGCGAGGTAAGCGGCGCCAAGAGCCGTTGTCTCCTTCACGACGGGCCTTATCACCTTTCTGTTCAAGATGTCCGCCTGGAACTGCATGAGAAAGTCGTTTGCGGTGGCGCCACCATCGACGCGGAGCTCCTTGATCTGGACGAGCTTTTCCATCTCGTCAACAACATCCCTGGTAAGGTATGCTATCGCCTCAAGCGTCGCCCTCGCGAGATGCTCCCTGCCCGTGCCGCGCGTTATGCCGATTATAATGCCCCTGGCAAACTGATCCCAGTAGGGAGCCCCTAGACCAACGAAGGCGGGAACGAAATAAACGCCTTCGTTGCTCTCAAGCTTTGTGGCGAGTTCCTCTGTCTCAGAGGCATGCTTTATGATTTTTATTCCGTCTCTGAGCCACTGGACTGCCGCTCCAGTTACGAAAATGCTCCCCTCGAGGGCGTAGCTGACCCTTCCATTTAGGCCCCATGCTATCGTCGTGAGCAGGTTGTCCGAATAGAGCACCATCTTGTCCGTGTTCACGAGGATAAAGCTCCCCGTACCATAGGTGGCCTTCACCATTCCCGCCTCGAACGCCGCCTGTCCGAAGAGGGCCGCCTGCTGGTCACCTGCATCGCCGCTTACGGGAATCTCAGCCCCGAGAAGCTCCTTCTTTGTGTAGCCGTAAACTTCACTAGACTCCCTGACCTCAGGTAAAACGCTCTCAGGAATGTCGAAGAGCTCAAGGAGCTCATCGTCCCAGTCGAGCTTCTTAATGTTGAAGAGCATCGTCCTTGAGGCATTGGAATAGTCCGTAACGTGCTCTCCTGTAAGGCGGTAGATGAGGAAGGTATCGACCGTTCCGAACATCACCTCGCCTTTCTCGGCCTTCTCCCTTAAACCTGGAACGTTGTCAAGGAGCCACTTGAGCTTCGAGGCAGAAAAGTAGGCATCGGGGACGAGGCCGGTCTTCTCCTTTATCATCGTCCCGTACTCACGCTTTATCTCCTCAACCATTTCAGCCGTTCTTCTGCACTGCCAGACTATTGCGTTGTAGAGCGGCTTACCATCTTTGTCCCATACAAGCGTCGTCTCGCGCTGGTTGGTAACTCCTATCGCCGCTATCTGATTCGGCTCTATTCTAGCGCTCTGGATGGCATCTTTTATCGCCCTGAGCTGGGCGTCCCATATCTCCTCGGGATTGTGCTCGACCCATCCCGGCCTTGGATAGTGCTGGGGGAACTCATACTGGCCTATTCCGTGGATGTTGCTCTCCCTGTCGAAGATTATTGCCCTGGCGGAAGTTGTACCCTCGTCAAGAGAAAGAACGAACTTTTCCATCTGCAATCACCTAAGAAAAATTAGAGGAAAGAGAACTTATTAGACTTGCTCATCTCAGCCCGAGCTTTTTAAGGTACTCTATCATCCTCACCACGTCGTTCGCTATAACCACTTCAAAGAGCCCCTTGAGCTTGGCGAGGTTATCGTCCTTGTAGAAGAGAACGTCGTTTTCAGTCCACAGAACAACCTTCAGGCCCAGGGAGCGGACCCAGTGAAGGGCCTGGAGGGTCTTTTCAAGCCCTATGAGCGGTATCGCCTCCATGGGGACGTTCACCGACCAGAGGTTGAGCTCATCCTTGAGCTTCGGGATTAAAGGCACCACTTCCTCACGGTCTATGAGGAGGCCCATCGTGGTCTCATCGTCGTACTTTCTGTACTCGCGGAGGGCATCTATATCAAAGGAGGATATCATTACCCGTTCAGGGTTGTTCTCTGCTACGATTTCAGCAACTTCGCGGGCGGCGTCTCTGTCCTTCAGCTCAACGTTCACAAGTGCATTCCTTGGAATGGCCTCAAAGACCTCTTCAAGCGTCGGGATCCTCTCACCCTGCCCAACGTCCGCCTTCTTGAGCTCTTCGAGGGTCATGTCCTTCTGCCTGCCCTTCATGTTGCTCGTCCTGTCTATGGTCTCGTCGTGCATCACCACTACGCGCCCGTCCTTTGTAAGCCAGACGTCCAGCTCTATGCCGTCTGCACCTGCCTCAACCGCCTTCCTGAAGGCAAGGAGAGTGTTTTCAGGGTAGTTGCTCATGTACCCCCTGTGTCCGAGGACGATAACCCTATCACGCTCCCACATAACAACCGCCTCGCGTTCAATACGCACCGTTCATAAAAGCTTTTCTCAGGCGGGCGGGGTCGTCGGAAATTACTGCATCAACAAATGGCAGAAGTCTTGGAACCCACCTCACCTCGTCCATCCTGTAGTTCCAGAGGAATATCTTGAGCCCCCTTTTCCGGGCAGCCCGGAGAATTGCAGTTAGGTTCCTGAAGCCAATGTATGAAACTGCATCTATTGGAACGTGAACGGAGTAGAGCCCCTTTAAAGTTGGAAGGAGGAGGGCGTTTGAATATCCGATTATTGAGAAGCCCACCCTGCAGTCCGGACACTCAGAAATCAGTTTCCTTACGATATCAGGATTATCTGCAGAAAACACCGAAGATGCAAAAAGAGAGTTCTTCTCAACCAGGTTCAAAAGCGGTTCCACGGCTTCAGGCTCTTTGACATCGAAATCGAAAAATCCTGAAACACTCCTGATCACTTCCTCAACACTGGGAACGAGCTTTCCAAGAGGGTGAAGGCGCTTTATTTCAGCAAAGGTTAATTCAGAGACGCAATAATACTCCCCATCGCTCCAGAAGCCCTCATCATGGTGGACTATAATCTTACCATCCCCAGTAACCCTGACGTCCATCTCAACACCGTCAGCCCATCTGAGGGCCCTTTTGAAGGCTGGAATGGTGTTCTCAATCTTCCCCCTGCAACCCCTGTGTCCCAACGTGAGCACTCTCATCCTGCCCGATTATGTTCAAAAAACCCTTAAAAATGCTTCTTCCATAGATTTGGAGACTATAAACGACAATAAAACAAGGGGTGATGGAAGTGGCGGAGTTCAAATACAGCAGGATTTTCCTGCTCGGCTTCGGTTTCTTCGGTATAAGCATAATATGGGCTCTTTACAACGCATACATACCGCTATTTCTCCAAGACACGTTCCACATGAACAGGACGATAACTGGATTCATAATGACGATAGACAACCTCTTTGCAGTCCTGCTTCTGCCCTTCCTGGGCGCGCTCAGCGACATGACGAGGACAAGGCTCGGAAGGAGAAAGCCGTACATCCTGCTCGGCGCACCTTCAGCCGCGCTGATGTTCGCGCTCATTCCCGTGGCGAGGGAACATGGCAACCTTGCTCTTTTCATGGGCACAATAATCTTCATGAACTTCTTCATGGCGCTCTTCCGCTCACCGGTCGTTGCGTTCATGCCCGATATAACCCCCAGCGAAAAGAGGAGCCAGGCTAATGGTATAATCAACTTCATGGGCGGCCTCGGAGCCCTTTTAGCATACTTCGGCGGCAAAGTGCTCTACGACATGAGCTACGCCTACCCGTTCTACGCGGGCGCCCTTATTATGCTCCTTGCAAATCTGCTGGTTGTGCTCTTTGTTCCTGAGCCCGAGGAATACCGCGTTCCGGGTAAAAAGATAAACTTGAGAGAACTCCTCTCAGAGACCTCACGCAAAAGCTTCGGCGAGCTCAAGGAGAACCTCAAGGACGTCTTCGCCAGCCACGAGAGGAGCCTTCTTGCAATACTCCTGGCGATATTCTTCTGGTTTATAGCTTTTAACTCCCTTGAGACGTTCTTCACAAGCTACGTCAAGTACCACCTCTATGGAATTCCCGTTGGAGCGGCTGAAACGGAGATAACGAGGAAAATAGAAAGCACGGGTGCCTTCATGCTTGGAATGTTCAGCCTCAGCTTCATGATCTTTGCAATACCCGCAGGATTCCTTGGAGCGAGAATAGGAAGGAGGAAAACGATAACCCTCGGTCTCCTAACGATAATCGCGATAATCCTTGCGGCGTTCTTCATCGGCGAAACATCAAAGCCACAGGAAGTTGCACTCACAGACCCCGTTATCATGAAGTTCATGGGCCTGTTCTTCGTCGGGGGAATAGGCTGGGCCATGATTAACGTCAACTCGCTACCAATGGTCGTTGACATGACCGTGGACGAGAAAGTCGGCGGCTACACAGGACTCTACTACTTCTTCAGCCAGGCGGCCAACCTGGTGGCACCGCCTTTCGCAGGTGCACTGCTTGATCTGATAGGCTACGAAACCCTCCTGCCGTTTGCAATGGCGTTCTTCCTGCTGGCACTGATAGCGATGCAGTTCGTCAGGAGGGGTGATGTCAAGGGTGGCGCCGAGGACGTTTACGAGTACGTCCCCGATATGGACTGAAGCTTCCTTTCCTTCTTTGCTGTTTTTGTCTTTGGAAATCCAAAAGTGTAAAAAGTCACGACAACCAGAATTTTGTTTAGTCTGGATACATCCAGCGAAACAATGGGAAAATTAGGGGGTGTTAACATGGAATCCGAATCGAACCAGGGTGTTGTGAGGAAGGGCTTCAGCTGGGGTCTTGTCCTTGGTCTCGCCCTGCTCGGTTTCAGCAGGAGCGTTGGATGGGCTCTAAACAAGGGGCTGTCCTTCCCGCTGTTGTCGAGCTATACCCAGTCGGCGTTTGTTAAAGGTACGATACTGGCCCTCGAGGGATTGATCGGAATACTTGTCCCACCGCTCCTCGGCTATTACAGCGATACCCTGAAGTCGAAGCACGGGAGGAGAAGACCTTTCATTATGATTGGAGGCCTTCTGGCGGGCATAGCAGCTATAATGATATACACCGCCTACGCCATGAGTGTTCCGCTGATCGGCTTCGCCCTGACGCTGGCGTTCTTCTATCTCTCAATGCATCTCTACACGGCCCAGTTCAGGGCCCTTATGCCCGATACAGTTGAGAGCGGAAAGCGTGGAACTGCGAGCGGCGTTATAACCTTGCTGGAGTGGGCCGGTAACCTCTTCCTCTTCGGACTGGCCGGCTACCTAATCGCTAAGGCCGTGGACATGACTGGGGAGAGTGAGGGAATAAAGGCACTCACCCAGACGCCTTACCTCAAGATACCCTTCCTCGTCACGGCGTTCTTCCTTATTGGTGCAGCAGTCTTTGTCTACCTCATTGTCAGAGAACCCGAGGCACCCGACATCGAGGAGAACGAGAGCCTTGGAGAGTACCTCTGGAGCATCGTCAGGAACAGGGACTTCCTCAAGTTCTACGCGGCTCAGACTCTCTGGTGGATGAGCTTTGAGTTCATCGCGGTTTTCCTCTACGGAATCCTCGCGTTCATACTCTACGGTTCAGCAACGGAGGAGAACATCAAGGCGGTAACATCCCTCGGCCTTTACCTGATGGCGCTCTTCAACGTCGCCGTTCTTCTCGGTGCCCTGCCAGGAGGAATCATCTACGACAAGCTCGGCAGAAGGCTGAGCATAGTCCTTGGAGGCCTGATCTTTGCAATTCCACAGATATGGGGATGGTTCATAACGACCAAGGCCCAGATAACGATAGCCTTAGGAATAGCGGGCATAGGCTGGGGAATCCTCATGGCGGCATCGTACCCAGTAATCGGCGACCTTCTGACCAAGTTCGAGAGGGAAGCGTTCACGGGCAGATACTACGGCTTCTTCGAAGCCACCCGCTCCCTCCCGGTGCTCCTCGCAGGAACGATCGGTGGGGCAATCGTTGACCTCGCGGGCGAGAACTACAGGGTGCTTTTCCCGATAGGTGCCCTCCTCGTACTCCTCGCGCTACCGATGGTGTGGATGATGAAGAACCTTGACGTCGAGGGAGGGAAGGAGTAATGGGATTGCTCCTTTCCATTTTTGTCCTTGCAGTCATTGTTTTTCTCGCGTTTGTGGCCTTCGTCGGCTACAAGATGGTCAAACCCCCGAGGCTGGTTGAGGACTGGACGCCAAAGGACTTGGGCTTTGACTACGAAGACGTCGAGTTCACAACGGAAGACGGCGTTAAACTCAGCGGCTGGTGGGTTGACAACGGGAGCAATAAGACTGTAATTCCGCTCCACGGCTACACTGCGAGCAGGTGGTACTCCCTTTACATGAAGCCGACCGTCGAGTTCCTCCTAAAGGAGGGCTACAACGTCCTCGTCTTTGACTTCCGCGCCCACGGAAAGAGCGGAGGGAATTACACAACGGTTGGCGACAAAGAGCTCTTGGACGTTAAGGCCGCCGTGGAGTGGCTGAAAAAGACCCACCCGGAGAGGGCAGGCAAGATTGGACTCATCGGCTTCTCAATGGGGGCTATGGTCACCATAAGGTCGCTCGCAGAGATTGAAGACGTCTGCTGCGGCGTCGCCGACAGTCCGCCAATGTATCTGGACAAAACCGGGGCAAGGGGTCTGAAGTACTTCGCTAACCTTCCAGAGTGGCTCTACGTCTTTGTCAAGCCATTTACGAAGCTCTTCAGCGGCGGAAAGGAGATACATCCCATCGAGTACGCGGACAGGGTCAAGAAACCACTTCTCATAATAGCCGGGGAAAAAGACCCGCTCGTTAAGGTGGAAGAAGTCAGGGAGTTCTACGAGAGGAACAGGAAGATCAACCCGGACATTGAGCTGTGGGTTACCGATGCACCCCACGTTAGAACCCTCAAGTTCCACCCAGAGGAGTGGAAGGCAAGAGTCAGGGAGTTTTTTAACAGAGCCTTCAACAACCCATGAATTACCCTTTTTTGATTTTTTGTAGCAACACTTTTAAAAGGAAACTACATCACTACCCCTATGAAAAAATTGCTGGTAATAACAACGGCACTTATCCTGGCAATCGGGGCGGGCATCTTTCTGTATGAGAATCGGGAATATTACTCTCCGGATTTGTCCATAACCCAGAACGATAGTGTGTCAGAGAGTCACGCCAACACATCCAGCACATTTCCTAGCTCCTGTCGGCTTGTTATCCTCGTCCACGATGTAAGCCCGGTTTACCTCAAAGAGCTTAAGGAAATAACCGAGATAATCGACGAATACGGCATGGCCAACAACACGTACTTCTTTGTGATCCCAAACCACGCGGGAAAGCATCCCATAGATAAGGATCCCGATTTTGTAAATTTCCTGAAAGAGTCCCAAGCTAAAGGTTACCATATAGAGCTCCATGGCTACATGCATGAATACAGAGAGTTCGACTGCGACGCGGGAACTGCGCGCAAGAAGCTGGAGCTTGGCCTGGAAGAGTTGAGGGCACTGAACTTTTCGCCCAGCTACTTCGTACCTCCCAACTACGCCATATCTGAAGATGCCCTGAAGGTAGTGCTATCCCACAATCTGAGCGTTATAACCAAGGACACATTGTACACTCCCCAAGGAACTTCATACAAAATCATGAACAGGGAGTACACCTGGTACCTTTCGAATTCAAGTGCTAAGTTCAGCCTCACATTGAAAAGAGCAAAACATGACTATACGAGATGCAGGGGCACCTTCTACTTATCAATTCACCCAAAGGCCGTAAACTATGGGGCAGGACTCAAGTTTCTGAGGGAGTTCCTCTCCTTCGCCGTTGAAAGGAACTCTCCCAACCACGAACGTTGAATTCAAGAAAAATCCAAGGATTCTTGAAAAGAATGAATCGTGGCCTCGGCTAACCCTCTTTTCCTCATCAGTCAGCGTGGCTAACGCTCGTCATCGGCCGAGGAGAGTTAGGGAGAACTCTTTTAAAAAGCAACCGGAAAATAAGACGGGGGATGAAGAGCGTTTACCGGTCTGATTAGCTACCGGATGAAGAGACTGGCACTGGCCGACCCCTTCACTCTTCTCCAAGGAGCGTCTCAATGAGCGCGATTATCTGGTTGTGAACTGTTTCAACGTCCTCCATCGCGTTGATTATCTTCATTTCAGGGAACATCTCGGCCAGCTTTAGGTAGTTCTCCCTGACCTTTCTCTGAAGCTCGAATATCTTGTCGAACTCGCTCTTCACCTTCCTGCTTCTTATTCTGTTCATGCTCTCCTTTACCGGAAGGTCGAGGAGAAAAACTATGTCGGGCTTTACGGCGAAGCGGTTGAGGTCTATGAGCCACTCAAGGTCAAGGCCCCTCGCCCACTGATACGCGAGGGACGAATAGAAGTAGCGGTCGGATATAACGACTTTTCCGGCCTCAAGGGAAGGCTTAATCAGCTTGTCAACGTGCTCAGCCCTGTCGGCTGCGAAGAGAAGTGCCTCAGCCTCATGGCTTATTTTAGCACCGTCTATTATTCCTTCTTTACCGCCCGTAAGAACGAGCCGCCTTATGAGTTTACCAAAAGGAGTGTCCGTTGGTTCTTTCGTTAGAACAACTTCGTATCCTCTGTTTTCAAACCATTCTGCCAGGAGTTTTGCCTGCGTGGACTTGCCGGCGCCGTCTATTCCCTCGAGTACGATGAACATCAGTGCCACCCCCAAAATAGGACAGATAATAGAGAGGAGCAGCTCTTATAAAACTGCCGCCCTCACTTGAAGACCCTCTTGAGGTAATCAAAGAGAGACCACATGCTCGTAAACGTCTTTTCCTCGCCGTCCTTGTAGAACTCGGCTATCCCGTCCGGCCTGAAGCGCAGTCCGAAGGTGTAGTCACCCTTGTTCAGCTTGTGGAGGAAGACCTCCTTCGGTTTCGGCGGGATGTAGCTGGTCATCATGTCGTTTATAAGCTCAGCCTCAAAGCCGAAGTGCTCGCTGAGCCTGGGGAAAAAGAGCACCGCAGGAGTGTTCATAGCGTCCACAAGGGCCTTTCCGCCGATCTTAAAGTTGTAGCGCTTGAAAAGGTCGTGAAGGAAGTCATCGAGGGCGTTTGGATAATAAACGGTGGCACCTATATCGTTCGGATGGGCCTCTATGAAGCTCCTGCTCTTCAGGATTGCCTCAACCTCATCAACGTCCAGGCCGTTCACCTCGACCCTAACGCCCCCGTGGTAGTAAACGTAAGCTAAGGGCATCCCTTTGCTGTGGGCAAAGTCCTTCAGCGCTATCAGCGGGATAAGCCTAACATCCATTATCGTTGAGCCTGTACTGACTATGCCCACAACCATGGCACGCTTTCCATACCTCGATATCGCCCTGCCGTCTCTGCCGACTATTACCGTCCCCTGGGCCACGGTACCAATGGCCCTTCCCAGAAGGGCAAGCTCTTCGGGGTTGAACTTTTCAGAGTAGTATAACTCCACTTCTTTTCACCTCCTTGTATCACCGTGAGTGTTTAAAACCATCCCATTTTTGAGGTTATCGGTAGCTTTCGATGTCCGTGTTTATTCGTTAGAGTACTTAAACTTACCGACAAACTATTTTAATACATCGGAGCATCACCTCTGGAGGCGGTATCATGAACGCTCTTGAACGGCTTGAAAAGCTCCTTGATAAGGAGCAGTTTGAGAAGGTAAAGGCCATAGACAACCCAGAACTCCACGAATTTCTGGCGGAATGGATTGAGTGGCTCGAACCGGACAAAGTTTTCGTCTGTACCGACAGCCCCGAGGACGAGGGGTACGTTCGTTGGAAGGCCCTCTATTACGGCGAGGAAAGGATGCTCGAGACCCCCAATCACACCGTTCACTACGACAACTATTACGACCAGGCAAGGGACAAGGCCAACACCGCTATCCTTCTCCCTGGAGGCAAGAAGCTCCCATACATCAATACCAAGGACAGAGACGAAGGCCTGAAGGAGATACGCGAGCTGATGAAGGGAATCATGAAGGGCAAGGAGTTATTCGTGTGCTTCTTCGTCCTTGGGCCTAAGAACTCGATATTCACAATTCCAGCAGTTCAGCTCACTGATTCGGCCTACGTTGCCCACTCGGAGTTCATCCTTTACAGGAAAGGCTACGAGGAGTTCAAGCGCTTGGGTAGGAGTGCGCGCTTCTTCAGGTTCGTTCACAGTGCTGGTGAGCTCGACGAGAGAAAAACCAGCAAGAACCTCGACAAGAGGAGAATATACATCGATCTCGAAGACGAGACGGTCTATTCCGTCAACACCCAGTACGGCGGGAACACGATAGGCCTCAAGAAGCTCGCCTTCAGGCTCACAATCAAGAGGGCCGTTGAAGAGGGCTGGCTGAGCGAGCACATGTTCCTGATGCGCGTGAACGGCCCGCACGGCAGGAAGACATACTTCACCGGGGCCTATCCGAGCATGTGCGGAAAAACCTCTACGGCCATGATACCCTGGGAGAACATCGTCGGCGACGACCTGACTTTCATCCTGCCAGTAAACGGAATCGCAAGGGGAGCGAACGTCGAAAAGGGTGTCTTCGGTATAATCCAGGGTGTAAACCCAGAGGACGACCCAATAATCTGGCAGGTTCTCCACTCTCCGGTCGAGATAATCTTCTCCAACGTCCTCGTCAAGGACGGAAAGCCCTACTGGAACGACATGGGCATAGAGATTCCAGACGAAGGCGAGAACCACAGCGGAAAGTGGTGGCGCGGAAAGAAAGACGCTGAGGGCAACGAGATACCGCCGAGCCACAAGAACGCGCGCTTTACCGTTTCGCTCGAACACTTTCCGAACGTCGATATGGAGGCCCTTGAGAACCCGTGCGGCGTGGAAGTCGGCGGCATGATATTCGGCGGCAGGGACGCAGATACCTGGCCGCCGGTCAGGGAAGCCTTCAACTGGGAGCACGGCGTCATAACGATGGGTGCCTCACTTGAGAGCGAGACCACCGCGGCGACCCTCGGTAAGGAGGGAGTCAGGGCCTTCAATCCAATGGCCATCCTCGACTTCATGAGCGTCCACCTAGGCGACTACCTCAGGAACTACCTTGAGTTCGGCAGGAAGCTCAAGAAGACTCCAAAGATATTCGCCGTGAACTACTTCCTCCGCGAGAACGGCGTCTGGCTCAACCACAAGCTCGACAAAGCCGTCTGGCTCAAGTGGATGGAGCTCCGCGTACACGGCGACGTTGAGGCCATAGAAACCCCCATCGGCTACATTCCGAAGTACAAGGACCTAGCCAAGCTGTTCAAGGACGTCCTTAACAAGGAGTACACAAAGGAGGACTACGAGAGGCAGTTCAAGATAAGGGTTCCAGAGTTACTGGCGAAGATAGACAGAATCGAGGAGATTTACAGAAAGCTAGACAACGTCCCTGAGGAGCTGTTCAAAGTTCTTGAAGAGGAGAGACAGAGGCTCCTTGAGGCCAGGGAGAAATACGGGGACTACATAAGCCCCTTCGCCCTTGAGGGCGAGTGAGCCTTTTCTCCTTTTTTCGTCATTCGACGAGCGGCAAGACTTTTTAAGTCCCACTCCTATTGGGTATCACCGAAGATGATACACGGGTGATGGCTATGGTGAACGTTTCCAATGCCGTTGAGGATGAAATAAGGAAGAAGCTCCCGTATCCGCTTGGAGACCTCGCCGATCTGGCCTACAACTACTGGTGGAGCTGGAACAGGAGGGCCACGAAGCTCTGGGAGTACATTGACCCTGAGCACTGGAGGGAGTACAAGAACCCAGTAAAGCTGCTCCTCGACACTCCAGAGGAGCGGTTTAAGGAGCTCGTCCGCGACGACGACTTCATGAACCTCTACGAGCTGGTGATGGATCAATTCCACGCCTATATGAACCCGCGCTCGACCTGGTTCTCCACCAACTACCCCAAGTGGGACAAGCCCATAGTCTATCTCTGTATGGAGTACGGCATAAGCAAGAGCCTGCCAATTTATTCTGGCGGTCTTGGAATCCTCGCCGGAGACCACGTGAAGACCGCGAGCGACCTTGGACTTCCCTTCATAGCCATAGGCCTCCTCTACAAGCACGGCTACTTCAGGCAGGAGATCGACAAAGACGGCAGGCAGGTTGAGATATTCCCCGAGTACAAGCCCGAGGAGATGCCGATAAAGCCCGTCCTCGACAGGGAAGGAAAGCCGCTCCGCATTGAGGTTCCGATTGGGGAGGGGATTGTCTATGCAAGGGCCTTTGAGGTAAACGTCGGCAGGGTGAAGCTCTACCTCCTCGACACCGACGTCCCAGAGAACAGCCCCGACGACAGGACGATCTGCGACTACCTCTACAACGCCGAGATGGACAAGAGGATAAAGCAGGAAATCCTCCTTGGAATCGGCGGGATGAGGCTTCTCAAGGCCCTTGAAATCGAGCCTGGGGTCATTCACCTCAACGAGGGGCACCCAGCCTTTGCGAACCTCCAGAGGATAGCCTGGTACATGGAAGAGGGTCTGACCTTCACCGAGGCCCTGAGCATCGTGAGGGGAACGACAGTCTTTACAACCCACACGCCGGTTCCAGCAGGCCACGACAGGTTCCCGATCGAAGAAGTCAAGAAGAGACTCGCAAAGTTCCTTGAAGGAAGAGAGGAACTCCTTGAACTCGGAAGAGAGGGAGATCAGCTCAACATGACCCTTCTTGCCATAAGAACATCCAGCTACGTTAACGGCGTCAGCCAGCTCCACGCTGAGGTAAGCAAGAGGATGTGGAAGGATCTCTGGCCGGGCGTTCCGCTCAACGAGATACCGATAGAAGGAATCACGAACGGCGTCCACACCATGACATGGGTGCACAACGAGATGAGAAAGCTCTTTGACAGGTACATCGGCAAGGTCTGGAGGGAACACACGAACCTTGAGGGCATCTGGTACGCCGTCGAGAGGATTCCTGACGAGGAACTGTGGGAAGCCCACCTCCAGGCAAAGAGGGAGTTTATAGACCTCCTGAGAAGGAAGGCCATAGAGAGAAACAAGAGGCTCGGGGTAGACGACCCCATACCAAACATAGACGAGAACGCCCTCATAATAGGATTCGCGAGGAGGTTCGCGACCTACAAGCGCGCTACACTTCTCCTCACGGACCTCGAGAGGCTGAAGAAGATTGTGAACAACCCGGAGAGGCCCGTTTACATAGTCTTCGGCGGCAAGGCCCACCCGAGGGACGATGGAGGAAAGGAGTTCCTCAGGAGAGTATACGAGGTCTCCAAGATGCCCGAGTTCAGGGGTAAGATATTCGTGATGGAGAACTACGACATGGGCAGCGCGAGGCTCATGGTGGCAGGCGTCGATGTCTGGCTCAACAACCCGCGCAGGCCTATGGAAGCCAGCGGGACGAGCGGAATGAAGGCCGGGCTGAACGGCGTTCTGAACGTCAGCATCTACGACGGCTGGTGGGTCGAGGGCTACAACGGAAAGAACGGCTGGGTCATTGGAGAAGAAACTACCGAACCTGAAACGGAAGCGGACGACCCGAAGGACGCTGAGAGCCTCTACACCCTGCTTGAGGAGGAAGTCATACCAACCTACTACGAGAACAGGGCAAAGTGGATATACATGATGAAGGAGAGCATAAAGAGCATAGCCCCGCGCTTCAGCACCCACAGGATGGTCAAGGAGTACATGGACAGGTTCTATTCCAAGGCCATGAGCAACTACATCTGGCTCACAAGGGAAAACTACAGCGGCGCAAAGGAGATAGCGGCGTGGAAGGACAGGGTTAGGGCCTCGTGGGACAAAGTGGAGATAAGGGACGCCAAGGCCGAGGGCAACAGGCTTGAGGTAAGGGTTTACCTCGATGGTCTCAAGCCGGAGGACGTTGAGGTTGAGCTCTACTACGGCGTCAGGGCGCAGGGCTACGAGATTGAAAAGCCCCACATCGTTGAGCTCAGACACCCAGAGCAGGTGGGAGAGGGTGAATGGCTATACACCTACGAAGGAAACGCCCTCAGACACCTGGGAGACCCGTGCTGGCACTACGCGGTCAGGGTTCACCCGCACCATGAAAAGCTTCCGCACAGGTTCCTGTTGGGTCTGGTCAAGTGGAAGGGACTTGACTGATTCCTTCCCTTTTCCAATATAACAATTCGTTCTTTTTCCCCACCAAATACAAATAAATTAGTACCGAAGTTATAGATTAGCCCAAAATTAACAAGGGCAATAGTTTTAAGGATTACTTCGGTAAACTTCCCGATATAATAATGGGGGTGATAAAATGGATCAGACACAGAAGTGGACGATGTATCTGATATTCCTCGTGGCTGGATTCGCAACGGGAATTGGGAGCCTCGGCCTGTTCCCACAGTTCTGGCTCCACTACGGGCTGACTGGCCTGGTAGTGCACCTCGGATTCCTGCTGGTGTTCACTTTGGTGGCCATATTTGAAACAGAAAGGGTAATGAAGTCTGGCTACTACTTCGTAGAGCTGTACAGAAAAGTCCTTCAGAGACCAGCGATGATACTCGCCATCGCAGTAACTATAATAGCATTCCTATCTTACTACACGGCAAACGTTATGCTAATTCTTCTTGGTCCGTACGTTGGTACTGAAACCATCGGCAGGCTCGTAGCGAAGATCATAATGCTGGCGCTGATATTCGTGATAATAACGAGGGCAAAGGAAAAAACTTTCACAATCATGTCCCTTGGATCGCTGTTCTTCATAGCGGTTGCTATCATTACTGCCATCCTTTTCAAAGTCAAAATACCCCCAACGGCGGCCTTCCTTGCAACTGCAAAGCACATGGCCTACAGCTGGCAGCCTTTAAGCCTCTCACTGATTAGAGCAGCCGCCGAGAGGGCACTTTACGGCGTTGGACTTGGCTTCGGCTTCTACATAATGCTTGGCAGTTTCATAAACGAGCGCTTCAACGCTAAGACGATCATAGGAGTCGGTATCCTAATGCAGGTGGTAGTGAGCCTTTTGGCTACCCTGACAATTATCTACGCAATAGCCCCCAGCAGTCCCGAGAGGCTTTTCTTCTACGCATATGGGGGAGAAGAAGACGCTCTCCAACTTATAAAGGACTTACCAGACATACTATCTGGATATTCCTACCTACTAATCCTAATAGGGCTCTCCATATTCTTCGCAGGGCTTACAAGCATACTGCCCACAGCTGAGGTTGGAGTTCAGATAATAGCGTCCGTGTTCAGAATTTCCAGAACAAAAGCGGCCACGTATCTCATAGCAGCATCACTGCTCCTCGGCATTCCAGATTCGGTTCCATCCGTAGCCGATATGATGCTAAGAGCAGTTACCATAGCCACGTTCTTCATGGCAATATATGAGCTGTACCCAGTAATATCCAGCAGGGCGCTTAAGATTCTGAACTCAAAGCTGTCGCCGCTTGAAATGGGAGTTGCTGCAGTGGCCATTACGTTCTTCATAGTCGAGGGCCTTTACTCAATGTACACAGCAGCAAAAAAGGGAGACTTGTACCTCCTCTCTCCAGTGATCGCCCTGATAATAATTCTGTTTGGTATATTAGGCGACAAAATATGGGTTACGGAAGCCCCCGAGTGAGGGGGCTTTTATCTTTTCACTTGTGGGCAAAAATCGCAACAACTTTCTCTGGCCTGACGTCGTCGATTCTAACGAAGCCGAAGCGCTCGAACTGGACGATGTCGTCCACCTTAACGTCCGCGTCGCTCTCAAGAAGCCCCTCCCTGATGATCAGCTCGTCTCCCTCGGGAACCCAAACCTCACAGGCCTTTCCTTCCGTGACCCAGTGAACCATCCTCCAGCGGTTCTCCCTCGCGACTTCGTATTCAAAGCTGTGGAACCTGGCCCTAATGCCGTTCTCGTTCACTTCCATGATTTCAACGTTGAAGAGATCCTTGAGGCGGACGAAGTTTCCAGGCTTGAACAGCTCCATGTCGTCCTTTGAGACGTAGACCGGCTTATCTGGCTCAAACTTGAGCCTCCTAACTCCCCTCTCCGGGTAATCTGGATGGAGGGGTATCTCAGCCGTGAACTCCTGAGCACCTTCAACGTACATCGGAATCGGATCGGCAACGAAGAAGTAGCGATTGGCTATCGGCTCGATTATCTTCCTGTTTATCGCCGCGAGGTTGTCCCAGCTTATAGTGGTGTCGCTCCTCTTGAGGCCGACCTCTATGATGAGCTCCCTTATGGCTTCAGGTTTTATGCCGCGCCGTCTAAGGGCCCTTATTGTTCCAAGGCGCGGGTCGTCCCAGCCGAGGTACTTGCCTTCTTCGATTCCCTTTCTCGTCTTGGATTTGCTGAGGATCACGCCCTCGATTGAAAGCCTTCCGTGGTGGACGGTAACGGGATACTCCCAGCCAAAATACTCATAGACATACCTCTGCCTCGTCTCGTTCTCTGCATGCTCCTGTCCGCGGAAGATGTGGGTGACCCCAAGCTCGTGGTCGTCAATGGCAGAGGCGAAGTTGTAGAGCGGCCAGACGCGGTACTTGTTTCCAGTCCTCGGATGGTTCGGGTTGTCTATTATTCTGAGGGCTGGCCAGTCCCTTACGGCAGGATTCGGGTGGTTGAGGTCGGTCTTTATCCTCACCACCGCCTCGCCCTCTCTGTATTCGCCGTTGAGCATCTTCCTCCAGCGTTCGAGCTGGACTTCAACTGGCTCCTCCCTGTGGGGGCAGGCTATCCCCTTATCCCTGAGCTCGCGGAACTTCTCGGGCGGGCAGGTGCAGACGTAGGCCTTGCCCATCTTTATGAGCTTCTCAGCGTAGTCGTAGTAGATTTCAAGCCTGTCGCTCGCTATGTGGATCTCATCTATCCTGAAGCCGAGCCATTCGAGGTCCTCCTTTATCCACTCGTAGAATATCGGCTCAGGCCTCTTGACCTTGGGGTCTGTGTCATCGAAGCGGAGAATGAACTTGCCGTCGTACATCCTGGCGTACTCATGGCTAAGGATCGCTGCCCTAGCGTTCCCGAGGTGGAAAGCACCGTCGGGGTTCGGGGCAAAGCGGGTAACGACCTTACCCCTCTCGGCCTTCGGGAGCGGGGGAAGACCCTTCTTTTCCTCTTTTTTCTCATTCTTCTCTTCAAAGAACTCTGGATAGATTTCTCTAAGCTTTGCCTCCTGCTCCTCAAGTGAGAGGGAGTTCACTTCATTAACGACCTCGTTCACAAGGGGAATTATCTCCTTTGCCCTCTTTCTAAGCTCTGGGTTCTCACCGAGGACTTTGCCGATGACCGCCTTCGGGTTTGCCTTTCCCCTGTGCGTGTAGGCGTTGATGAGCGCGTACTTCAGGACAAGCTCCCTAATTTCCTCCATCTTTGACCACCGGGAAAAGAAGAGGTGGGGACGTTATAAAGTTTAGTCCTAGTGTTCCCCGTATTTAGGTGTTTCTTCAATTTTCTCTTCTAGTTCTTTCCAGCCCTCATGGAGCAGGATCACAAACCCGACGATCCCAAAGAGAAGTCCGAGCAGTCCAAACTGAAAGAGCGTCAGCAGGATGGCCCAGAGCAGCACTCCAATCGCAAAGAGCAACACATCAACCCTCATTATGACATCCCCAGAAGAAAGTTTACCTTCAAAAGTTAAAAATATTGTGAAGAAAATTAGAAAAGGAATCACTCAGCGAAAGTGATGATCTTGAGGCTGACGGGCCTTCTAACGACGTTGTACTTGCGAGCGCCTACGATATACTTAACTCCGCTTTCACTGACAGTATCAATGAGCCTCTGGGTTATCACACCGTTGAAGACAACAGCGTAGACGTCCTTGCGCTCTTTCAGCTGGTTCGTCAGCTCCCTCACTGGGATCTCGGCTATTACGTTCTTGTTCTCGTCGAGGAGCAGCGCAATGCCGTCCTTCTTTACCCTCTCTATAAACTCCCTGAACTCTTCAAGCTCAGGTGCACTCTTCGACGTTTCAATGGGCTTTACTATCTTCTCGGCCGAAGGCCTAACGACGGTAGCTGGCTCCCTCTTTTCTTCGGGAGTTTCAGCCTTGGGCTGAGCCTTAACGACTTCAGGTTCGGGCTTGGTCACCTGCCTTGGCTGCCTCTCACCCTCGCTCTCCCTCTCCCTGATCAGCTCGTAGAAACTTCTGCCCTTGTTGAACATCTCGTTGATGACCTGCTCAGCCGGTACCTTGCTCCTAAGGGCCTTCACGATCTCCTTCTTGGTGAGCTCTTCAACTTCCTTGCCCTCAGGTGCCCTGGCAACGTAGTCAACATCCGCCACCTGGAGAAGCTCCTTGAGGATGAGCTCACCGCCGCGGTCTCCGTCTGTGAAGGCCGTAACTATTCTCTCCTTGCTGAGCTTGATTATCGTCTCGGGTATTGAAGTTCCCTCGACGGCTATGGCGTTCTTTATGCCGTGCTTGAGCAGGTTGAGAACGTCAGCCCTTCCCTCAACGACGATGATTGAGTCGGAGAACGGCACGTGCGGGCCAGCTGGCAGCTTCTCCGGGCCGTACTCGATCAGCTCCTTGGCACGGACGGCCTTCTTAACCTCTTCGGTTATCTCCTGAGTCTCTGGTATCTCCTGCTCCATCAGGGTTTCAAGTATCTCCTTCGCCCTCTCAATGATGTACTTTCTCTTTGTAGCCCTGACGTCCTCAATGCGGAGAACCTTTATCCTGGCCTCTGCTGGTCCAACCCTGTCAATGGTCTCCAAAGCAGCGGCTAGAACCGCGGTTTCGACCCTATCCAGGCTCGACGGAACCGTTATTGTTCCGTATGTCTTGCCAGCCTTGTTGTGAACCTCAACCCTTATTCTGCCGATCCTTCCGGTTTTCTGGAGTTCCCTCAGGTCGAGGTCGTCTCCAAGAAGACCTTCGGTCTGACCGAAGATTGCACCAACGACGTCGGGCCTTTCAACGACACCGTTTGCCTCAAACTCAGCGTAAATGACGTACTTGGTCGTTCCGAACTCGTCCTTTCCGGACATACTATCACCTTCCTTGACCTTTTTTCGTTTTTCGGACAAAATCTGCTGGAGCACGGTTTTCTTCCTCTTCATTGGATTCCCTCCAGCAGGGGGTCAGAAACGGAGACAACCCGAAGGTAGAGGCCGTACAGGTCTTCAACGCCCTTTATGTCCTTTCTGACGAGCTTCCTGAGCTCCTTCCACGTCTCTATGTCCACACTGCAGGGATAGCCGGCCAGATAGTTGAGGAGTTTTTTGGCCAGCTCTTCCCCCTTCTTATCAAAGTCTGTGAGTATCATGACCTCTTTGTGGGATGATGCAATGAGCGCCACCTCGGACAGGGGAAGGCGTGAGAGCCTTATTATCTCCGCTCTGACCCCCAGATTCCTTAGAGCCACCTCGTCTCGCAGGCCCTCCACTATGAGGGCACCCTCAAACTCTCGCAGTTTGTCTATAAGCTCCAGGAACCTTTTATAGTTTTCGGGGTACATGAGACCCTCGCAGGTAGATACTCACTGGAGTTATAAGGTTTTGGGTCTATGTGTATCTAACAGACCTCCCTAACTCTCCCGTGATACGCCATAGGCTCCTCGTAGAACTCCTCTATGAGCCTCTGAAGCCTCCTAGACAGCTCAATCTGCTTGCCCCAGGAGCCCTCAATCTTTCCCTTCGCGGCCATTCTGCCGAGGAACTTCTTCATCTCATCGCTTAGAGGTGATGGCCTGCACCTCGACCATGGAGTTCCCGGAAGGGGCATGAAGTAGTGCGCCCGTACCTTTCCACCCTTTGCCATAATCCACTTCATCAGCTCGATGCTCTTTCTCTGGCTTTCCCTGGTCTCGTTTGGCAGTCCAACAATGAAGTCAACAACAGGCTCAAAGCCGTATTCAAGCATATACTCAACAGCCCTCTGGACATGCTCGACCCTATGAAGTCTGTGCATCGCCTTTAGCATGGCGTCGTCACCGCTCTGTGCACCTATGGCCAGTCTCCTGTTGTCGGCGTAGTCTATGAGAAGTTCGAGGGTTTCAGGTAGAACAAACTCCGGCCTTACTTCGCTCGGAAACGTCCCGTAGAACAGTCTCCTGCCCTCCTTCCTCAGCGGCTGAAGGGCCTTTAAAAGGGCCTCAAGTTTGTCGAGTTTTAAGATTGCACCCGGGCTTCCGTAAGCAAAGGCGTTCGGCGTTATGTAACGCATGTCCTTCATTCTCTTCGAGTACTTAACGATCTGGTCTATCGGCCTGTGCCTCATGCGGAAACCCTTAATGTAGGGTGTCTGACAGTAGTAGCAGCCGAAGGGACATCCGCGGGTGATTTCTATCGGCGAAATCAGGCGAACGCTCTCGGGGTAAGGCGGGAAGCGCCAGAAGTTCTCGACCTTTGCAAAGCCAGTAAACACAAAATCCCCGTTTAAGTAGAACGCAAGACCCGTAATGTTGGCGAGCTCTTTTGTGATTCTGTAGCCCGTCTTCTTTAGAGTCGTGAGGAGCTGGTAGAGAACCTCTTCCCCCTCACCAATGACCGCTATGTCAAAACCGAGCACATTTAACGTATGTTTTGGCATGGCTATCGCATGATAGCCCCCCGCAACTAATAGAGCCCCCCGTTCCTTTAAAAGTCTGATTTCATCCCTCAACGAGCCCCAGATCTCCTCGGTGAAGAAAGAGTACAGGACAACTTTAGGTTTAGCTCTGAGTATTTCATTGAAATCCTTGGTGATCAGGAGCTCTCCTAGATCAAAGCCCTGACTCTCCAGGGCACCGAGAAGGTGAACGAACGCGTTGTGGTTCCTCTTAGTCATCCTTACGGCTATCTCCGGCATGGGTTCAGAACAGTAAAAGGGTCTTAAAATGATAACGGTAGGGAAACGAGAAGAGCAAAAGCGGAAAAGGGCCAAAAAGGCCTTCAGGCCTTGATGGCAAGCTTGATGTCCTCAGCCTTGACGGTCTTCCTGCCAGCGTGCCTGGCGAAATCGACGGCCTTCTTGCTGAGCTCGATGGCGTACTCCTCAAGGTACTCGGCGAGAACCTTGGCGGCATCCTCACTGACCCTCTCAGCGCCAGCCTTCCTTATAAGCCTGTCAACCGGGGCAATCGGAAGCTCGGCCATTCACAACACCTCCTTAAAGGGCTTTTCATTAAGCTTTAGGCAATTGGAGATATATAAAGATTTCGGTAAACGGAGCTATTTCTCAGGGTCTAACAACGAATGAACCCTTAGATACATCCAATTTTCAGAGATGAGTGCTACTAATAATTTAATCATGACCTCAATTCAGGAGAGGGAAACTAAACCCTATCAAAGGGCTTACCCAGGTGAAGTGGTTTAATTGGATTTAAAGGTGTTTAAAAAGTAAAAAACCAAAGACAACCATTCTAAGCGGAGTGGATTATAATCGGGCCAGAAAAAACAATGAAAACGAACAAACAGCTGATTACCAACGTCGGTTACCGTTTCCTTTTTGAGAGCGCTAGATGTTTGCTTCCCTGGTAATTTCCACGATAGGGGTTTTTAGCAGGCCCCTCCAGCCGGATAAACGCTATCTGAACAAAGCGCTCGCCGTATTTGAGTTCCACAGACTCGTTGGAAGCGTTGAACAGGGCTAGAGTGAGATTTCCATCCCATCCAGGGTCAACCCAGGCAAAAGAACCGATTAAGCCCTCTCTGGCTAGACTGCTCCTAAGCTTCATGTCGCCCATTACATCATCCGGAAGCTTGATCCTCTCGAGAGTCAAAACCAAGGCGTAAGTCTTTGGGGGTATTGTAACTCCCCCTGAATCCTTAACGTCGAGTATTTTACCATTTACGTAAGCTTCGCCTCCAACCCTTAGGTCATATCCTGCAGGCTGCAGGGATTCTTCACTGAAAGGCTCGATCAAAATTTCCTTTCTAATCTTCCAATCGGGAAGCATCATTTAGACCACCGAAAGAGCTATATAAGTGAGAACTATAAAAACCGCACGGCCGAGGATGAGCGGTTTGGCCCGGCACTGACCTGTGCTGAGGGCCACCACATCTGAGGCGGGATGGGCCGGTGGCCTAGTCTGGACGGGGCGTCGGCCTCCGGAGCCGAAGGTCGCGGGTTCGAATCCCGCCCGGCCCGCCATAGAAACTTTGCTGGGCAAAGTTTCATCAAAAATCGAATGTCCTTTTGAGTGCCCAGCTTTTCAGTGATTCTCACCATAAATTGGAAATCCTCAAGGGGTTACTCACAGTATAACGCCCAAAGGGCGTTAAAAATAAAAAACCCACACTTCTCTGCCTATTCATTGCGAGAATCCCCCAATCCACAGCCAATTTTCAAGGACATTCAAGCTTTTGGTGAAGCTTTTTTCAAAAGCTTCCTGCGCGAAGTTTGATGAAGGTTTGTGGTTCCTTTTGAAATTGCCCTTCTACAAGGAAATCCTCTCAAAATGACCCGTCAGACAAGAACCACAAACTTTGCCTTGCAAAGTTTCTTTGGTCAAGCTTTTCCCAAAAGCTTGCTGTGCGACGTTGAAGCTCCGCTTCAATGCACGGGACGATAGTCCCATTGAGTTTGATCAAGGTTCGTAGCTCTTTTCCAGAATGTCAATTCACTATGATTCTCTCAACAAACGGCTGTTCTTGAACGCGAGAACCCTTAATCAACTTCAAGACGAAGCTTTCCAGAAACCCAGTGAAGAATTCTCATCCAAGAATATAGAGAAAATAGGGGAAGAGGACTTCAGCCGAAGAGGGCGCCGAGACCGGCGAGGGCCTCCTCCTCGCTGGCCTCCTCCTCTTCTTCCTCTTCCTCCTCCTGGGCAGCCTCAGCGGCACCGCCCTCGGCGGCCGGAGCGGCGGCAACTGCAACCGGAGCGGCGACCGGCATAGCTGCCTTCTCGATGACCTCGTCGATGTTGACGCCCTCGAGAGCGGCAACGAGAGCCTTTATCCTGGCCTCATCCGGGGTAACACCAGCGGCCTCAAGGACTGCCTTGAGGTTCTCCTCAGTTATCTCCTTACCAGCGGCGTGGAGCAGCAGAGCGGCATACACGTACTCCATCTTTCGCACCTCCAATCATCTTCATCCTTTTTTCTTTTATCACGGGTTGAGGGATACATGGGAAAGGAAATCAGCCGAAGAGCGCGCCCAGTCCAGCGAGCGCGTCCTCCTCAGAGGCTTCCTCCTCTTCCTCTTCTTCCTCCGCCTCCTCAACCTTCTCCTCGGTCGGCTGAGGAGCGGCGGCAACTGCCATTTGTGCCTGAGCGTTTAAAAGTTCTTTGGTCTTCTCGTCGAGCAGATCCTCAGGCAGGTTCTGTGCTATGAGCAGGACGGCACGTATAGCCCTGCCAAAGATATCCTCCACAGTGTCCTTGGTGATGTAGCCAGCCTCGACTGCAACGTTCTTCGCTCCGAGATAGGCTTTCTGGAGGATGGCCTCGATTGTCTGCTTGGTCGGGTAGGCTATGTTGACTGACAGGTTGAACGCGTGCATGTAAGCCTTCTGGAGCATGTTGATGTACTCGCTCTCGTCGATTGCAAGGACGTCTGGGGTGTAGACAATCCCGTCCTCGTAAGCAGCGAGCAGGTTGAGACCGACTTCGAGCGGCTCGATGCCGAGGGCGTTGAGGATCCTCGCGAGCTGCTCGGTTATGACTTCACCTGCCTTAAGGACGGTGTAGTCCTTCTGGATGCTGACCTTACCCTTCTCAATCCTCGCCGGAATGCCAAGGGCCTGCATCTCACCAACGAGCGGGCCTGGGGCTAGTGACGTCGGCCCAGCGGGAATTACAACATCCTTTGGAACGACTGCACCGGCTTTAGCAGGAGCCGGGGTCTTGCTCTCCTCAAGGAGCTTGTAGAGCTTGAACGGGTTCATTTCGGTGGCGAGTATTGCAGCACCGCCCTGAATGTGGTCGATGAGCTTCTCAAGCTCCGGCTGTCCAAGCTCCTGGGCAGCCCTCTTTATGGCGAGCTCTATGAGAGTGTTTCTGCTGACCCTGAGAAGGGCCTTACCGCGGAGCTTGTCACGCATCTTGCTGAGCGGGTACGCTGGGACACCGGCCACGTCAACGAGCGCTATCACTGGGTAGCTCTTGATGATGTTGGCAAGCTCTTCAACTTCCTTCTTCTTCCACTCTGCCACGTGAGCCATCTCCCTCACCTCTCAACCTTAACGGCCGGGCCCATTGTGGTCTTGATGTACACTGACTTCACCTGGTTTTCACCGCGCTCAAGCTTGTTGATGATGGCGTTGAGCACCGCCTCGGCGTTCTCGGCAAGCTTCTCGTCGTCCATGTCCTCGGTTCCTATTGGGGCATGAACTACAGGGTTGTTCTTGAGCTGTATCCTGACGGTCTTTTTGAGCTTCTCAACGATAGGCTCGAGGTTGGTCATTGTCGGCGGGACAACCACTGGCATCTTGTTCCTCGGACCGAGGTACCTACCCAGGTACCTACCGATCTTCGGCATCAGCGGAGCCGCTGCTATGAAGAAGTCGTATTTTTTAGCGAGTTTTCTGGCCTGGCGTGGGCTCTTAGCCAGCTCCTCCAGCTCCTCACCACTAATCACATCAAGCCCGAGCTTTTTAGCCGCCTCGGCCACGGCACCATCAGCGATGACCGCGATCTTTGGCTCCTTCCCACGACCGTGGGGCAGCACAACCTCAAGCTTAAACCTGTTCTCCGGCTTGCGGAGATCCACATCCTTGAGGTTGACTGCCATCTCGACGGTCTGTGTGAAGTTGCGCGGCTTAGCCCGGGCCTTCGCCTCCTTCACCGCTTCCACGAGTTTCTGCCTGTCGAAGGCCACTTTACAGCCCTCCCTCTCATTTTCGTTGATTTAAACAGCCAAACGGAGAATCAAAGATGCCTTTAGGAATGTGTTTTTAAAGTTTTCCCCAAACGGGAAGGGAAAAAGAGGCCTCACTGGGCCTCCTCAGCCTTTGCAAAGAGCTCGTCATAGACACCCTCGTCGATCTCTCTCTGAACTTCCCTGGGATCCTTGCCCTCAACGGTAACGCCCATGCTGAGCGCAGTTCCGATGACCTCCTTGGCGGCAGCCTTAAGGTTCGGTGCGAGCATCTGGTCGATCTTCATCTTGGCTATCTTGATGACCTGCTCCATTGTAAGGTTGCCCGCGGGAGTGTGGCCGGCTTCGCTTGAGCCCTTCGGAATGCCGAGCTCCTTCTTGATAAGCTGGCTCGTCGGCGGGATACCGACCTCGATGCGGAAGGTCTTCTTCTTGGGGTCCTCAACGATAATCTTGACGGGAACCTGCATTCCCTCGAACTCTTTGGTAGCCTTGTTGATCTCGTCAACGACCTGCTTGACGTTGAGTCCGAGCGGACCGATAGCCGGACCAAGGGGCGGTCCGGGGGATGCCTTTCCACCTTCGACAAGAACTTCAACAACCTGTGCCATTTATCTCACCTCTCAAACTTAGTCCTGTTGCCCGTCACTCCTTCTGGCGTTTGCTTATAAGTCTAACGTATTCTCCCCTAACAGTCACGGGGATTGGCACCACAGAGCTGACGAGTTCGACGACTATTTCATCCTTACTCTCGTCAACGCGGACAACCTTGGCTTTCTCACCCTTGAAGGGACCTGCAATGAGCTCGACGATGTCTCCTGGCTCGAATCCGCTGACTGCCGGCTTCTCCTCGAGGAAGTGCTCTATCTCACTGAAGGGTATCTCCCCTGGCAGAACGCGCTTTGCATGCCTGATGCCCCTGATTGCTTCCTCAACGGCACTCTTGTTGGGAGCCTCGATGAAGATGTAGCCTTTAACCTTGCTTGGAGAGAGGATAGCATAAAGGGGCAGGTTGTAAGTCTTGGCCTTGCTATAGATGAGATTGGCCGTGGTTGTCTCCTGACCAACGGTTACGCTCACTGTGAATATCTTTCCCTCTGCCATGTGTATTCACCTTTTAGAGCCGTTAGGAGCCCGTCACGAGGTAGCCTATTATTCTTATTATCATGCCAATGGTTCCAATAAGGATCATACCGATGCCAGTTATCTTAGCAGCAAGCTTGAACTCCTTCATTCCTGGCTTCTTTGTAACGAGCAGTACCCTCTTGGACTCCGCCAGGAAGGACTTGACCTTTTCGGTGAACTCTGCCATCCTTACCCCTCCTTAAAAAGATTTCATGAATTAAAGCTCGTCGAGGTCGAGCTTTATCGGCCTTCTCTCCTCCTCACCAAAGTATGACTCCTCCTCTTCCTCGGCAACTGAATAAGGTGAACTGACACCTGTGACGACGAGGAGGATCCTTATCATCTTGCCGAGCTCTTCGTCAAGCTGGATACCCCAGATGACCTGAGCCTCTGGATCGAGCTTGCTGGTGACGAGCTCTATGATCTGCTGGGCCTCCTCAAGCTTGACGTCGCTTCCGCTGATGCTTATGAGAGCGCCCTTGGCACCGCTGATGTCAACGTCGAGGAGCGGACTGTTGAGGGCCTGCTGAGCGGCTTCAAGAGCACGCTTCTCGCTGTCACTCTCACCGATACCGATCATTGCAACGCCGCCGTCCTTCATAACGGCCCTAACGTCGTTGAAGTCGAGGTTGACGAGGCCAGGCTTGGTGATGAGCTCGGTTATGCCCTTGACCGCCTGGACGAGTATCTCGTCGGCGACCTTGAAGGCCATGTGGATCGGCAGGTTCGGAGCAACCTCCATGAGCTTGTCGTTCGGGATTACTATGACGGTGTCGGTGTTCTTCTTGAGCCTTTCAAGGCCGTACTCGGCGTTCTTGATTCTCCTTATGCCCTCGACGGTGAACGGAAGGGTAACGACTGCCACCGTCAAAGCTCCCATCTTCTTTGCGATCTCCGCAACGACCGGGGCGGCTCCAGTACCGGTTCCGCCGCCGAGACCGCAGGTAATAAAGACCATGTCAGCGCCCTCGAGAGCCTCTCTAATTTCTCTCTCACTCTCTTTGGCTGCCTCCTCACCGATCTTTGGGTTGTTTCCAGCACCAAGCCCTCTGGTAAGCTCTTTACCGAGGAGGATCTTTTTGTGAGCCCTAACCTTTAACAAATCCTGGGCATCGGTGTTCATAGCGATTATCTTGGCACCCTGGATTCCAACCTGCATCATCCTGTTTATCGTGTTGCAGCCCGCACCGCCAACACCGACGACATATATCTTCGCCTGAATCTGCTCAAGGAGCTTCTTAAGCTCCTCGTCAATATCGGATTGAGTTCTAACCTCAGGAGCGCTGGCCTGCGGAGCGGCGGAGGTCCTTTCAATCGCATCTTCAATCAGCTTTAACATGGGTTCACCCTCCAAACAGTTTAATTCCCTCAATTTTTGAGGGAGAGTGGTATATAAACATAGCTAACCCAAACTGAAGGGTAAATGGCCAGTATATCCTTTAAATGTTTCGGCCTTAATCCCTGATGAACTCAAGTCCCAGCTCCTCCGCAACTGCCCTCGCCATCTGTCGGGTCTCCCCTTTGCTACCCTTCCAGTCAACGTAGATTGCATCAACGCGCTCGGCTGTTCTCTCGATGGCCTTTAGGAGGAGCTCCTTGCTGAGGGGATGTGCATATTTTGGGGCTATGTGCCCAAACGCCAGATCTGTCTGAAGTGCCCTCTTTGTCTGCTTCGGTGCATAGTGCCCCCCGCCAATACCAACGGCGACCTTGAACTTCGAATTCTGATAGTTCTCAAGGACGTATATTATGGTTTCGGCTACAATCTCGCCGGCCCTATCGTTGACCCATTCTTCCTCGCTCGAACCGATCTCTATGAAAAAGCTTGGCACATCAAGCTCGCTTGGCCCGTGGTGGGTTGCCTCGTAGCAGACAGTCCATCCAAGGTCATTCAGTTCATTCATCTTAAGCAGAGCAAGCTTCATAGCACTTGGCTGTGCTATTGCAAGGCTTTCATCCTTCCCGCCGTAAAGGGCTCCTCCCCAGTTTCCTGTCACGTGGGTCGTAAGGGCTGGGAGTTTCTGTTTGCTGGAGTGCCTGGAGGCAAATGCTATAATCTCGGGCTTTATTCCAGTCTGACGCTCGATAGCCCTATCGAGGCCATCATAGTAAATCATCTCCTGATTGGTTGTCAGTATCACTACATCATCCTTCTGGTACACTGGATTGCCATCAAAGAGGAGTTCATCCTCTTTAAAACCAAAGTTCTCGATGAGCTTCTCCCTGATGTTCATTGACGCGAGATCTACTTTTGTAGTCATCACAACTTTCATTTTCAAAACACCTCAAAAAGAAGAGGGAACCTGTTTAATAGCGTTTCCTTCAACGTCCAGATGACGTCATATTCTTGAGGATCTCCGATATTTCCTTAGTAGTCTGGTTGATTTGTACTGCCACGTTCTGTGCAACTTCATGAACGTACCTGATAGTAATCGTGACCATAATAAGGGCCAATGCGACCATGAATAGGTATTCCAAGGCTCCCTGTGCGCGTCTCATCATTTTACTCACCCCACATAAATAAAATGGGGTAGGAATATATAACCCTTTGGTATAAAAACCCAAGTAAATAACTCAATCAACTAGTACAGCATTACCTCGAAGCCAAGTTCACTCAGCAGGTCTGAAAGCTCCTCCGGGTCAACATAGGCTAAGAGATGGTGATTCCCGAGCGTGCCATCAACGAATTCTGGAGCGTCCTCAAGTTTCAGCCTTACTTGCGTCCTGCACCGCGACTCAAGGAACTCGTTGCCCTCAACTTCAACTCCAGCAACAACCGCATGTCTCCCGCGTATCTTGAAAAGGGTAGCCTTGCCAGGAGGGAACTCAACAGCAACACCGACTCCCCTGCCGCTCTCAAAGTGAGTTCTAAGGACGTACTTTGACACCAGGGGTGCCGTACAGTGGGCGATGACCACGTGGTTTTCGTCGAAATCTGCGAGATTACCCATAAATGCAGGTTCATCAAAGAACTTCCGGATTATCATCATGCCAATCAGGGCGTTGAGTTCACCCTCGCATGCAGCGGGGATGCCCTGGGCATTGAACATGGCAAGGGCAAGGCAGGGTGTAGTTCCAATCTTCCCGATAAGGTCAAAGCACCCAACTGTAAAGCCCTTAAGATGATAGTCTTCAAGAATGCGCTTTATGGCAACGTACACCCGTCCAGCCTTTGCAAGAGACTCCCTATCTGGCTCCTTAATTTCCTCAGCGTTTTCAACGATTTCCTTAACGGCCTCCCAGCCTTCCTCAGCGGTTGTCTTCTCATAGTACTCATAGAACTTTTTGAGGCTTATGTGGGTGTAAGGTATGTCCAGCTTCTCGTTTATCAGCCAGGGGGAAACCCTCCCTATAAGGCCTATTCTGGCTCTAAGAAACCTGTCGAGAACATCTTTCATATCATCATACGCAAGGAGAGCAGCTTTAAGCTCCTCCGAACTCTTCACAACGGTGGAGGGAATTAGCCTGTCCCTGAAGTACTCCCTGAGTTCGATTGCGGCTGCAAGGGAGTTGTTGAAAGGGTTCCCGTAAAATACAGTTGGACGCCTAAACACGGAAAACTCCTTGAGAAATCCCTCCGTCCCACCCGTCAGAGGGAACAGAACCAGAGCGTCAACATCGTTGAAGTTTATCTTCTCTTTCAGCTTTCTGAAGTCGCTCCTTGACTGGATTATTTCCCCACCAACAACATCAAAATCTTGCTCAAGTACTCTAACAAAGTTCGCCGCCTCTTCTCTAAAAGCCTCAGGGCTTGCGAGTTCACTGACTCCAAAAACGAGACCGACCTTCATCGAATCACCCAGATTTTTAAGGGAGAGCACCTTAAATAAAGTTGTGGTGGGCATGAAGTTCGTCCTCGATACCAGCATATTCGTGAATCCCGAGGTCAGAAAGAACTTCGGGGATAATCCCACAGAGGCCATGAAGACCTTCCTGAGCTATGCCGAGAAGCTCTTCGGTAAGGTCGAGTTCTACATGCCACCAGGGATATACAGGGAGGTCATGCATTTCGTCGACAGCGAAGAGCTAAGGCCCGCAATAGAGCTGTACATCATCAAAAAGCCCCCAAACGTCCACGAGTTGAAGATACCGGCCTTCGTTGTTTACGAGCTTATAGAGGATATCCGGCGGAGGATAGACAAGGGGCTCAGAGTGGCAGAAAAGGCCGTGAGGGAGAGCGTACTGGACACCGACAACGTGGACAACATAATTCAAAAGCTGAGGAGGAACTACCGGAGGGCGTTGAGGGAAGGAATCGTTGACAGCAAGGAGGACTTTGAGCTTATACTCCTGGCGATGGAGCTCGACGCCACCATAGTGTCAGCGGACGTTGGGATACTCACCTGGGCACAGAAGATGGGGATAAAATGGGTGGACTCATCCGTGTTCAGGGAGGTTCTCGAGGGACTCGTTGAGAAGCTCGAAGGGAAAAATTTATAAAGGCTCTTCGTCATCGTATCAACGACGCCCCGGTGGCTCAGCCTGGTGGAGCGGCCGCTTGGTAAGCGGCAGGTCGCGGGTTCAAACCCCGCCCGGGGCTCCACAACAGCTTTTCTGGGGACATACTCTAACACGACATTTTTGAGGATCTAAGATGAAACTCCTGCTGTTCTTAAGGTTCTTCACGGGACAAGCGAAAAGCTTAAGAAGTACAGGCCATAATCAGCACCGCCGTCCTGGGGGGCCGTGGGGTAGCTTGGTCTATCCTGCGGGCTTTGGGAGCCCGTGACCCGGGTTCAAATCCCGGCGGCCCCACCATAGAAACTTTGCTGGGCAAAGTTTCATCAAAGAGGGAATGTCCTTTTGAGCGCCCTGTTTTCCAGTGATTCCCAGTATCAATTAGCAGTTTTCAAGGGGTTTGCTCACAGTATAACGCCCTTCGGGCGTTAAAAAAAGAAGAAAACCCACACTTCTCTGCCTATCTACCAAGAGAATAAAACCGAATCAAGCCAATTCTCAAAGACATTCGATCTTTTGGTGAAGCTTTTCCCAAAAGATTCCTGCGCGAAGTTTGATCAAGGTTCGTGGTTCCTTCCAAATTTGCCTTTCTACGAGGATTTTCACGATATGCAAGCCAAAGCGTTAGTGAATTTTTCAAACATGGTAAATAGAAAGGAGTTTTTCTCGCCTTGACGCCCTACAGGCGTCGATTAAAAAGCAAACTCACGGATAACAAACCCAATAAAAGCAGAATTCACAACTAGAAGACAGTTCTCTAAAGAAAATCCTCTCAAATGGGCATCATAAACAAGAACCACTAACTTTAATGAAACTTTGCCCTTCAAGCTTTTGGAAAAAGCTTGACCAAAAATTTGCCCTTCTTCTCGAACTTTGCTTATTGAGGAGCGTATGCTCTTCCAGAAAGCAAGTTCACGCGGATTTAACCTCAAAGTTCCCTGTCGATTGTGATTTTTTTAACTTCGTTTTTAGTGCCCCTTGGGCACTATACGGTGATAAAATCCTTTTGAATCAGCCAATTGAAAGTAAACCCCTCATAAAACGAGCCTGTTTAAAAGAGCATACCAACTTTCCGCCAGCGCTTTCGTGAGAAAGGGCTGCTGTGGTGCGGGGGCGGGGATTTGAACCCCGGAACCCCTGCGGGACGGGACCCTAAATCCCGCGCCTTTGGCCAGGCTCGGCTACCCCCGCACTGCCCGATAGAACGAAAATTGTGGAACTTATAAATTTAACCCAGCTGGCAAAAAAGAAAGTTCACCTCTCCATTCTCTTAACGCCTTCTGGAGTCCCAACGAGGATTATGTCGGCGATGTCGGCGAATATTCCGTTCTCAACCACACCGGGTATTGTGTTAAGCTCGATTTCGAGGTCGAGCGGATCCTCGATGCGGGCGAACTTGGCGTCCAGTATGAAGTTGCCGTTGTCAGTAACGACCGGGCCGTCCTTTTTCACCGCCATTCTGAGCTCCGCTGTCGCGTTGAAGACCTCAAGTTCCTCAGCGATTGCCCTCCACGCGGCAGGTATGACCTCAATCGGCACGGGCATCTTCTGGCCCAGGTACTCAACGAGCTTGCTCTCATCGACCAGGACGATGAACATCCCGGCCCTATACTCGATGATTTTTTCCATAGTGAGGGCAGCGCCGCGCCCCTTTATCAGGTTCATGTGCGGGTCAACTTCATCGGCCCCGTCCACGGCTATGTCTATTGCATCCACTTCGTCAAGGCTCACAACGGGAATTCCCGCCTCAAGGGCAAGAAGTCTGGCCTGGTGAGAAGTTGGAACGCCGTAAACGTCCTCAAGCTCCCCTTCCATGAGGAGCTTTCCGAGGTAATTGATAAAGTAGGCGGTCGTTGAGCCGGTCCCAAGCCCAACTACCATCTCATCCTCAATGAACTTGAGGGCCTCCTTGGCTACGGCCTTTTTCATTTCTTCAACGTTCATAAAATCACCCCGTAATGTTGAAGACGCACTTTATTGAAGCGTTTCCACTTTCAACCATTTTGTAGAGCAGGCTCTGGTTTGAATAGCAGACTGGCTGGAAGTCCGTCACGAGGGTGTAGGTCATCATCGTGAAGAAGAGCCAGAACAGGAACCAGCCCCAGAAGGCCTTTCTGAGTATCATCCTCGGCTCGGGGATGTCCTCCGGAAGCTCCTTCACGACTGCCATCACGAACTTATCAACCAGAACGTACAGGAGAAAGCCCAGCAGCCAGCCGGCATCATTGTAATAAGCGAGCAGACCGCTGACTACCCCAGTGATTGCTCCCCACAGGTAAACAGTTAGCGAAAACTTGTGCTCGACCGTCAGCTTCACTCTCTCTCACCTAAAGCCAATTGTCTTGGGTGGGCTTTAAAACCTTTCCCGAAGAGAAAAAGAAGAGGAATCACTTGAGCCTTATGGCATCTAGGTTGTTGGGAGCGCGTGTTGAGATACCGAACTTCTTGTGGATGCTGGAACTGAGGTCGAGGCACTTGTGGGCCTCTCCGTGGACGGTTATTATCCTCTCCGGCCTTGGCCTCACCCTTGCCACGTAGCTCATGAGCTCCCTCCTGTCGGCGTGGCCCGAGAAGCCGTCTATCGTGTGGACTTCCATGTTGACGTTGATAACCTCGGTTCTGCCGTCCTCGCCGACTATGGGTATCTCGCGAAGTCCCCTCTGAACCTGCCTTCCGAGGGTTCCCTCGGCCTGGTAGCTGACGAAGATTATGCTGTTCTTCGGGTCCGGTGCGAGCTGCTTGAAGTACTCAACGCTCGGCCCGCCGACGAGCATACCAGAGGTCGCTATGATTATGGCCGGCTCTCCTGAGTCTATTATGTCCTGCCTCTCCCTGCTGTTGGCGACACTCTTGAATATCGGGTTCAGGAACGGGTTGTAGCCTTCGTGGAATATCTGCTCGCGGATGTGCTTGCTGAGGTACTCCGGATAGGCAGTGTGGATTGCCGTTGCCTCCCAGATCATTCCGTCGAGGTAAATAGGAACTTCTATTCCACCGACGCGGGCGTACTCCTCGAGGACCATCATTATCTCCTGCGCCCTACCAACCGCCATCGCCGGGATGAGCACCTTACCTCCGCGCTTCAGCGTCTGGTGAATTACCTCTATAAGCCTCTTCTCAGCTTCCTCACGCGGCATCTGGTAGTCGTTGCTTCCACCGTAGGTTGACTCCATGACAAGGGTCTCCAGGCGCGGGAACCTGCTCACCGCCGGTTCAAAGAGCCTCGTCGGTATGAACTTGAAGTCGCCGGTTATGGCTATGTTGTGGAGGCCGTTGCCTATGTGGAGGTGAACTATCGATGAACCCAGAATGTGACCCGCGTTGTGGAGGGTGAGTCTTATGTCGGGCGCTATGTCCCTGACCTCGCCGTAGTCAAGGGTTATCGTGTGCTTTATGACCTCCTTGATGTCCTTCGGCCTGTAGAGAGGCTCAACGCCGTTCATGTGCTGTATCTCGATGAAATCCTGCTGGAGGAGGGTCATCAGGTCCCTGGTTGGAGGCGTTGTGTATATCGGCCCGTCGAAGAGCTTGTAGCGGAAGAGATACGGCAGCATTCCGCTGTGGTCGAGGTGGGCGTGGGTGATAATTATTGCATCAAGAAGGCCCTCGTCAAGAACGTACCTGAACTCTGGAGCGTCAAAGTGTGGATAAGCCTTTGTCGGATCCTTGAGGGCGGCAATATTAACACCGAAATCCACCAGAACGTAGCTCTCGTCGGTCTGGACGAGGAGAGCACTTCTACCTACCTCTCGGAAGCCTCCGAGACCCGTTATTCTTATCCATCTGCTCTTGTACTCGGACTTCCTGTAGATGTTCCTTCCGACCTGCCTCAGGAACTTCCTTCTGTCCTTGCTCTCAGTCTGGAGGATACTCCTTATCGAGTATATGGTCTGGCTCTGTATTGGAGGTGTCCTCACAACCCTCGGTGCCCAGTGAACTTTCTGGGTGATGAGCCTGAGGGTCTCTCCGTTCTTTCCAATTACGAGACCGGGTTTCCTGGCCTCAATGAGGACTTCACCAACAGACGGATCAAAGCTTATGTTGGTTATCTCTGCCTCCGGTGGAACAAGCTGCTTTATCAGTTCCTCGGCCTTCTCTGGAGGCAGTAGAATGTCGGGATCCGGGCGGACGCTTATGCGCTTTTTGAGGACTTTGGCGAGGTTTTTAATCAGCTCACCGTCCTTCATCATGGCCTCAGGGTTCTTGACGTATATGACAAGCTCCGGCCCTTCGAACTCAACGTCGGTAATCCCTGCTTCCCTTGGGACCATTTGGACTATTATCTCCCTGATTTCCTTGAGAATATCGTCAACAAAAGTTTCACGGCGTATCATAGAACCACCTCACTCAAGAAGAGACTTCAGCTCCTCCTCACTCCACTCACGGTAGCCCTCCTCAGTTATCGTTACGAGAGTAACGCCACCACCCGTGAAAACATCCCTTTTTGTGGCGGCCTTGATGGCCCTGAGAGCGAGCTTAACACCTTCCTCAAGGGGAATACCATCACGATAGTTCTCCTCCAGAACGGAGAACGCAAACTCCATACCAGAACCAGCAGCTGTAAAGCGGTCTTCAGTTACACCACCCGCAGCATCTATGGAGTACAGCCTCGGGGCGGAGTCATAGCCACCGACGAGGAACCACGCCATATAGGCGAAACCCCTGCCGCTGTGGAGTATGTTCGATGTAAGGGTCGCAAGTGCCTTAACGCTCATCTCCCTGCTGACCTTTGCACGGTAGAGTTTTGCCTCAGCCCTGAGCAGTCTGACGAGGCTGAGGATATCCCCGACCGTTCCAGCTCCGGCTATCGCCAGGTGGTCGTCTATCTGGAACACCTTCGTTACCCTTTCAGAGAGCACCATGTTGCCGAGCGATGCCCTCCTGTCGGCCGCTAGCACTACGCCGTCCTTACATACAATACCGACGGTGGTGGTACCCTTTAGCTTCTCAGTCAAACTACAACACCCCTGGATTTGGTTTTTAGAATAGAAGAACCTCTGAAGGGCCTTTAGGGAAAGAGTATTTAAAGGTTTCGCCAAATTCTGGAGGGGTGTGCTGAAATGAGAAGGGAAGTAATACTCCTCACCGGACCACCGCTCAACGGCAGGGATGAGTACATAGGTGAAGCCCTCGAAAGGGCAAACGGAGAGAGCTACGCCTACTACCACGTCTTTGACTACATTCGCGAGGTGGGAAAGGAACGCGGGGTTAGGATTACCCGGAAGAACGTTCTTGACTTTGCGATAAGCCACCCAGACATGATGAACGAGATAAGGGACGAGGCCTTTGAGAGGATAAGAAAGGAAATTGACGAGAGCGATAAGAGAGTTCACCTCGTATCAACTCCAAGTCTCTTCCGCTGGGGAAGTGGAAGTGTCATCGGATTCACGCTGAGCAATCTGAAGCTTCTAGGACCCGATAGGGTCATCATAATCCTCGATGACGTCCTTTCTGTCAGGAGAAGAATAATAAACGACCCAGAGTGGTTCGAACGCTTCGGTGAAAACCCCGAGAACATCAAGCTGACCACGTTGGTTATGTGGCGTGAGGACGCGATAAACCACGTCAAGACCCTCGTCCACGAGCTGAAAAAGGAGGGAATAAACGTCCGCTACGTCCTTCAGTTCGGTATAAGACACCCCCACGAAGTCTTTCTCGACCTAATATTCCGGGAGAACGAAAAGCCTCTTGTTTACCTAAGCTATCCGATGACGGGTCACGAAGAGGAGTACTACCACCGCGTCAGGGGATTCTACGAGAAGCTCAGCGAGCACTTCACGGTTCTTGATCCTGGAGCGCTGGACGACTGGTGGGTAGTTGCCGAATACGACAACCAGGTCAACCAGAACCCGAACATCAAGAGGATTAAAATCAAACACCTCCTCGATGGTGACGTTGTTGAGGAGCTTGAGAGGGAGGATATAGAGCAGGCGACTGACATACTCAGGAGACAGCTCGTCGAGAGGGACTTCAACCTCGTTGATGTGAGTAAGGCGATAGCGGTTTATCACTACGCCGAGGGCGTTTCGGCTGGTGTTATCAGCGAGATGGCAGAGGCTTATAGGACTTTAGCAGCGATATACCTTTACTACCCGTTCAAGAGGAGACCCAGCCCGTTCATGGAGTTCTACGGCATGCAGAACCCCTCGAGGAGAACGATGTTCAAGGACGAGGACGAGATGATAAGGGCGATGGTGGAAGAAAAGGAGTACTGGACGAAGGCTTAAACTTCTGTTTCGTTTTTATTTAGTTTTTTGAATAGCGGCAAGTTGGTTTTTTAATCTTAGAGAACCATCAGAACGTCAGAAAAGTAAGGACAAGAGAAAAGGGAGAAGAAATCACTTCTTCACCCATCCGCGGTGCTTCATTGCCTCGTAGACCCTGCTGACGGCAACGACGTAGGCAGCGTCCCTCATGTGGATGTTCTTCTCCTTGTGGGTGTTGAAGACGTCCCAGAATGCCTTGGTCATCTTGTCGTCGAGCCTCTTCCTGGTCTCCTCGACCGTCCAGTAGAAGCCGTTTATGTTCTGGACCCACTCGAAGTAGCTGACGGTGACACCACCGGCGTTACAGAGGAAGTCCGGGATCTGGAGGATGCCCTTCTCGTGGAGTATCTCGTCGGCCTCCGGGGTGACCGGACCGTTGGCTACCTCGGCGACGATCTTGGCCTTGACGTTGTCGGCGTTCTCTTTGGTTATGACGCCCTCGATGGCGCTCGGGGCAAGGATGTCGACTTCAAGCTCGAGGAGCTCCTCGTTGGTGATGTTCTGGGTTCCGGGCATGTCCTTGACTGAGCCGTGCTCCTTCTTCCACTTGAGTACCTCGTCAGCCGGCGGGAGCCCGTCCGGGTTGTAGATGCCGCCCTTGCTGTCGCTGACGGCAACGACCTTCATACCGAACTCCTCACTCATTATCTTGTGGAGGTAGTAGCCGGCGTTACCGTAGCCCTGGATGGCTATGGTCTTGCCCTTGAGGTCGTCCCAGCCGAGGGCCTTAGCGGCTTCCCTGATAGTGAAGGCAGCACCGCGAGCGGTGGCGTCCATTCTGGCGACGATACCGCCAACTCCCGGCGGCTTTCCGGTGATGACACCGAAGGCCGGGCCCTTTCTCCTCATTATGGTCTCGTACTCGTCCATCATCCAGGCCATGATCTTCGGGTTGGTGTAAACGTCAGGGGCCGGGATGTCTGTCCACGGGCCGATGACGTCGTAGACGGCCCTTATGTAGCTCCTAGCGAGCCTCTCCTGCTCCCTCTCGGAGAGCTTCTTCGGGTCAACGATGATGCCACCCTTACCTCCACCGTAGGGGAGGTCAACGACGGCAACCTTCCAGGTCATCCAGGTGGCAAGGGCCTTAACGGTGCTGAGGGTCTCGGCCGGGTGCCACCTTATACCACCCTTGGTCGGACCGCGGGCCCAGTTGTGCTGGACACGGAAACCGGTGAAAACCTTGACAGAACCGTCGTCCATCTCGACGGGAACGCTAACCTCAACAATCCTCATGGGCCTCTTGAGCCACTCAAGGGCCTCTTCGCTTATGTCCATGAACTGGGCAGCCCTCTCAAGCTGCTGGACGGCCATCTCAAACGGGTCAATCTCGACCATTCATACCACCTCATTTCGGTAATCTGCGAGGTTAACTTAGGCGTTTGCATATATAAACCTTTCGATAAACAGGCTGGAAAACAGTCTGTTTTGAACAAAAAGTTAAATAGTGAAATTTCCAAAAGAACAAAGGCCAATTCTCGGAGATTTCGCCAAAAGGAGCGATGTACATCGAGGAATTTTTATACACCAAAGGACTTTTACGTTCATCAAAGTTCATAAAAATGATGAAATGCCCTCAGCGAGAAGTCGGTCATCATCTCTCAGCTCACTCTCTTTCCAATCATCGGGCAACGGGCCATAGGGAGGCCGTGTTTAAAATTATTTTCCACTCATCTCAAAATTGCCGGGATGTCTAAAATCACCTAACGAGCCAAGATAGATTTGAAAAAGTGACAAAAATTGGATATTGATTATTTTATGCCCAAGTAAATCGTCTTTTGTCGAAAACTACCGTTCAAAAGCTTTTTATACCACGACCGAATATATACAGAGTGCCCGTACTGTGGGCACTTCAGCCCGATTAAATACCAACGGAATCGGAGGTGGGATATAATGGAAGCCCAAAGGGATCAATGGGCGACCAAGCTCGGTTTGATTTTAGCAATGGCTGGAAACGCAGTCGGTCTCGGTAACTTCGTAAGGTTCCCGACTCAGGTTGCCCAGAACGGTGGCGGCGCCTTCATGGTGCCGTACTTCATAGCGCTGTTCTTCCTCGGTATTCCAGTGATGTGGGTTGAGTGGGTTGCCGGTCGCTACGGTGGCAAGTATGGCCACGGTACCCTCGGCCCGACGTACTACCTCATGGCGAGGGAGAGCCTCAAGCCCAGGAGCGCGTTCTGGTTCGGTGTGATATCCGGAATGCTGGCGTTCTCGCTGACAGTGCTCCTCAACAGCTACTACCTGCACCTGATCGGATGGTCGGCCGCTTACACATACTTCAGCGCGGCGGGTTCCTACTTCGGACAGCCCACAGGAGAGTTCTTCAGCAACTACCTAAGCAACCACGGCCAGGTCATGCTCTTCTGGGGCATAACAGTAATCCTGCTCGCAATCGCAGTTGGCCAGGGTGTCAGCAAGGGTATCGAGCGCTGGGTCAAGGTTATGATGCCACTCCTGTACGTCTTCGCAATCCTAATGATAATATACATATTCACCCTCGGCTCCCCAGTTGACCCGAACTGGAGCACCATAGATGGCTTCCGCTTCATCTGGACTCCGAACTGGAGCTACCTCGGCGACCACCTCTGGCAGGTAATGCTGGCCGCGACTGGACAGATATTCTTCACGCTGTCCCTCGGTATGAGTATCATCCAGAACTACGCAAGCTACCTCGGCCCGAAGGACGACGTCGCCCTCTCTGGTATAGCAACAGTTTCACTCAACGAGTTCGCCGAGGTTGTTCTCGGTGGTTCAATAGCCATACCGCTCGCAACTGCCTACGCTCCGAAGATAGTTCCGCCCGATGTCCTCCAGCAGGGCAAGACCGCAGCACTCGAATGGATAGGACAGAAGTTCGGCCTTGGCTTCTCCTACACCAGCCTCCCGAACGTCTTCGTCAGCATGGGCGACATCGGAAGGCTCTTCGGCGCCCTCTGGTTCCTCCTGCTGTGGTTCGCGGGCTTCACATCAGCCATAGCTATGTACAACTACCTCGTCGCAATGCTTGAAGAGGACATGCACATCAAGAGGTCAGTGGGCACCTGGGTGATATTCCTCGTGTACCTCATAGCGGGTCTCCCCGTCATCTACATCGACGGCTACATGGACCAGGTCGACGCGTGGGTAAGCTTCCAGTTAACCCTGCTGGCGTTCTTTGACATAATCATTGCAGTGTACCTCTTCAAGCCAGACAACTTCTGGAGGGAGCTTCACGAGGGAGCCTGGATCAAGGTTCCAGAGTTCTACAAGTGGGTCACCCTCTACATCGCACCGCTACTGCTCCTGATACCTATGATCGGCTACTTCAAGCCGCTGGTTCAGACGACCCTTGAGTGGCCGGCTAGACTGGCAATAATCCTCATGTGGATCCTCGGTGCCATCGAGAGCTACTACGCAATCAAGAAGAAGTACAAAGAGGAACTCGACAAGAACGAGGTAATCATCAAGGTCTGAGGTGATGACAATGGAGAGCTGGGTAATCTACATGTTGATAGCATGGGCAGTAATTCTCGGCATGGTGTACTGGAGCGTTAGCAAGCTCCTGAGCGCCGAGAAGGAAGCAAAGGGGTAAGGTATTAAATCCCTTCTTTCCCTTTTTGATTTGGGGGTGTTCTCGTGAAAAGCAGGGATATTCTTCTGGAGACAGCCGAGGTTCTTGAGTCCACACTCGATAAAATCGACAGGCTCAAGGTGCTCTCGGAGAAAGAGAAGGAGGCCGTTAAAACCAAACTAAAAAACGCTGCGGCGAATTTCAAAAAGCTGGCCGAGGAAGCTGAGAAGGACAACGAGGAACTGGCTGAGTTCTTCCTGAAGAAGGCGAAGGAGCTGAAGCTGGCGAGCGTTGATAAGAAAATCGAGGAGATGGGGAAGAAAGAATATCTAAAACTGGTTAACAGGATTGAACTCTACTCCCGTTCAGCTGAGTACGACTTCAAGCCAGAAAAGCTCGCCGAGCTGAAAAGAGTCTATCGTAAGTACATCTTCGGAATGACGTCGTTCTTCATACTGACGGGAATCTACTTGAATCAATTCCTGGCGGTGACGGCGCTAATCCTTGCGATACCGATAATACTCTCGATGCTGTCCCTCCAGAGGAGGGGCTACCTCGGGCTTCTGCTGGCATATTCAGCCATACCAATACCGCTGATAGTCGGCGCAATGGCGGCAAGCTACGGAATCAGGGCCCTCAACGATCCAGCAAAGATCGCGGAGATAGCGGGACACCTTAACAAGAGCACTACCTTCGCGCAGGGATACCTCGTCGTCCTAACGCTCCTCGCCGCGGTAGAGCTCTACCTCCTGATCAGCGCAGCGGTGGAGCTTTACAGGCACAGGCACGCTTTCCTTTAGTGGAGGGCCTCTTCTCCCCTTTCTCCGGTTCTTATTCTCACGACATCGTATACCGGAAGCACGAATATCTTGCCGTCCCCAGGGATTCCTCTCCTGGCATGCCGCACTATTATCCCAATGACATCGTCAACATCCTTGTCTGGGACAACGATCTCGATCTTCATCTTCGGCAGGAGGTCGTAGGGCGGAATACCACCCTGAACGCCGCGCCCCTGGACGGGATAGGCCGTCAGAGAAACGTAGCCTGCACTCTTCAGCGCCTTCTTGACGGTCTCAAAGTCTTCGGGCCTGAGAACTGCCTCAACCTTCTTCATGATACCACCAGAATAATTTGGAAAAAGTTGCCAAAAAGGTTTCGAAAAGGAAAAGCTCACTCCACTTGAGCTATGAACTTTTTCAATCTCTTGGTAGATATGCCGGTCTTTCTGGCGAGGTCTTCTATGTTGGCGTTCTTCAGGTCTTCGATAGTTTCAACGCCAGCCCTCTTGAGCTTTTGGAAGGTCTTCGGACCGATGCCCTTTATGGACAGCAAGTCTGAAGGCCCTTTTGAAGGAGCTTTCTTACTTACTTTTCGGGGTAGCCTTTTTGACTTTGAGGACTTTCTCTTCCCCCTCTTTGAGGCTTCGACGGCCTTTTTCTTAACTTCCCTGGTCTCTTCCTTTACCGGCTTGACCTTCTTCACGGCCAGTGCAAGGGAAGTTGCCTTCTCCGTGAGAACCTTGGGCTTTTCCTCAGTTTCCTCCTTCTCTGGCGGAACTTCTGGAGGTTCAACGTACTCCTCAAGCTCCGGCGGGTTTTCGCTGACGTAGGGCCCGACAACGACGGGCCTGAACGGGTTGTCACGCTCCTCAAGCTCTTCGAGGAGCTTAACGTCGAACTCGCCGATCTTGACGTACCTCACCAGTTCGTTGGCAAGCCTGTGGAAGTCTCTGCTGTGAATGAGAACCCTCCTCTTGGCGTACTCCTTTGCCTGTCCAGTCGTTATTAGGAACTGCCAGTCGCTTGCCTCCAGTATCAAAAGCTCCCTCGCCAGCTGCTCTATCACCCTGTTCGTGAGCTCATCCCTTCCGCGGAAGCGGCTCACTATAGCCACCATCCTGTCCTCCGCGCGGTAGATGTGCGGCCATGTCCACTCAGTCTCCTCGTTCCACCAAGTTGAGTGGTCGGAGTTGGCTCCCCATGAACCTTCTGGAAGCTCTATCTCGTGCTTTTCTCCTGAGTACTCCTCAAGGAACCTTGAGAGCGTCGGTGTCTCAACTCCCCTCTGATAGAGGAGCTCTAAAACCCTACCAAGCCATTTAACACCCTCGAACCACCAGTGGCCGAAGAGCTCGGTGTCGTAGGGAGCTACTATGATGCCCTTCTCGCCGAACTTCTCCTCGTGCTCTCTCAGGAGTCTCTCAACTAGCGAGACGAAGTGCCTGGCGTGCTCTTCCACGCGCTCCATCGCCTTGTCCGGGTCGTAGAACTCCTTCTCCCCAAGGCCGACTTCCTTGCTCGTTATCCTCCAGTACTGCCCGCCGCTCTTCGGGGCCTTTTTGTGGAACTCCCTGTACCAGAAGTCGCCAGGATAGCCGTAGTGGGCACTCCAGACCTGGTGGCCAGTCTCTCTGTTGCGGGCGAATACAGCGACGTTTGAGCCCTTTATCCAGTAGGGCCTCAAGGTGGTCTTCTCTGTATCGGCGATGAGAACCTCCCCATAGACATTGCTCGCCGGACCCTCATCGATGAGCCTGCTCTCCACGAAGAAGTACCTCAGCCCGAACTCCTCAAGGAACTTTTCTATACCCTGTCTCTTTACTTTCCTCCCGCCGGGAAGCTCCCACTCACCGGCAGGTCTGTAGGCACATTCAGGAAGCCATATCCCCTTCGGCTTCATTCCAAAGTGCTTCTCATAGGTTGCAACACCGTTGGCTATCTGGGCCCTTATCGCCTCGTCCCTTCCGAGGAGCGGGAGGTAGCCGTGGGTCGCGGCTGAGGTAATAACCTCGACGTAGCCCTGATCCTGGAGCTCCCTGAGCTTGCCTATTATATCTCCGTTTATGGCCTTCCAGTAGTCGTAAACCTTCCGGAAGTAGTTGAGCATGTATGAAACCGCTTTTTCGTCGTACTTCCCGGACTTCAGGTCTTCCTCCATTGCCTTCAGCTTTCTTTCCATGTACTCCTCAAACGCCTTCTTCATGTACTCGTCGGTTAGCTGTTCTGCCAGCACTGGCGTAACGTTTATCACTATGCCGAACTTTACTCCCGAGTCCCTGAGCCTCTCAAACTCCATGAGCAGGGGGATGTATGTTTCGCTTATTGCCTCAAAGACCCACTCCTCCCCGAAAGGCCACTTTCCGTGCTTCCTAACGTAGGGGATGTGAGTGTGAAGGACAAAAGTCAGGTAACCCTTCATAGTATCACCTGGAGTGGTTACACAGCTGAATATTTAACGTTAGCGTGTCCTCAGTTGGGCCTCGGCAAAAAGATGTACATCAACAACGTTGGGGAAAAGTTAATTTAACATCACTCGCTAAACATTAAAAGGTGAGCCCGATGGAGTCCTTAAAAAAGGAAGCCGGTTCGGGCATTCTGATGGGCATCGTTGGAGTGCTCCTGCTGGGGGCAATAATAAAGACCCTCGCAATGCCCGTCAGCGCTGCCCTAAAGCTTGGGGGAGTTATCTTCGACATAGGCGTTGCTGGGCTGGCATGGGTATTTCTTGACGAAGCCATTGAAAGTTCTGAATCCGACATATACCGGGCCATTCTGGCAATAGCCGCCGCTATCCTTGTGGCATTTGCGTGGTAATTCTCCGAGAGATAAGTCCTTATAAACTTCTTTCCTCAACTTTTCCCGGGTGAGAGAATGAAGGAAGAGATGAGCAGCGTTGACATACGCTATATCGTGCGCGAACTTCAGTGGCTGGTCGGTTCTCGCGTTGACAAGGTTTACCACGACGGCGACGAGGTGAGGTTCAAGCTGAGGACGAAGGAGGGGAGAGCAGACCTCATCCTGGAGGCGGGAAAGAGATTTCACCTCACGAGCTACATAAAAGAGGCCCCGAAACAGCCATCGAGCTTCACGATGCTCCTGAGGAAGCACCTTGGAGGAGGCTTCATAGACGCCATAGAGCAGCACCAGTTCGACAGGATAGTTAAGATCAGAATAGGAAACTACACACTCATCGGTGAGCTCTTCAGGAGGGGCAACATAATCCTCGTGGATTCCGAAAACAAAATAGTCGCCGCGCTCCGCTACGAGGAGTACAAGGACAGGGCGATAAAGCCGAAGGCGGAGTACAAGTTCCCTCCTGCCAGAGAGAACCCCCTTGAGGTCTCCTTTGAGAGGTTCCTCGATCTGATGAGGGAAGAGCCTGAGCTTGAGCTCGTCAGGGCTTTGGCGAGGAAGCTCAACATGGGCGGGATGTATGCGGAGGAGATTTCCCTGAGGGCGGGCTTCGAGAAGACGACGCCGGTCAAGGAGCTGAGCGACGAAGACCTGAAGAGGGTCTATGACGAGATGATAAGAACCTTCAACGACGAGCCCAAGCCGAACATCGTCTTCAAGGACGGGGTTATGCACGACGTCGTCCCGATAGAGCTGAAAATCTACGAGGGGTTTGAGAAGCGCTACTTCCCCACCTTCAGCGAGGCTCTGGATGAGTACTTCGGGAAGATAACGCTCGAGAAGGCCAAAATAGAGCAGACCAAAAAGCTCGAAGAGAAGAAGAGGGGGCTGATGGCCACCCTCAGGAAGCAGGAGGAAATGCTCAAGGGCTTTGAAAAGGCCATGAGAGAGAACCAGGAGATAGGCGATTTAATCTACGCCAACTACACCCTAATCGAGCGCCTTCTGGAAGAGTTCAGGAAGGCCACCGAAACCCTCGGCTGGGACGAATTCAGGCGGCGGATAGATGAGGGCAAGAAAACGGGAAACAAGGTCGCGCTCATGGTTAAAGGCATAGACCCAAAGGAGAAGGCCGTAACGATAGAGCTCGACGGCAAGAAGGTAAAGCTCTACCTTGAGAAGAGCCTGGGCGAGAACGCTGAAATCTACTACGAGAAGGCCAAGAAGTTCAGGCACAAGTATGAAGGAGCCTTAAAGGCCTACGAGGACACGAAGAGGAAGCTGGAGGAGATTGAGAAGCTCATCGAGGAAGAGCAGAAGAAGGAACTGAACGTGAAGAAGCTAGAGAGGAGAAAGAGGAAGTGGTTCGAGAAGTTCCGCTGGTTCGTCTCGAGCGAGGGCTTTCTGGTTCTGGCTGGAAAGGACGCGAGCACCAACGAGGTTCTCGTCAAGAAACATATGGAGGATAACGACCTCTACTGCCACGCGGACGTTTACGGCGCTCCGCACGTCGTCATAAAGGACGGACAGAAAGCCGGGGAGAAGACCATATTCGAGGCCTGCCAGTTTGCCGTTTCCATGAGCAGGGCCTGGAGCCAGGGCCTCTATTCAGCGGATGCCTACTGGGCCTACCCCAACCAGGTAACGAAGCAGGCCCCGAGCGGCGAGTACCTCGGCAAGGGCGCCTTCATGGTCTACGGAAAGAGGAACTGGATGCACGGCCTTCCGCTCAAGCTAGCTGTGGGTGTGATAAACTATGATGGCGAAGAATACGTAGTCTGCGCGCCGGTTGAAGCGATTAAGGCCCACACCGACAAATACATTGTCATAAGGCCCGGCTCAATGAAGAAGGGAGAGCTAGTGAAGAAGCTCCGCGGAATCCTCAAGAAGTGGGGCTATGAGGTAAGGGAAGAAGACCTGAACGCCATCCTCCCGCCGGGAGGGGGAGAGATAGTGGAAGTGGTGGGTTAGACGAGCTCCTTCCCGGTTCCCGTCATGACGAGTTTGCCGTGCTTCACTCCCTTGAGGCTCAGGAGCCTGTCCGCGATTTCTTTTATCCTCTTGGCCTTCCCCTTGACTATAACAACCTCAAGGCAGTTGTGTTCGTCCATATGGACGTGAATGCTTGAGATTATCTCGTTGAGATAGTCATGCTGGAGATCGAGGAGCTCCTTAACAACGTCAGCTTCATCATGGTTGTAGAGCATCGTTATCGTTCCGGCCACCTCTTTATCGCCCGCTTCCCATTCGTGCCGCACTATGAAGTCCCTCATGAGGTCCCTTATCGCCTCGCTCCTGTTAACGTAGCCCTTCTCCGCTATTATCTGATCGAACTTCTCAAGGAGTTCTTCAGGCACGGACACACCAAATCTTATGATCTTCATGCCACCACCTTTACGGTGTTCTCGCAGAAGTTAAAAAGGTGTTCGAAGAATAGTTCCGCCGGGGGTAGGAATGGGAGTCGAAGAGCTCTATCAGATAGCCAAGGGAGAATTCGCGGAGGACTTAATCTTCGAGTTGGATGGGAACCCAATCACTGTCTCCATAAAGGGCCTGCTCCTGGCGAGAGTTAAATCAAGCACGTACAACTTTTCGTTCTTCGAGGTAACCGAGACCGAGAGCGTTCTCGCCGTTCAAATGAAGGACTTCGTTGTTTACATCGCCTTTGAAACGGACGAAGAACTCAGTGACGAAGAGTTCGCGGAAATAGGAAAGGCCCTCCTGGAGTATCTAACCCCAAAGATAGCACTGCTGACAACGAAGGCGGAGAAGTTCTACGGTGGGAAGGCCGATATCCTGCTCGATGATGGCATGAGTTCTGACTTGAGGGAGTTTATGTACTCCCTCCTCCTAAAGCACAGGAAGGGTGAGAGTCCATACGAACAGACCGAGGTCGCTTAGGGTGGTGGAAATGAGCAGGCTTTCAAAAATCGCTGGGATTATACTAGCCGTTTTGGTGGTTCTAAGTGCCGTTTGGTACTTAAAATATTACAGAATAGAACCCGTGCCAAAACCCCCACTTTGGGGCCTCTCCGACCCCCCAGTTCTTGAGAACTTAACGTGGGTTGCAGAGGGAAACGTTGAGATAGCAAACACGACCATGTCATTGGCCTCTAGAGTTTACGGAGATTCATTGAAGCAGTTGAAACTCCTGGGGTACTCAATAAACTCCGGAAACTGGAGCAGTACCACCTGCCAGTGGAGCCTTTGGACAAGAGGGGAAAGAGCTTACTACCTGGCATACAACGGCACCAGATTTCTCTCCATCAGGGGTGGGCCAAACGATGTCATCAACGCCACTGAAAGGCAGTGGCTCTGTGGCAGACCATTGGATTCGAGCCCGATAAATGCCCCAACTCCAGAGACGATACTTCTAAGGCAAGCGATGTACGTGGCAAACAGGCTTATGGAGAATAACATCTCAGTAGGGGCGGGAACCTGGGCTGGACCGATGCCCGATTGGTACCTATCGAAGATAAACTTCAGGGTTAACGTAGGCGACGGCGTCGACGTGTTGATGCTCCTGTACTCAAGCGAAGACCAAGTAAAATACGCTGAATACATTATGAAAAAGGAGGACAGGGGCCTGCACTTTCTCAGTGGTGATGCCGAGGATTACAGGGTGTTAATAGCTTTGAAAGGCAGGAAAGCCGACGTAAAAGCCGTGGAGACGGCACTCCAAGGTCCGCCAGTTAGATGAAACGCCAAAATTTTAGTCTCGCTTTTGTCTTTTTCTGTCATTTTTACCAATACGCGAGCAAAAGACATATAAAGCTCGAACTCTTCAGAGCTTCGATGCCCAATGACAGCCAGGAGTGATTGTTTTTGGTGTTAGGAGTTTGCCCCTTCTCAAGATGGTTAGCCTGAAAACTGACGGGCGGGATCGTTTTTGGAGTGATTAGGGGGGCCTGCTTTTGGCCTCTGCTGTGAAGGTACCAAAACTTCTAGCTTAGCATTAACGTTCTTCGTCTTCACAGCTTTCACGCTCATTATTCCCTCGTTTTTGGGATTTGTTCTTTCCAAAGCGGAGTTTAGCTCAAAAACTCTGGAGGCGTTAGAATGAAAGCCGTTCTGCCCGATTCGAAGATACCAAAGAGGTGGTACAACATCCTGCCCGACCTCCCTGAACCGCTGGCGCCACCGCTCGACCCCGAGACAGACGAGCCTATGGAGCCGGAGAAGCTCCTAAGGATTTTCGCGGAGGAGCTGGTGAAACAGGAAATGAGCACGGATAGGTACATTGAAATCCCGAAAGAAGTCAGAGAGATCTACTCCAAAATAGGCCGCCCAACCCCTCTCTTCCGCGCCACAAACCTTGAGAGAGCCCTCGGCACTCCAGCGAGGATATACTTCAAGTATGAGGGGGCAACGGTAACGGGAAGCCACAAGATAAACACCGCCCTAGCTCAGGCTTACTACGCCAAGAGGCAGGGAATAGAAAGGCTCGTAACCGAGACTGGAGCAGGCCAGTGGGGAACTGCCCTAAGCCTCGCCGGGGCACTTCTTGGTCTCAATGTAAGGGTGTACATGGCGAGGGCGAGCTACCAGCAGAAGCCCTACAGGAAGACCATAATGCGCTTGTATGGTGCTGAAATCTATCCGAGTCCAAGCGATAGAACAGAGATAGGCAGAAAGTTCCTGGCCGAGGATCCAAACCACCCCGGAGGTCTCGGTATAGCGATAAGCGAGGCCATCGAAGACGTTTTAAGGGACGAAAAGGCCCGCTACGCCCTGGGAAGCGTCCTCAACCACGTCCTCATGCACCAGACCGTCATAGGTCTTGAGGCCCAGGAGCAGATGAAGGAGTTCGAAGAGCCCGACGTTATAATCGGCTGTGTAGGCGGAGGAAGCAACTTCGCAGGCTTGGCTTATCCGTTCGTCAGAGACGTTCTGAAAGGAGAGGCTGAATATGAGTTCATAGCGGTTGAGCCTAAGGCCGCTCCCTCGATGACGAGGGGAGTTTACAAGTACGACTACGGTGATTCCGGAGGATACACGCCGAAAATGAAGATGCACACCCTCGGCCACACATACTACGTCCCGCCGATTCACGCTGGCGGCCTGCGCTATCACGGACTTGCTCCGACTCTCAGCGTCCTGATAAACCACGGGATAGTTAAGCCCGTTGCCTACCACCAGAACGAGGTCTTCCAGGCGGCTCACCTCTTCGCGAAGACTGAGGGGATAGTTCCAGCTCCAGAGAGCGCCCACGCCATCAAAGGGGCCATAGACCGCGCCCTGGAGGCAAAGCGGGAAGGACGTGAAGAGGTCATACTCTTCAACCTCAGCGGGCACGGCTTCCTCGACCTTAAGGGCTACGAGGACTATCTGGATGGAAAGCTTGAGGACTACGAGCCGGAGCACTTCCCGGCCCTGGATAACTACTGATTTAGCTCCTTCCTTTTTTCCTTTACAGAGCCATTAGAAAAAAGAAGGGGCTACTTCAGATAGCCGAGCTTATAAGCCAGCTCGGCGTTGAGAACCGAACCTCCAGCGGCACCCCTGACGAGGTTGTGGCCCGTTACCACGTACTTGAAGCTCCCGCTGCTCCCCTCAAGCCTCCCGACCGTAACGGTTAGGCCCCTTCCCCTGTCCCTGTGGAGCCGCGGCTGGGGAACATCGGAGTAGACGAGGGGCCTCTCGTAGCTTGGAAGGCCGAGCTCTCCAAGCGGGTCGAAGGATTCGAAGGCCTCCCTGACCTCCTCTAGGCTTCCCTCTTCAAGCTTGACAAAGACAGCCTCAGTGTGCCCGTGTAGCACTGGAACGCGGGTAGCCATTGCGCTTATTCTGAATTCGGCGGGCTTTACCTCCACTCCGTCGAGCTCGCCGAGGATCTTCCTGCTCTCGTTTTCGATCTTCCACTCCTCCCCTGGGATGGAGGGAATCACGTTGTCCTGGATTGCCAGGGCAGAGAGGCCAGAATAACCTGCCCCGCTTATTGCCTGCATCGTCGCCACTTTGACCTCCCTGATTCCGAAACCGCGGAGCGCCGCGAGCGAGACCGTGAGTATGGCCGTCGAGCAGTTCGGGTTCGTCACTATGAAGCCTTCCCAGCCCCTCCTCTCCCTCTGAACCTCTATCAGCTCAAGGTGCTCCAGATTTACCTCGGGAACTAATATGGGCACGTCAGGATCGTAGCGGTGGCTCCTCGCGTTGGTGAACACAGGAAGGCTTTGAGCTAGCTCCCCCTCCACCTCCCTTGAGATCGATGCTGGGAGGGCGTTGAAGACAATGTCAACGTCCGGGTCTCTGAGAAATTCAGGGAGGGAAGTCACCTCCACATCTCTGAACTCCTCTGGCGAATCATCGACCAGCTCTCCGTACTTCCTTCCGGCACTCCTCTCAGAGGCAACCAGTTTCTCAACTCTGAACCAGGGATGGCCAGCAAGAAGCCTCACGAAAGTTCTCCCGACCATTCCCGTGGCACCGAGAACGGCAACCCTCATTTCGACACCTCCAAAGCTTAAAGCCAAAACGCACCAACCCCTGCGCGGGTAATGTAAACCTCGGCATCGACGCCGATCTCCAGAAAGGCCTCGGCAATCGCTTTCCCAATGGCGTGAAGATCTTCACCCAGCGCGAAGATAGCGGGCCCCGAGCCAGACACAAAGGCCCCGTAGGCACCTGCATCAAGGGCGGCTTTCCAGACCCTTGCGAACCACGGCATTAGCCTCAGCCTGTAGGGAAGGGCTATCCTGTCTTCAAGAAGCCTCCCCACGGTTTGGACGTCTCCGCTCGTTAAGGCCTTAACCAGGGCCCCTGCGAGTGCCACATTTCTTACCGCGTCGCCCATCGGAACCCTCTCGGGCAGAATCCTTCTGGCTTCTCTAGTTGGAACCTCAATCTGAGGCAGAACAACCACCAGCGGAAAATCAACTGGTATTCTATGAACCCTCAAGGGGTTAAGGGACTCGATTATCGTGAAGTCTCCATAGTAAGCCGGAACCACGTTGTCCCCGTGAGCACTTCCCGAGGCAGCTTCCTCTCCCGCGAGTGCCGCCTTTATTATCAGCCCATCATCCTCGATGCCCAGAACCCTTGCCGCCGCCAACGCTCCTGCTAGGGATGATGCCCCCGAACTACCGAGCCCGCTCCTTGGCCTTATCTCCTTTCTGAGCTTCATCCGTAGGTAAAGTTCCTCACCGACAAGCGTAGCGAGGGCCCTTGCCGCAACGACCGCCACGTTCCTCCCGTCGGTAGGGACGTCGTAACCCTCCACCTCAATCTCCCATTCGTCAGATTCCACGAACTTGAGCTCATCGTAGGGTTCCCCTATCCCTACGCCGAAGACGTCGAAACCCGGCCCGAAGTTCGCTATTGTCGCTGGAACCCTGATTCGCATATCCCCCACCCCACGGAACGGAAGACCTCTAAACGTTGCCAGCACTGACTCCCCCGCGGATAATGGACAGAGCCCTCGGCGGGCTTATTCTGTCCGCTATCAGCCGAAGATGTATGAGATTGAGGGTACTCCCTAGGCGGGCACTCGGGACGGTCAGCCTGACCAGGGGAATACCCAGTTCAGAACCGTTTTCTCCATCAAAGCCTGGAACTTCCGCAACTCCGACAGCGGTTATAACCGCCTCCTCGCCGGCTACCCTGTGGACCAGGATCGGCAGGCTGGACGACTCGTAGCCCGCTATTGTTCCGATACTCCAGTCCCTCGTTCTGCCGAAGATTATGGGGATACCCCTCACGACATCAATTGCTCCGTGGTGTATCGCCTTCATCCCGGCCTTTGATGCCACGTAGAGCTCGTCGTAGGACACGAAGGGAATAAGCCTTGCTGAGACGACTCTTCTTGGATCCGCCGTGTAAATGCCGTCGACGCCGCTCATTATCAGGACGGCCCTCGCTTTCAATCCTTTACCGAGAACCGCGGCGGTGTAGTCGCTCCCCTCCCTTCCGAGGGTCGTTCTGAGGCCGTTGTAAGAGCCGACGAAGCCTGGAACGACGGCAACCCTACCCCTCTCCAACGCCTCCTCCACGACCTTGAGGTTTCTGGAGGTCTTCGCTATGTCAACCCTGGCGTTACCGAAGTTCCCGTCGGTCTCTAGTATTTCCCATGGCTCAAAGAGTTCCACCTGTATGCCCTCCCGCCTCAAAGCCTCAGCAAACGCCAGCCCCGAAAGCCACTCCCCGTAGGAGAGCACGTGGTCCCTGTAGGCCTCAAAGGAGGGGAAATCCTCTCTTGAGAGTTTTTTAAGCTCCCTCAATGGAGCGGCGAGGGTCTCAAAGGGAATCCCGTACTTCTTCGCGAAGTCCCTGTGGACCTTCTCTATCCATTCAAAGCCCTCCCCAGTTCTTGAAAATTTTAATAGGGCGTCGGTAACGCCCTTAATCGCCGAAACCACCAGGGCCACTTCGTTCTCGTCCCAGAGGCGGGAGACGAAGGTAACCGCCTCCCTAAAGTCGTCCCTGACCGAGGTCCCTCCGAACTTGACCACGAGTCTCCCGCCCGAGTAGAGCACTATACCTCCCTCCTGAAGGGTATGGAGGTTTTGCCCTCCCTCGCCAGCTCTCTCCTGACGATCTCGACGCCCTTAACCATGTTCACGAGCTTCTGGTAGGCGATTCTCCTGTCGAGCAGCTTGAGACCACAGTCGGGGTTGATGTAGAGCCTCTCTGGCTCAATGTATTCCATAACCTTGCGGATGGCCTTCGCTACTTCCTCCGGGCTCTCGACGCGCGGGTTGTGGACGTCAACTACTCCAAACCCAAGCTCCTGGTGGGTGAGCTTCTTGAGGTAGTCCAGATCGCGGAAGTTTCTGTTGGCGGCCTCAAGGGCGAACTGGGAAACCTTTATGTCGTCAAAGTAGTCCGCGAGCAAGTAGTAGTTCGAGTAGCAGACGTGAAGCCCGAACTTCACCTTAACGCCCTTTACGGCCCTGTTTATTGCTTCAACTGCTATGGAAACCTCATCCGGGTGGTTGAGCATGGCCGGCTCGTCGATCTGGATGAAGGTTGCCCCCTCCTTCTCCAGAAGCTTGAACTCCTTGTTCAGAATCTTCGCCAGGTCAAAGGCGAGCTCCTCCTTGCTCGAATAGTACTCGTTGAAGCTCCACTCGGCTATCGTGTATGGCCCCGTTATCGGGACTTTGATTATCTCCCTGGTGGTGTTCTCCTTGACCCAGCGGAACTCGTCGAGTACGAGGGGTTCCCGGTACTCGAGTTTCGAGACGGCCGCCGCCTTGTTGAAGTAGGCGTTTCCCCAGACCCTAATTGGTCCGTAGAATTTGAAGCCCGCTATCTTGGCGGTGAAGTATTCCGTCATCTCGCTCCTGCCCATCTCGCCATCCCAGGGGATATCAATCCCCGCCCTCTCGTGCTCCCTGAGGACGGCTACACTCGCATCTCTAACGGCCTCCCTGAAGTCCTCCTCCGGCAGTCTACCGAGCTCTCTAAGGTTGTACATCCTCAGGAGCCATCTCGGTTTGGGATAGCTTCCTATGATACTGGTGGGAAGTATTGGAAGCTCCATTTCACTCACCTCCGAGCTTTCCGAGAAGCTTGAGCTTTCTCCAGGCGACGCTCTCCGGGAGGAAGTCCAGGAGCGTGTTCGGGGTGACGTAAATCCTGCTGTGCTTTCTGAGGTAGGGCCTCAGCTTGTCCTCCAGGCGGTCCCTGCGCTCCATCCTGGTCTCTCTAGCGTCAACTATGCCCAGACCGAGCTCTCCAGAGTACTTTTCCGGAACCGAGCCGCTGACGAGGTCGACGTTCAGGATGACGTTATTCGGGAGAACCTGGGGGGTTCCGAAGTAAGTAACAACCCAAAGCTTCTTGACCTTTGAGAGGCGCTCTATCAGGGTCTTAGCGGTCTCCTTCGATACCTCGTCGCTCTTTTCCCTCGTGGCCCTTGAGAGCTCAGCCGCCAGGGCGGGTTCCTGAATTTCCACGAGCTCAACCGGAAGCTCCTTGATGGCCTCCTCAATCACTCCCGCGTAGGCCTCTGAGAGCTCGTCGAGGTTTTTGTAGTACTCGTTAAGTGAGTGGTAGGCCAGGGTTACCGGGCCGGGCAGGACGGCCTTAAGCGTTGCCCCGGGGTAAACTTCCTCCTTTATGGCCAGCGCCTGGTTGAGCCACTCGGGAAGAGGGTTCTCGCGCAGGGAAAGCTCCCCCCTCACGATTGGCGAGCGGTAGAAGAAGTTGTTCTCATAGAACTTGAAAAGTCCGTTGACCTCAATCCCCTCTATGAAGCGTATGAAGGGGTTGAAGATGTCGTCCCAGCGGTAGAGGCCATCGGTGATCACCTGTATTCCGGCCTCCCTGAGCTTGATGAAGGCCCTCCTCGTGTGCTCAAGGTAGGCCTTTTCGAGGTCTTCCTCCCCAAGTCTTCCTATCGAGTACTGCTCGATTTTCTTAGCCAGGGAAACGGGTCTTGGAAGGCTTCCAATAAGGGCTGGCACTATCATTCAAACACCCCCTTGATTATTTCTCTGGCCTCCCTCCAGAGGCCCAGCCATTCCTCCAGACTCCTGGAGCTGACTATGAGGTTGAGGCCCCTCACGGCCTCCACGGCCTTTAACTCCTCCAAAAGGGCCTCGAATGGCTCATCCCCCACGGGTATGCCCAGAGCCCTAAGGAAGGGCTTCATCTCCTCCTTCATGGGGTAGAGCACCGATGCGATTATCGGGACATCAACGTCCGCGTATTTCTTGAGCTCTTCAACGATCTTTGAAATCCCAGTTGCGCTCTCCCCCGCCGCTACCACCTGGGTGAAAAAGGCCTCACTTCCCGCTATCAGCTTCCTTGCCAGTCTCCTTGCCTCCAGTTTGGGTCTGTAATGAGGGTTCATTGTGCTCGCAACCCGCGGCCTGCTCTCGACTTCAAGGACTTCCTTGGTCGGCATCACCCCTGCAAAGACGAGCCTGGCCAGGCGTATCAGGTTCGAGGCGTCAACGTCAAATACGGGCCTGCTGGGTACCGCAAAGCCCGGCCAGTCGCCGGTTGTAAGCAGAACGGCCTCACAGCCGAAGACCTGGGCGGTCCTGAGCTCTGACGTCAGGGCGTTCAGGTTCCTGTCCTTTGCGGTGATGTGTGGCATTACTCCAGAGCGCAGTCCCAGGGATTTAAGGTAGCAGGCCACCGCAATGGGGTCGTAGTGAGGATATCCAAGGGGATTATCTGGCACCGTTACCAGGTTAGCTCTGATCTCTCTAAGAACCTGGAGGGATTCCTCGGGCTTTGAGACCGCCGCCACGGGGAACTCAACGCTGAAGGCCCTTCCCCTCTCTAGGTTCTGCCAGAAAGCCGAATCCCTGGGCCTGGAGTCTCTCTCCACGAGGTCTTCGAGCTCAAGGAGTAATGGATGCTCTTCAAAGAGAGTCGCGGGGTCAACGTTGAACCTCTCCAGTATCCTGACCCAGGGGCATTCTTTTCCATCCACCTCGCACCTCTCGTTCAGCGCCCCCCCGCAAGGACCGTTGAGGAGATCCTTTGGACACGTTGTCACCTGGATATCAACCACCCCCCAGGGCCCTGTCTATGTCCTCGATGAGAAGATCGGCGTCCTCAACGCCAACCGAGAGCCTGATGAGGCCTGGGGTAATTCCGAGGAGCCTGCGCCTCTCCTCTGGCATAGTCTTGGCGGCACTCATCACGGGGTAGGATGCCAGGCTCTCAACGCCCCCAAGAGAGGGCGAGGGGAATACCCTCTTCAGCCTCATGAGAAACGCCTTAGCCCCGCTCTCTCCCTCCCTGTGGAGGAAGCTGAGGACTCCGCCGAAGAGGGGCTTTGAGAATATCCTCCTGGCGGTGGGATGGTATGGATCGTCCTTGAGGCCAGGGTAGTGAACTTTTTCAATCTTTGGATGCTCGCTCAGGAATTCGGCTATGGTCTGGGCAGTTCTGCTCTGTCTCTCAAAGCGCAGCTCCAAAGTCTTGAGGCCCCTGATTACCAGCCAGGCCTCGAAGGGCTGGATTATCGATCCAAGCCTCCTCCTCCAGTGCCAGAGGTTTTCAGGATCAAGGTCGCCCCATATCAGAGCCCCGCCCATAACGTCATTGTGGCCAGCTATGTATTTGGTGAGGCTGTGGATTACCCCATCTGCCCTAACTTTTAGCGGCTTGAAAATCAATGGAGAGAATGTGTTGTCAACTACGACCGTTGCCCCCACCTCTTTCGCCCGCCTTATGACTTCAGGAACGTCTATTACCTTCAGGGTCGGGTTGGTGACTACTTCTGTAAGAACCAGCCTGGTGTTCTCCGTTATCGCCTCATTGAGGGCTTCTGAACTCGGATATGCAAGCTTGACCCTCACACCGAACTTCCTCAGCTCCTCTGCGAGCTGGATCGTCGTTCCATAGCCCTCCATGGGAAGAACTACTTCTTCGCCCGCTTTGAGAGTGGAAATGTATAGAGCGCTTATGGCTGCCATCCCGCTGTTGAATGCCAGAGAATCCGTGCCCCCCTCTATAGAAGCAACTTTCTTTTCCAGGAGCCTTACCGTTGGGTTTTCTTCCCTGGAGTACTTGAGGTCAAAACCCCTGTCCGAGAGCCCCGTCTCGCCTGCCTGCTCAAAGGCAACCGTGAGGTACACTGGATCATGGAGAGGCTTCACTGCAACCACCCACGTCCACTTCCCCCACATCTTTATATATTTTTCGACATATTTTTTGGCATTAAATATTCCTTGTAGTTATTCAACGCTGGATAGTTAGAACGGCAGAAGGTCATCCCCCCATTTTGGCAAAAAATAGACATGAAAACTTCAATAAACTCAAAAATTATAGCCATTATAAACAAATAAATGCAAATATTGAAGAAACGCTAAAGCTTCCAGACAATAGTTCTAGGGTAGAAGTTCAGGCTCGCCCTTGCCTCGGGTATTTCCATTCCTATATTTATCCCAAGGCTCATCAAATCCCTCGGGCCCCTCACTTCCCACCTGCTCTCTGCGGAAGACGTGATAAACCTGGGGACGCGGTACTTCTTCACCAGCTGCCAGGTCTTCATCATGAAGCGGAGAATCTGCGCCCTCCCATAGGGATTAGCATTCAGGAGGGGTGAGAGGGAGAACCCTATCGCAACTCCCCGTCTCGCGGCCATTCCGGCCAAAGTATGGTCAAAGCCCGGATCCTTTCTGCCGAACCATGGACTAATCAGGGCATCTACACCGCTCTCTATTGCCATCCTGTTTATTCTCATGTCGCCGCCCTGAACGTAGAGTAGGGCCTTGAGGTTTCTGCTCTTTACTTCCCTGATGAGGCTCGGCTTTCTGGTCACGAGGAGGAGTGCGACCTTTCCGTACTTCCCGCGGAGCTCCTTGAGTTCTTCTTTTAGAGAGCCCCAATCTGGAGGGTCTTCGAGGACGAGCTTTTTTGTGAAGACTACTTCGTCAAACCAATCGCTGGCAAGTTCGTGGGCCTCTTCATCCCTAACGTCCATCTCGACGAAGTAGTCACGTGAAAAAGAAACTTCCTCCTCGCTCATTCCTCCAGCCACTCCCTAATCGCTTTGACGACCGCTTCCTTCCTCATCGGGAAGGCCTTGACCTTTATCCTAACCTGAATGACGTCGGGCCCCTCGTCAACCTCTGCCTCACCGAGATAGGCCTTCTGCTTGTTGAAGCGGACGTAGAAAGTTCCCTCCTCGTCGACCTTCTCATCGAGGTGGTCGAGAAGGTACTTTTTATCTTCCTCACTGAGCAGTTCCTTGAAGTACTCCAGGAACTTTCTTACCGCTTTGCTCCTCTTTATCTCGACGTTCACAACCTTTATTGGGTTCCCGAAGTAGCCCTCCGTCTCTAGGATGTCAAAGAGGACGTCGTCCTCGTCTATCTCCTCTGGAATGAACGTCGCTATCGCGTCGAGCACCTTGTCCTCGTCTTCCGTCGCCTGGATGAAGGTTGTGAGCCTAACGTGGTGTGCCTTGAGCTGCGCCATCTTTCTCACCGGAGAAGGGTTTTGGCGAGGGGGCTTAAAAACCATTTCACTGTGCGGTTCTGAGAGAATGGCTTGACTGGTAAGGTTAGCATGGGAATGTTCATGGAAAATCATGAATCCTTCAAGAGGTTTTCCAGGGCCTGTGATGCGCTTATCCCCCCACTTCCCTTACCCTTCCCTTCTCCACCAGCACGAGCCTGTCCACGAGCTTGGTTGTGGACGGCCTGTGGGATATCGCGACCAGGGTTATCCCCCTGGCTTTTATCTCCCCGATTATCTCCGCCTCCACGTCCGGATCAACTCCCGAAAGGGCCTCGTCCAGGATGAGAACCTCTGGTTTGCGGATCAGGGCCCTGGCCAGGGCTATCCTCTGCCGCTCTCCCAAGGAGACTTCCCTGTAACTGGGCCCGATCTTCTCGTCCAGGGGCAGGTTCACCTTCGCAATACTTACGGCTTCCCTAAGCTCCTCTTCGTCGAACTCTTCCCAGAGGGTTACGTTCTCCCTAACAGTGCCGGGGAATATGAACTCGTTGGTTTCCACCAGGATTATCTTTCTCCTCAGGTTCCCGAACTCCTTGGCAGGGATGTCGTTAACCAAAACTTTTCCTTCCTCCGGGCGGTAGTGGCAGGCGATTACGTTCGCGAGGGTCGTCTTGCCGCTTCCGCTCTCCCCGACGATGCCCACACTCTCCCCGCGAGATATCTTGAGGTTCACGTTCTTCAGGATCGTGCCGTACGAGACGTTTCTCAGCTCTATGCCCTCAACCCGTGTGAGGGTTCTCTCTCCAAAGTTCTCCTCCTCCATGTTGAGAGCCTCATCGATTCTCTTAAGGGCTGGGTAGGATTCTGGAACGTGGCCGAGGTCGTTTAAAATTACGACCAGGGGCTCTATGATCTCTCCCGCCATCATGTAGAACGCCACCAGAGTGCCTGTGTCCATCCTCCAGAGGAGCCCGACCAGAACGCTGATAAGGGGTACGAGCCTGTAGAGGGTGTGGTAAAGATACCTGTACTTCAAAGACGCGAGCACGAGCCCCTTGACCGAGTTGTACCATCCCGTACACTCGTCGTTCAGCTTCCTCATGGCCCCTCTCAAAGAGTCCGTGTTTTTAATGCTTTTTCTCCCTTCGAGGTTCGTCCTTATCCTCTCAATCAGCATTGAGAACCTGTCCCTCTCTTTCGAGGACACCTTGGCGAGTTCCCCGACCTGCTTTTTGAAGAGGAGAACGGTCGCTATCAAAAACGGGAGCAGGACGAGGGAGAGCCTTGGGCTAAGGAGGAAGAGGGCTATTAAATAGGCCCCAAAGCTCACAGCGTTCACGACCAGAGCGGGTATAAGGGCTGCCGAGAGTGAGCTGACGTAGACGACGTTTGAAACCAGGTCCGTGAGGTATTCCCCGGGAGTTTTCACCCTGAAGGTTTCCTCCTTTGCGTGGAGGATTTTCTCGTAAATCCTGCCTATTATCTCCACCTGCATTGCCCTCTTGGATACGTCAAGGAGGTAGGTAACCACGAAGCTCAGGGCGTTTATCAAGACGAGAAAACCTCCAAGGATGAGTATTCTGCTCGTGTTCGGGCTGTTTATCGTGTCCCTCAGCATCAGGGCAAAGCGGACGTTCAGGTACGAGACAATCAAATTCAGGAGAACGATGAGCGCCTGCCTCTTCCTCAGCGTCCTGGAAAGCTCCCAGTACTTGGAAAACGAGTACCTGAGCACGCCCATCACAGTACCTCCTTTGCAAGCGGGGTCTTTTATCCCAATATCTCAATGCAGATAAATAAATCTTACTAAATAACAACCTAAGGTTAACAACTCTATATTATGAGCATAAGCATTCAGAAATGTTTAGTCCCCCAGCAACTATTGTGGATGAAATAAAACAGTCCTGCTTATTCGGGATCCTCAAGCATTAGCCCCTTAATCCCAACCTTCTCATAAACTGTGTCCGAGCTTATTTTGCCGCGTGGAATGCATCGAAGGCGTTAGGCTGTACTCCCCAATGCCACTGGATAACCCTCACCATCGGTGAGTGCCGAGATTAAAGTTAAAAATAGAAACATCAACGCTCTCTCACCCCATCAGGATTAACTTCAACTTCGAATTTCAGCGCATCCGTTGGGACAATCATCCTGTTGGCAATGTTGAACTTCGCTTGGGCTTCAAAGGACAACCGGGCATTGTTCTGCGTGGAGACGAGGATAACGCTCGGATTTGCATCGAGGATCATCCCATAAGCGGGTCGCGATAGCCTCCCATTTCTAATCTTCTTCACAAAGTCATAGTGGATAAACTCAACATCCCTGCCAATCTCACGACTCTTAACCTTCCATCTAAACGTGATACCATCGTTGGTATCCTCACTAGTTGATGCAGAGGCCGAATAACCGAGCGTGTTCCCGTCCACGCTTATCTGTGAGGTGTACGAGTAGTATCTTTTGGGCCCCCCGTCCATTTGGGGGAGCCACTTGCTTATCCATATCTTCGAAAGGGGTATTTCGGCGGGAACACTGACATCAACTACCATTTCATCAACGGCTATATCATGTCTCTTGGGTTTGGCAACCTGATAAATCTCCACCAGATAGTACATCATCCCAGATGTTGTGGAAACGTAGCTGAACTCCGCAGTTACCCCCATCTCCATTGTCGTCCCGATAGAAGCCTTTTTCCATGTGATCGCACCGATGTCGGTCCAATTCCTAGTTCGTCCCAGCATCGATGCTTCTCTAAATGTTGGTCTCTGCGAGAAGTGCCTAGCATTTTTGATAAAGTCCCTCAGAGCAGCCTCCTTTTTTGCGGGCCCCTCAACAATGTAGTAATACACCCTACCGTCTGGATTCTCGTACACTCCAAGGAACGTTATTCGAGATAACTCGTAGTTGAGAACTATTCTTAGGGTCATGTTATTGTGTTCAAGCTCTGTCAAGGCTTTCACAGCATCTCCGCCATAGAAGTACATCGTTTTGCCCAGTGATGCTGGGGGAAGTTTGATGTCCAACGTATTGTTGGATTCTGTGGGCTTGATCATTGGGCGGCTTGTTTCAGCCATCGCTATTCCTACCATCAGCAGTCCCAACAGGACTGCGAACAGGGGCTTCCACTTCACGAAGTTCACCTATTTTCAGTTTTTTACATTATTCATTAATCAACTCATCAACTCATCTTTATAAATTTTTCCTCTTACTTAACATAAGAACTCTTTCTTTTTTCAAATATTAATTAGTTCCAAGTTGAATTTTTAGTTTAGAACGAATCAAAAGAAGGTCAGGTCAAAGAATTGCCCGGAAATGCAAAAGTTGAACCATGGAAGCAGAGATGTATTTCAATGGAGCCTTAAGCCACTATCATAAGAACTCAGAATTAAAGGAAGGGGGAGAAAAATCACTTACCCTTACCCTGGTGGGCTCTTATGCTGGGCCTGACCTTCTCGGCGCCCTTACCCTTGTTGAGCAGGCCGCGGCTCCTCTTACCAGCGCTGGTCAGACCGCGGAAGACCCTGCCCTTGTGGGCCTTGCCGGCTATCCAGGCGATCTTCGGGTCGCTCTTGATGACCGGGTGGTGCGGGTCAACCATTATGACCTCAAACCACTTGTACATACCATCCTCGCCGACCCAGTAGGAGTTGAGAACCTCAAGGTTCGGGAACTTCCTAGCGGCCTTCTCCTCGGCTATCCACTGGAGGCTCTTCTTCGGTGAGTACTTGACCATACCCATCTTGCTCGGCTTCCTTCCGCCCTTCCACCTGGGCCTCTTCCTTCCGCCCCTCCTAACGCGGACGCGGACAACAACGTAGCCCTGCTTGGCCTGGTAGCCGAGGCTCCTGGCCCTGTCAAGCCTCGTCGGCCTCTCGATCCTCTTAACTACCGGGTCCCTCCTCCACTGGATCATCCTCTTCTTGAGGAGCTCTCCCACGTAGCTCTTCTTCGGGCTCTTCCAGGCTTCCCTAATGTACTTGTACATTCCCATCTCGTTCACCTCTTCCCTGTTTGTGGTTCTCCCTTCCGGGAACATCCCGCGGGTCTGCCCCGCCTAGTCGGTCGTGGTTCGAGGGTGAGTTTTTAAGGGTTGCGGAATACCAGAACCGGTGGTGTCCATGCGCATAGAAAAACTGGCTGCCCTGATGGAAGAAAAGGGCTTCAGCGGGGCTCTTGTAAGCCCCGGAGCGAACTTCTACTACCTCACAGGCCTTCACATCCATGAAGCGGGCGAGAGGCTGACGGTTCTTGCGGTCAACCCTGATGGGGAGTATCACATCCTCGCCCCGAGCCTCTATCAGAACGTCATAAAGGACTTTCCCGTTACGTTCTGGAGGGACGGCGAGAACCCGTACTCAAAGCTCGGGACGATAATGAAAGAGCTTGGAATCGGCGGGAAAGTTTTGGTCGAGAACACCATGCGCGCTGACTGGCTCATCGGGATTTTCCACAGCGACAACCGCTTCGATCCCTATCCCCTCAACGTGCTGATGAGGGAACTGAGAATGCGGAAGGACAAGGAGGAGCTTAAGCTTATGCAGAAGGCCGCCGAAGTGGCAGACAGGGTGTTCGAGGAAATACTGAGCTGGGACATCGTTGGAATGACCGAGAAGGAATTAGCTCTCAAGATAGAACTCAGGATAAGGGAGCTCAGCGACGGAATCTCCTTCCAGCCGATAGTGGCGAGCGGTGAGAACGGGGCGAACCCCCACCACGAGCCGGGCAACAGGAAGATACGCAAAGGGGACATGGTGATCCTCGACTACGGAGCGAGATGGAAGGGCTACTGCTCGGACATAACTAGGACAGTAGCCATCGGAAAGCCCGATGAAAAACTCCTCGAGATATACAGGATAGTGAAAGAAGCGCAGGAAGACGCCTTCCAGAGCGTCAGAGAAGGGATAAAGGCAAAAGAAGTTGACAGAGCCGCGAGGGAGACGATATCAAAAGCCGGCTATGGGGAGTACTTCACCCACAGAACCGGGCACGGCCTCGGTCTTGACGTTCATGAGGAACCATACATAGGACCGGATGGGGAAGTCGTCCTTAAAAACGGCATGACCTTCACAATAGAACCCGGGATATACCTTCCAGGCCTCGGAGGAGTCAGAATTGAGGACGACGTCGCTGTCATCAACGGCAGAGGAAAGAGACTGACCAGAGCGGACAGGGAGCTGGTGATCCTCTGAAGTTACCCCTACAGTTATTTTCAAAAAGGCCAAAAATAGAGCAGAATCAAAGGCGCTGAGAGACTATTCCTCCTCTATCTGCTCTCCTTCTTCACCTCTTTCATTGGACAGCTCTCTGAGTCTGTCAATACCAGAGCCAACGGCTATGAGCACGTCCCCCTCCTCGATGGTCTCATCCTTTGAAGGGTTGTATATGTACCTTCCGCCCCTCTTGATGGCGATGAGCCTGACTCCGACCTTGGTCGGGAGCTTAAGCTGCTTGAGGGGCTTTCCTATGAGTATTGAACCTTTGTTAACCTTTATCCGGCCTATTTCCTCATCGACGTCGTGCATTATCTTCCTGATGATGGGGTGAGGCTCCACGTCCCTAAGAACGAGGTCGGCGATCTCGTAGGCCGAATCACTTATCTGCTCGTTTATGGTCGCCATCTCTATGACGCTGAGTAGTTTTTCAGGATTTTCTTCGTGCTTCGCAGCTCTAAGGGCGAGCTTTTTGACCCTCAGTGTCAGCTCGTCCATCTTTTCCTCAAGGATGTAGACCTCGTCAGCTATGTCCTCGCTGTCGTACATGACGGCCGAAAACGCGAGGTCGACCATGAGTGATGAAAGGTTCTTCATCTCGATGAGGCAGTTCCGTATTTCCTCAAGCTCTTTCATCGCCTACCACCCTTATGACTCCCCTGGCTATCTCCTTCAGGTGCTCAACGGAGGTGTGAGTGCCCCTGCCGATCAAAACGTCTCCGGGCTTTATCTTGAAGTCGCCGTCAGGGGCTATTATCCATCTCTTGCCCCTTCTCACCGCTATTATCCAGACCCCAGTATTGCTTGCCAGGGCCAGCTCTCCCAGAGTCCTGCCCACGAGGACGGAGTCAGGCTTTACCTGGATCTTCGCTATTATCTCCTCACTCTCGAGTATTGCCTCCGTGATAACGGGGTGAAGCTCAAGGCCCTCAAGCACCATCTTGGCGAGATCCCCTGCGGCGTTGGAGATGTCCTCTATGGAGTTTGCCATCTGGAGAACTGAAGTTATCTGTTCTGCCTCTTTGGGATTCCTAGCGGCAAGAACGGCGTGGGTCATGAGGTGGTAGTTAAGGAGATCCATCCTCTCCTCCAGGTCCAGCACCTCTTCGGCAATCTCCTTGTCGTTGAAGAGCACGGCACTGTAGGCGAGGTCAACCATGAGCTCGACGATGTTCTTCATCTCGATGAATATCTCCTTCACGCTCTTGGGCCGATACTCAAACTCCTCAAAGTCCTCCATTCTTTTTCTCCTCCTGCCCTTCTTAGGCCCCACCTCTTTAATCTTTTTCGGGGCTAGACGATCATGTGGGCAACGGCAACGATAAAGAGGGTGGAGATTATGTCGGCTATGGTCGTTATCGTGGGCACGGTGGCGTTGTCCGGGTCGAGGCCGGTCCTGTCAAAGATTATTGCCATGAAGTAGGCCATCCACATCACGCCGAAGATGAGGATCGGATAGAGAACCAGGAAAGGCTTTACCAGACCCACTCTGGCTCCAAGGGTCACCTTCACAACGAGGATGGCTATGATGTTGGCCAGCAAACCCAGCAGCGCACCCACAGCGCTGTAAACGAGGATCTCAACCAGAATCTTTCTGTTGAGGAAGCCTTCCAGCTCTCCGAGGTGGATCCTTGTGGATGTTTTTGTACCGATTATCGCGCCCAGGTTGCCGGTTGTGGCCAGGACGGCAGGATACATGACGCTGAATATCACCGAGGCGTAGATCAGCCCGCTGTAAGTCTCAAGGAGGCCTCCTGAGACGCTAGACAGGAGTGCTAGGGCACCCACAACCCCAAGTACTTCTGCGAGCACTCTCCTATCGCTTTTCTCTATCTTTGAGAACTTGGCGAGCAGTCCGAGGAGAACCAGCCCCGCCGCGAAGAGGGCGTAGAACTCAACTGAAAATTTTTCATAGAGGAGCATAAAGCTGACGAGGAGGGGAACGGTTATCAGGTCGGCGGCGGAAGTGACTATGGGGGCCGCTACGGCATCAGGGTCAATCTCATGTTTGAAGGGGATTATCGTTGCGAGGGCCGTTATGTAGCCGAGCACTATGCCGGCAAAAACAGTCGAGGCTATGATTATGAGCAGAACGGCAATCGCTATCTCGAGGCTCCTTATTTTAATCGCACCTATGCTCCAGAGTATCAGAACTGGGACGAGAGAGAGGATGATTGAGATAAAAACGTTTTTCGTGACGTTTCTGTCTTTGATTGTAGGTGTCATTTCACCAAGATGGAGCATTGTAGTGAAGCGGGAGGCAAGCGAGCCGTAGATGTTTCCCCTGAGCCCCATGAGGCCGGGAAGAATAACGAGGATTATGGGGTATTCGTTCATAATCTTGTCGAAGAACTTACCTAGAAAAGCTCCCGCGAAGAAGTCCAGCAGGAGGCACAGCAGGAGCGCTGGAAACGAAGCGAGCATTACTTCCCTTATGAACTCCCTGAACTCCTCTGATATCCAAGCGCGGACTACTGCCATTTCCATCACCCTCCATTGCCGCTTCCCTCCTTTGGAACACTGTTTGCTATCACCTCAACTTTTTTCAGGGCGTATAAAAACGTTTTGTCGCTTTCATATTGAATTTTAGGCCAGTAGATAGCCCACACAGCCCCCTAAGTTTGACTGTTCAGCGTATTTGACTGATTATTGCCACCTTCTGAACCATAGGCGAATGTCCCAATAAGATTGGTTTGGCCAACCAAAAGGGCAGTAGAGAACAATCAAACCCATCCAAATTTCTGTTCCAGCTCGGTCCTCAGCGTTCCATTTAATTAAACTACTTGTTTTTTAATGTCTTTAGCCCAACAAAGCTCAAAACCATTCTTAAACATTTGAAACGTGCGTTTCAGGGGCTTTTTCACCGTGTCCCTAAAATAGGAGTTCAGTACTACACACTATCGAGGTGACGGCCATGAGGTGGCTGAAGGTATGGTTGATAATAGGCCTCCTGCTGGGAAGCATAGTCCCGGCAGGGATGGCACTTGCAGACGAGGCCGGGACGGCCCCACTGCCGCCGGAGATTCAGGACAACAGTACCACCGAGACGCAGGTTGTAGCAGAACACATAGTCTCCGCCCTTGAGAGGCTCCACAATGTAACATCAACGATAATTGAGAAGGCAAACGTCAGCGAGAACTCAACGGTCTTCGAGCACTACCAGAAGGCAGAGGAGTACCGTGAGGCTGCCATCCAGGACTACCAGAATGGAAACTACGAGGGTGCAATAGCAAACGGCATCCTTGCCATGAGGCACTACAAGGTTATCCTCGAGAAGGTCAAGAACGTGAGAAACGATGTCGGGGAGAGGCTCCAGGAGGAGCTCAGGAGGATGCAGGGCTATTTCATGGCTGCTGAGAAGACCATCAGAAAGGCCCAGGAAGAAGGGATAGACGTTGGAGACGCACCCCAGCTCCTTAATCAGACAAAGGAAGCCTACAGGCAGGTCATGGAAGACATAAAGAACAAAGACATTGAGAAAGCCAAGGAAGACCTAGCGGTAGCAAGGGAGCTCAAGAAGGGGCTCGATGAGAAACTGGTGGAGATAAGGAAGGAGCTCGCCTACGCAAACGCTGACAAAATAGTAAACGCTTTCCTCAGAAGGGGGGAGAACGCAATGAAGTTCGCCCAGAGAGTCATAGAGAAGGCAAATGCTAGCGGTAGAAACGTTACTGAGCTCCAGGAGATGCTGGAAGAGTTCCAGGCAGTCTACGAGCAAGTCAAGGAGTTGGCCGACCAGGGCAACTACACGGAAGCGCTCGACGTTATAACCGCCAACAAGGAGACAATAGGAAAGTTCCACAAGGCCATTGAACTGACCAAGAGGAAGATCCACGAAGTTGAAGTCAAGGAAAAGATAAAGAACATGGCCAAGCTCATCGGAGAGCTCAACGAGCGCATTGGAAAGGACGCAAGGGCACTCGCTGAGCCCCACAGAAAGGGAGTTGACACCAGGACCGCCCAGCTCAAGCTCAAGACAGCAGCCCAGGAGGTTCGCCTCAGCGCGGAGCTCCTCAAGCGCGGAAAGAAAGCCGAGGCCAAGGCCCACCTGCTCATAGCCCTCGACCTGCTCGAAGACGTTGAGAGCTTCATAGTTAAGCACGCCTGATATTCTTTATTCTCTTTATTCAATTCAGGGGAAGTTAAAGCCCCCAGTATGTCTGTCCAGCAAAACTTATATCCCCTTGCTTTTCAGTATTTCTGGTGAAGAACTGTGGATGAGATTAAATTGCTCACATCAGATTTAGAAAAGCTCGTGGAAATGAGTTCTATCCCTCTTGACTCGCTTAACGAAGTAAAAAGAGAACTTAAAACTCGGGACATGGTTGAGTACCTGGATGCGATAGTTGAGAGGGCCAAGCCCGAAGAAAGCCTGAGGCAGAACTTCTTCTACAAGGGAGCCCCGATAATGAAGCTTCTCGGAGTTAGAGGCTCCCCAGAAGTAAGGATAGGTTCAGGCTACGTGGATCTGGTGTTGAGGGATTCCCTCGGTAGGAAAATCATCGTCGAATTCAAACGTCTCTTCGAACTTAGAAGGAACAAGCTTCTGAGAACTGACTTAAACTGGAAAGAGCATGAGGAGCAAATAAAGAAATATGTTTTTTCTGAAGAGTCCAGATTTGTCGTGTTGACGAATCTCTACGAGTGGTACTTCTTCAGCTCCAAAACGATAATAAGAAAATCCGAACCGTTTTACTACGCTACTTTTATTGACCTCGTCCATGACATAGAGCAGTATGGGAGCCTCTACGATCTTCTTGAGAGGAAGGAACACGGAATACAAAAAGGGGAGCTTGACAACAGATTTTTCAAGAGCCTACGTGAGTGGATAAAGACCCTCGAGGATGTTGAGTTCAAAACAGACGAGAGAATCAAGATGCACCTGATTTTGCATCTCATTAACAAATTCATATTCATTCAGACTCTCGACGATTATGGGGTCGTTGAGTTCAACTGGCTCTATAAGAAGTGGATGGGCTTCTCCGACAGAATTCGGCTGGCGGAGAGACATAAAGAGAAGCCCGAAGTAGCGGGGAGGCATTACAAGTCCTTCATAGAGAAGTTCCTCGGGGAGATAAACGACTTCTTTTACCCATTGTATGACACAGAGCTTTTCTCAGACAGACTGATTGAGTTTATAAAAGATGAACCCGAGAACTGGGCACGCTTTTACAAGGCCTTAGAGACCGTCCTTGGATTCGCCCCGTGGCAGGAGACCGGTCTTAAGATGGGCATAACCCAGTACGACTACAGCCAGATAGACGAGGACATCCTTGGAAGAGCTTATGAGACATACCTGGCTGAAAAGAGGAAGGAGAAGGGAATCTACTACACCCCCAAGTACGTTACCCAGTTCATAGTCGAGGAAACCCTTGGGAAAAGACTAAACGAGCTTAAGGAAGGAATAACAACCGCAATACGGGAGAACGACTTTGAGACTGCGGAAAGGCTCAGCAAAGAGCTTTTTGAGATTAAAGTAGCAGATCTCGCCTCGGGTTCAGGCTCGTTCCTCATCAAAGTTCTCAGGGGGCTCTGGGATACATATTCGGCGGTTATTGACGAGCTGAAGAAAAAGGAAGAAGAACTGATCGGCAAGAAGACCTCAGATCTCTCCGCCCTCGTCCAGAGAAAGGACATCATAGAGGGCATAGCAAAAATGAGAGAGCTCTTCCCGAGTGATGAGAGGATTCTAATGTCCCAGATGGTTCTGAGGCACGTCTTTGCGGTTGATCTCGACGAGAACGCCGTTGAAGTGGCCAAGATGAACCTCTGGAGAGAGCTCATAAAGCTCAACCCCAAGGCCTTCCGCTGGGATAACCTAGGAGAAAATGAGCACGTCCTTCCAAACCTGAGCCTGAATCTCGTGAGCGGGGACTCGCTACTCGGCTTTGCTGACCCCAAGATTTTGGAGGGCAGGGAAGAAGTAAGAAAGCTTATGGAGCTGTGGGAGAAGTTCATCGAGAACCCCGAAGACCTGGAGGTTCTTAACGAGATCAAAGAGATAAAGGAAACCCTCAGAGGAGAACTCGATGAAAGGTATCGGGAGCTGTTGAGGGAGAAGCTTGGAGAGAAGGCCGAAGCCCTGAACAACAGATTTATTCACCACCCGTTGGAGTTCTTCATGGCCTTCTTCAATCCGGATGGCTCGCTTAGAGGAGGTTTTGACTTCATAGTCGGCAACCCGCCCTACGTCAGGATACAGAACCTCAAGAAGGAGAGCCCTGAGTACGTGGAGTTCTTGAACAGGTTCTACGAGAGCGCACACAAGAACTACGATTTGGCAATTCCATTCATTGAGAGGGGCTACAACCTGCTTAGGGAAGGCGGAGAGCTTGGCTTCATAGTCACCAAGAAGTGGATGAAAATAGATTACGGTGAAAAACTCAGGGGACTTTTGTCAAGGGAGAGAGCCGTCAGGTTAATCATTGACTTCGGCGATGAACAGGTCTTCAAGGGAGCAACGACGTACACCATGATACTTGTTCTGAGGAAGGAGAGGAACGATAAGCTAACCTATGCCAAGGTGGAGGAGCTGAAGGAAACCGTTGACCAGCTCAGGGCCGTGAATGAGCCGGACAAGTGGAACTCGGAAAGGTTGAGCGTCATCAAAGTTCCCACCAAGGAGCTTTCCGAAAAGCCCTGGGTGTTTTTGACCGAGGAGGAGAAGAAGATCGTGGAAAAGATCTACAATGGAAGCAAGAGGCTGGGAGAGGTTACCGATATCTTTGTGGGGCTTCAAACAAGTGCTGACCCAGTTTACATTCTCGAATACGTTGGGGAGAGTGGTAACTACTACATAGTCCACTCAAAGATTACGAACCAAGAACACAGGCTTGAAAAAGATCTACTCCATCCTCTCCTGAAAGGAGAGGAAATAAGACGCTGGATGATCCCAGAATATCGTTATCTCATCCTGTTCCCGTACAAAGTACATCTGGTAAACGGTGAAAGAAAAGCAGAGCTAATACCTATCGAGGAGCTTGCGAGCAAATATCCAAGGATCTGGGAGTATTTAAACATTTCAGAGGTTAGAAAAAAGCTTGAAGGGAGAGAGCGAGGTAGCCTTAAAGGTTCTCCAAAATGGTACAGCTATGTTTATGAGAAGAATCACGAAAAGTTTGAACTTCCAAAATTAATAACGGGCGTTCTTTCAAGTGAACCTCGCTTTGCACTTGACAAAAACGGAGACTATTACTTTGTCGGTGGCGGAACCGCAGGAGGCTATGGTGTCCTGATAAAGGACGATTACAAAGATAGGATTTCCCTGCAGTTCATTGGAGCGCTTCTTAACAGTTCACTCCTTGACTGGCGTGTAAAGCAAATAGGAAGCGAGTTCGAGGGTGGATTCTACTCTTATGGAAGGGCATCAATAAAAGACCTTCCAATCAAACTCCCCTCAACCGATGAGGAAAAAACCCTCAAGGAGGAAATAGAGGACACCGTCGAGGAGATAATCGCCCTCCTTAAAAAGCACTACGTAGTAAAATCCCTGTGGAGGGAGTGGAGCAAAAAGCTGGCTAACAAGGGAACCACACTAGGAAAGCTCATCGAAGGCTGGAAGAAGGGCGTCGGAAAGCTCCCGCCTGAAAAGCTCTTCTTCACGGATGTGAGACTCATCTCGAATGAAGAAATGGAATACGAAGGCTTTGAGCTTGAGCTGAAGGACGGAACTCTAAGGCTCTTCGGAAGGGAGTGGGACATGCTCACGCCCATTCTCGAGCTTGAGGGGGACGAGGAGATACTCGAACACGTTTATCTTTCGATGCTCGAACTCCTCGAATCGAGGCAGAGGGTCAAAAACCTCAAGGACATCCTGAACAAAACAAGAGTCCTCACCATAGGAAATGATCCCGAGGAAACAAGGAGGATCGTTAAAACCGTTAAGCAAAGGGCCGGTGTGAAGCACCTAACTTCATTTCTGGAGCTCGTTAGAGAGAACGAGGCATACCTCGACGCTCTCGTCTTCAAACTTTATGGACTGAGTACTGAAGAGGCTAGGATCGTTCTCAGAAACCTTAACAAAACTCAGGACTACATTGACTCCGTCGTCAGGCACCTCTGACTTTATCTTTTTACTCTCGATGTCACTTTTCCAAAAAACTTAAATACCCAAAACTGCTACTCGCTCCGATGCCGATGAGGGGGGAGTACCTTCTCCACCGTTCAGCGGGCGTTTCGCTCTGATTACCTAAATGGCCCCCCTATTCTGGACTCTGAATCGCGCGCTCTTTTGAAAAACTTTTGAGGAGGTATAGCCATGGCTGAGCTTAACTTTAAGGCCATCGAGGAGAAGTGGCAGAAGCGCTGGATGGAAGCGAGGGTTTTTGAGCCGGACAGGAAGGCAAAGCCCAAGGAGAAGAAGTTCTACATAACGGTTGCGTTCCCATACCTCTCGGGCCACCTTCACGTCGGCCACGCGAGGACGTACACAATACCCGATGTTATAGCCCGCTTCAAGAGGATGCAGGGCTACAACGTGCTGTTCCCGATGGGCTGGCACATCACAGGCGCGCCGATAGTCGGTATCGCCGAGAGGATAAAGAACCGCGACCCCAAGACAATCCACATCTACCGCGACGTTTACAAGGTTCCCGAAGAGATACTGTGGAAGTTCGAAGACCCGAAGGAGATAGTCAAGTACTTCATGAAGGCCGCGAAGGAGACATTCATAAGGGCCGGCTTCTCCGTTGACTGGACGAGGGAGTTCCACACAACCAGCCTCTTCCCGCCCTTCAGCAAGTTCATAGAGTGGCAGTTCTGGACGCTCAAGGACATGGGGCTGGTCGTCAAGGGCGCCCACAGGGTCAGGTGGGATCCTGTCGTGGGCACTCCCCTCGGTGACCACGACATAATGGAGGGTGAGGACGTCCAGATACTCGAATACGTCATAATCAAGTTCATCCTTGAGGAGAACGGCGAGACCATCTACCTGCCAGCCGCGACCCTGAGGCCCGAGACAGTCTATGGAGTCACTAATATGTGGCTGAACCCAGAGGCAACCTACGTGAAGGCAAAGGTGAGGAAGGGCGACAGGGAGGAACTCTGGATCGTCAGCAAGGAAGCAGCTTACAAGCTCTCCTTCCAGGACAGGGAGATAGAGGTCATCGAGGAGTTCAAGGGCGAGAAGCTCATCGGAAAGTACGTCAAGAATCCGGTGACGGGTGACGAGGTTATAATCTTGCCAGCCGAGTTCGTTGACCCTGACAACGCCACGGGCGTCGTCATGAGTGTCCCAGCCCACGCACCCTTCGACCACATAGCCCTCGAAGACCTGAAGAAGGAGACCGAGATACTGCTCAAGTACGACATCGACCCGCGCGTCGTGGAGGAGATAAGCTACATCTCGCTGATAAGCCTAGAGGGCTACGGCGAGTTCCCGGCTGTTGAAGAGGCCGAGAGGCTCGGAGTCAAGAGCCAGAAGGACAAGGAGAAGCTGGAGCAGGCGACCAAGAACATCTACAAGGCCGAGTACCACAAGGGAATCTTCAAGATAGAGCCCTACGCCGGAAAACCCGTGCAAGAGGTCAAGGAGCTTGTTGCCAAGGAAATGATGGAGAAGGGCATCGCCGAGATAATGTACGAGTTCGCCGACAAACCTGTCATAAGCCGCTTCGGAAACCAGGCCGTCATCAAGATAATCCACGACCAGTGGTTCATAGACTACGGAAACCCAGAGTGGAAGGCCAAGGCGAGGGAAGCACTTGCTAATATGACCATCTACCCCGAGAGCAGGAGGGCGCAGTTTGAAGCAGTTATAGACTGGCTGGACAAGAAGGCCTGTGCCAGGAAGGTTGGCCTTGGAACACCGCTCCCGTGGGACCCGGACTGGGTTATCGAGAGCCTTAGCGACTCGACGATCTACATGGCCTACTACACCATAAGCAGACACATCAACCAGCTGAGGAAGGAAGGTAAACTCGACGCCGAGAAGCTCGACAGGGAGTTCTTCGACTACATCTTCCGCGAGCCCTTCAGCGAGGAGAAGGAGAGGAAACTGAGCGAGAAGACGGGGATTCCGGCGGAGACCATCCACGAGATGAAGGAAGAGTTCGAGTACTGGTACCCGCTCGACTGGCGCTGTTCGGCCAAAGACCTAATCCCGAACCACCTGACGTTCTTCATCTTCAACCACGTGGCCATCTTTGATAAAAAGCACTGGCCCAAGGGAATAGCGGTAAACGGCTTCGGAACGCTGGAAGGCCAGAAGATGAGCAAGAGCAAGGGCAACGTGCTGAACTTCATTGACGCAATCGAGGAGAACGGCGCCGACGTTGTGAGGCTCTACATAATGGGCCTGGCCGAGCACGACAGCGACTTCGACTGGAGGAGGAAGGAAGTGGGCAAGCTGAGGAAGCAGGTCGAGAGGTTCTACGAGCTGGTGAGCGAGTTCGCCACGTACGAGGCCAAGGAAGGCGTCGAGCTGAAGGACATAGACAGGTGGATGCTCCACCGCCTGAACAAGGCCATTGAAGGAGCAACCAAAGCCCTTGAGGAGTTTAGAACGAGAACCGCTGTGCAGTGGGCGTTCTACACCGTCCTCAACGACCTCCGCTGGTACCTGAGGAGAACGGAGGGAAGGGACGACGATGCAAAGCGCTATGTCCTGAGAACGCTCGCCGACGTCTGGGTCAGGCTGATGGCCCCGTTCACGCCTCACATCAGCGAGGAGCTCTGGGAGAAGCTCGGCGGAGAGGGCTTCGTCAGCCTCGCTCCCTGGCCCGAGCCGGTTCCGGAGTGGTGGAACGAGACGGTTGAGGCCGAGGAAGACTTTGTCAAGTCCCTCATAGAGGACATCAAGGAGATCATAACAGTCGCAAAGATAGAGAACCCGAAGAGGGCATACATATACACCGCTCCAGAGTGGAAGTGGAGGGTCGTTGAGGTAGTTGCTGAAAAGAGGGACTTCAAGGCGGCGATGGCAGAGCTGATGAAGGACCCTGAGATGAGGAAGCACGGCAAGGAAGTTAGCAAGCTCATACAGAGGCTCATAAAGGAAAGGGCCTTCGAGGTGAAGCGCATAGACGAAGAAAAGGCCCTTAGGGAAGCGAAGGACTTCATCGAGAAGGAGCTCGGCATCGAGATAATCATCAACCCGGAGGAGGACAGGGGCGGAAAGAAGAAGCAGGCCATGCCGCTGAAGCCCGCGGTGTTTGTGGAGTGAGGGGGTTTCTCTTCTTTTTTTTCTAAGTTTGGTCAACTCCCTGAAACAGTTCCCTGTACTCCCGATTCTTTGTTTTGGTACTCTGTGTAGCCTCCTAAGAATCCCACTAGAAGGCTTGCAACTGGCCAATAGCCGAGAATAAACATAATTGGGATTATAACAACGAGAATCAGGGCAGTGAATCTTGGTAATTTGCCGTTAAGGACCGACAGAGTTCCACGCTGAAATATTGAGACTCCCCACAATGCAATAGCAATGGAGAATGCGAGCTCTAGGGAGTTCCCTTTAATCCACGCTAGAGGACTTATCAAAGAATAGATTACTGGACCTGCTATCACTCCTAAAAAATAAATGAGAAGCATATCTTCAAAAAAGGTAAATAGGACTTCAGATAAGTACCTTTCCACCGTCTCCCACCTTTTTATTCTTTGAGTGTACACAGTAGCCTGTTGAAATGAATAACTAAAGCAATATCACCTCCTGTTTATGAACCATGGGTACATTTCCACTGTGAATTCAATTGGAGGTGCTTGGACGGTGTGCCTTGGGTGGGAAACCCAACAATTGTAGCCCAAGCAGATGATAACATCCTCTTCATAAACGAACTCTGCTTCACCCCTTAGCTTAAGCTCTATCATGTGGAATGGTGTTCCCTTTTTAACGAATGGGACAACAACAGGGTGTGCCACGAATATTTTGCCCCACGCGGGAGAGCTGCTCAGTAACCCTTTTTTCTTCAGGTCATAAAACTGAAATTCAATATCGCGGTTGGCATCGATGTCGTCCGTGTACCATTTGAAAATGAGCCCCTTAGTGTAAGTCTCACTGAAGCCTGCTGCTGCACTTGGAAGGCCCTTAGCGTCGATCCCTATATTTAAGCCCCAAGTGACGGTTGGCTCTGATGAAGAACCACTGCCTTCTGGCCTGAAACTCCCCACGCCAAAGTAGGCTTGTTCAGGTGAGGGATTAAGGATCGTTGCCCTTTCTCTGACCTCCTTAACTGCCACTCGGAAATTCTTAGGGAAATCTCTCTCACTGGGCACTTTTGCCTCATGGCTCATGTAGACGTAGTAATAATATCCCATTCTTGCTTCGGCTACCCAAAAATCAGCACCAAGCTTGTTGTACACATGAACTTTGTGCCCCTCTCTGGTTGTTATTTCCTCTGATGTAGTCACCGTGCTAATCCGGCCTATTGACGTCCACTCTCTTGGGGGTTCATCTGCGAGCGCACCTCTAACTTTGAGAGGGAGCTTTCCGAACTTTCTGGCCTCAATGTAGAAGCTTTTCGTCATGACTTCAACATCCGAGGCCTTAACATCGTACCCGAGGTAATACAATGGGGCATACGCTCCTGAGGGAAGTCTTCTCAGGGCAATACCAACGAAAGTAGCATTACTGAACTCTTCAAGGTTTATCCTAAGTGTTAGTCTATCCCAATATTTCTGCAAAAACTGTTCAGCCATTTGTGTACTGGATTTTCCGGAAAAAGTTTTCAATGCAACATTATCCCCTGGGACTGGCAATGGCAATGAGGGCTCCTTTTGAGGCGATGGAGAAACTCCAACCTCTTCATACCCTCGAACCTCGGCAAGTACTACGCTGCCAACCACAAGTAGCCCCAGCAGGACTGCGAACAAGGGTTTCCACTTCATGCTTGCACCTCTTACAGTTGTTTGCACTATATTTTGCGACAGACACATTTATAAACTTTACTATTCAAAGTTTTTAAAATGACTATGCCAATAGTAATTTTATTAATACTTCTAAAATTCCGACTTCTCTGGGAAAATAAGCCGTGAGTAAAAAGTGTTGCATGGGGATGTAAGTGAGCCGTAGAGACTTATTAAATCAAGCCTTTTGGGAGAAACCCTGAAACTCCAAAATTTCTCCCTGCCATTAATTCAACACCGCCTTATAAAACATTTTCCCAAAAACGCTTTAAACAGAGGTTCTTTAGCTCTCTTTGGTGTTCTCCATGCCTGCCAACGAAGAAAAGTTTAGAGAAGAGATCCTTTCCAAAATCCCACCCCGGAACGAGCCACCTTTGCCTCCCAACTGGTTGCATATTGAAATGCTCGAACGATTCCGTGTCCTCAGGTTCGCGCCCCTAAGAGAAGGCATGAACGTCCTCGAAATCGGCTGTGGTGCTCACGCGATAACAACAGTTCCGCTCGCTTACCTCGTTGATGAGACCGGTAGGGTAGTTGCCGTGGATAAAGCCCGCTGGCACTTCTTCGAGGAAATAACATCCGTTGCTGGACTGAAACACAGGATAATCCCCATGAAACTCGACGCGAGAGAGCTGCCCTTTCCATTCAAAGCGTTTGACCTGGCAGTTCTCGTCCACGGCATCAGAAGTCTGAAAAACGAAGAAACCATCGTAAAGGTCATATCTGAGATGCTCCGCGTTTCTGATAGAGTTTTCATAGCCGAGAGCCTCCCAATAGCAAACAACGAGCGCCAGAGGGCACACCTTGAGCTGTACAACCTGAGGCAGGAGATATTCGAGGCTTTGTTCGGTGAGAAGGACGACCTGCACTACTTCCCGCTGGAAAAGCTGGAGGAGTTTGTGGAGCGCGCCGGAGGACGGATCGTTGAGAGCGGAACCTTCGAGCCCAACCTGCCGCACTACCTCGCATACATACCGCGGGAGTACGTATCGCAGATAAAAGACGAGAAAAAGCGCACTGAACTCCTGGAGCGCTGGGATAGGGCCTATGAAAAGTGGAAGAACGGAGCCGAACATCCACCCGTGGGATGGCTGATTGCCGAAAGCGAGGTCAACCGAAACCCTTAAAATTAATAACGCGATATTAAATACCATGATATTAAAATTCATCGATCGGGAAGAGGAGCTCCGGGCACTTGAGGAGCTTTACGCCCAGGACAAGGCTCACCTCGTCCTCATCTACGGCAGGAGAAGGGTGGGAAAGACCGAGCTTGTGAAGCAGTTCATAAATGGAAAGAAGGCCTTCTACTTCCTAGCTAAAAAAGAGCCGATGGAGCTTGAGCTGGATAGGCTCGTAAGGGCCTTCAACAGGAAGTTCAACGTCTTCATCGAGGCTGAGAACCTTGAGGAGTTCTTTGAGAGAGTAAAAGAGTTCGGAAAGATAGCCTTCGTAATAGACGAGTTCCCTTACTGGGTTGAGGAAGATAAGGGGATTCCCTCAACATTCCAGTACATCTGGGATGAGGTGCTGAAGGACTCAAAGGTTTTTCTCGTTCTGCTCGGTTCTTCGATCTCGACGATGGAGAGCCTTATGAGTTACAAGAACCCGCTCTACGGCAGGAGGACTGGTCAGATAAAGCTCCGTCCCCTTGAATTCTTCCACCTGAAGGAGGCTTTCCCGCGCTACAGCTGGGAGGAGCTCGTTAAGGTCTATGGAACTATAGACGGAATTCCAGCTTACTTCCAGTACTTCGATGACTCTCTTTCAGTGGAGAAAAACATCGAGAACAACTTCTACAACCGGGTGAGTGTCCTCTATGAAGACGCCGAGAGGTTGCTGAAAGACGAGCTGAGGGAGCCGACTACGTACCTCAACATCCTGAAGGCCATAAACGACGGAAAGGCGAAGCTCACGGAGATAGCTAATGAGACGAGGGTCGCTGTGACGAACCTCCCGAAGTACCTCAAAGTTCTTGAGACCCTCGACCTCGTAAAGAAGGAGTACCCGATAAACCAGAGAAAGCGCGGGCGCGGTGTTTACAGGGTGAAAGACTTTTACCACCGCTTCTGGCTCCGCTTTGTCTACCCCTACCGCGATGACATAGAGATCGGAGCAATAAGCTTCGAGGACTTCCAGAGCGACTTCAACCGCTACCTCGGCGAGGTCTTCGAGAGCGTTGCCGGACAGTTCCTGATCAGGATGAACCGTCTCGGAAAGCTGCCCTTCAGGTTTACGAAGCTCGGAAGGTGGTGGCACAAGGGGGAGGAGATCGACTTGGTTGCCCTCAACAGCATCACAGGGGAAGCGGGCTTTTTCGAGGCCAAGTGGAAGAACTTGAGCGAAAGGGAAGCGAGGGGAATCCTGAAAGACCTTGAAAGAAAAGCGGAGCTCACGGGAATACCAGGGAATTACTTCGGACTGATCGGGAAGAGGATAGAAGGAAAAGAGAGCCTCAGAGAGAAAGGCTACCTCGTCTTTGACCTCGAGGATTTCAATGAAGTTGGGGAGGAAGGGCGCTGACTACTCCCTCACCAGCCTCCTCGCCAGCTCAGCGTAGAGCGCCGGCATCTTGCGGAGCGAGTCTATCTCAACGTACTCGTTCGGGCCGTGGATGTTGCCTCCCCTCGGGCCAAAGTCTATCGCCTTCACCCCGTAGGGCGTGAAGAACCTTGAGTCTGCCGCTCCAGGCCCCTCCACCGGTTCCGCCTTCTCGCCGAGCTCCTCAAGGACTTCCAGAGTCACTCTGACGATCTTTTCCTCCGGGTGGGTGAAGAGGTAGCCCGCCTTTTCATTGGTGGCAACCTCTATCTCCGCCTTCGGAAGGTTGAACTCCGCCACTTCCCTCATCGCCTGCTCAATCTCGTCCTTCAAGCGGCTCATCGCCCTCACGTCAAATTTGAGGATGTGCTTCCCGTCTTTGATGGAATACAGATTGGGCGTGATCGAGACGCCGTAGTCGCTGTACTTCTCCGCTTTTATCGGAGCCCTCACGAAGGGCACCACCGCCTTGAGGAGCCTCGTGAGGCCGACGTCAACCTCGACTTCCTCACCCTCGCCGGGAACAACGTACGTAAGGGTCACTTCACCCGGCACGACGTTGCCCTTGAGGAACTTTCCTTCGAGCGAAACGGCGAAAGCCTCTCTGCTCCGGAGGAAGTGCGAGGCCGCTATGAGAGGGTGTGTATCAACGCCGGGGAGGAAGTAGGCGGCGTGCCTCGTCTCCAGCACGGGCGTCCTTATCCTGAAGATCTCACGCTTAATAGTGCCCTTAACCATTGTTTTCTCCGAGGGGACGCGCACGGTAACTCCAAAGCCCTTCCTCCTTCTGATTATCGGCTTCATTCCAATCCCGTCGGCGTTCACCATGTACTCGGGAAGTTTTCCCTCTTGAGCAAGCCTTTCAGCTATGTGCATCGCCATCCTGCCACCGATTTCCTCATCGCCCGTGAAAGCAAAGAGAACCTTTCCATCGAGCTTCTCCTTCGAGAGCTCCTTCAGTGCGAGCATTATTGAGGCAACGTTGCCCTTGTCGTCGGCACTGCCCCTTCCGTAGGCGCGGTCTCCTTTTACTGTGAGCTTGAAGGGATCGGTCTCCCACTCCTCCCTGTTTACGGGCACGACGTCGAAGTGGGCCATAAAAAGGAGCTTCGGCTTTCCTTCCCCAATCTCACCGTAGACCGCGTAGTAGCCGTCGCGCTCGATCAGCTCGCTCTCTATCCCCCACGATGCGAGCGTATCCCTTATGAAGGCCGGGCAATCCCTGGAAGGCCTTATCCCCCTGGCCGGGTCGTTCACAGTCTCAAAGGACACAAGGCTTGAGAGGAGTTCGAGAACGTCCATCGAAACCACCGTTAAGATAGACGTCGAAATGATATTTAAGGGTTGGTCTGGTTTGAGACATAGACTACCTCAACCTCCACCCTGAAGTTTGCCGCAATAACCAGGATAACCAAAACAAGGAGCAGAACTAATCCTTTGGAGACCCAGATCGGATAAGGTTCAGGAAATTCAATTTCCGACTTCATAACTGTGCCTTCGTCCCACACAGGGGCTTCAGACGGCATCTTTGAGAGCACGAGGAGTATCAAAAAGTCCCCCGCCATTCCAGCGGTGTTGAAGATGTATAGGAGTGCCCAGAAGGGAGAGCGAGTAAGCCACGAGACTAAGAAGGCAGCAATGGAAATTAAAATAGGAGCCACTATCACGTATCTCGCTTTCTTAACTGTCAAGGGAGTCCTAAAGCTGATGTAAGGCGTAACCATTCCATACTTGGCTGAGATCCCAAAGCCGACGTCAGCGCCGCAGAGCTTTGCCACAAGGGCGTGAAACCCCTCGTGAAGAAGGACGGTAAGGACGAGCGGAAGAGCAAGGTAGTAAAGGGTATCCCAGTATGAACGAAACGACACTTCAAGCCAGGGTGCTGTTAGGGCAGAGCCTATGAGCAGAAGCAGGGATAGGATTATGACGTCGTTGTAGTACTTGAAGATGTCAAATTCTCCTCCCGAAACGTCCTCCCCCATCGCCATTCCAGCACAAACTAACGATGGAAAGTTAAAAAGATTTTGACCAACAAGTGAGTGAGAGAAAGAGGCCTCAGAACTCCCTCTCGACGAGGAACTCCGCGAGAAGCTCAAGGTCTCTCCTGGCTTCGCTCTCAGGGAGAACCTTGAGGGCCTCGTTCGCTTCCCTGATGAGGTTCTTGGCATAGTTTGCCGCGTAGTCTATGCTGCCGTACTTCTTGAGGAGTTCGATGGCCTTCGCGACCTCCTCCTTGACGTTCTCGTCGTGTATCAGCGCATCGCCCTTAGCATCGCCAGCATACTTGCCGAAGACTTTCAGGAACTCGGCCTTGTCCTCCTCGCTCGCGTGCTCAAAGAAGTGGCTCACTATGAGCGTCTTCTTACCCTTCCTTATGTCGCTTCCAACGGGCTTTCCGAGCTTCTCCTCGTCGGCAATCAGATCGAGGACGTCGTCCCATATCTGGAAGGCTATTCCGACGTTCATGCCCCACTTTGAGAGGGCCCCGATGTACTCCTCGTCCTCCGTGCCCACTATTGCACCTATCTCTGCCGAGCCCTGGAAGAGCGCGCCGGTCTTGCCGCTTATCATCTTGAGGTACTCCTCTACGGTGACCTCTTCCTTCGTCTCGAACTCTATGTCGAGGGCCTGGCCTTCACAGAGAAGGTTGGAAGTCCTGACGAGAACATCCAGGATTCTCGCCTTCTTCTCGGCTGGGACTTCCGCTTTGGCTATCGCCTCGAAAGCCTTGCTGAAGAGCAGATCGCCGGCGAGGATTGCCATGTTCACTCCCCAGAGCTTGTGGACGGTCGGCCTGCCGCGCCTGAGCTCGTCCATGTCCATTATATCGTCGTGAACGAGGGAGTAGTTGTGGATGAACTCAACGGAAGCCGCCGGATAGAGGGCCTTCTCCGGGTCGCCGCCAACTGCCTCGGCCGCGCGGAGGACGACGAAGGGCCTAACGCGCTTTCCACCTGCAAGAGGGTAGTGTCTAGCAGCTTTATAAAGCTCAAGAGGCTCCTTTTCGGGAACAAGTTCGAGAATGACCCTATCAACGTCCTTCGCCTTCTCCTTAATCCTTGCAAACAGCTCATCGTACTTTCCCATGATACCACCCCGTGAGCAATGAAAGTGAAGCTGAAAAAAGAGAGAAGGTATCCTTTATCAGTTTTACCCTCACTCAATCTCAACCGTGTATCCGTTCCTCGACACGAAGACATCTCTGCCGATCAGGTAGCCCTCTTCCTCGGCAAGCTCGGCGTAATGGGTGAGCATCCTGAACTCGCCGTGGGCCGGAACGATGTTCTCAGGGTTGAGCATCCTGAGGAGGTAGCGGTGGTCTTCCCTGCTCGCGTGGCCGGAGACGTGGAGATCTTTTATCATCCTGACGCCCTTCATCTTGAGTTTTGTCTCCAGGATGTAGCGCTGGGCCCTGTTGAGGGGGTTCGGTATCGTTCCAGCGGAGAAAACGACCGTATCCTGCTTTCCTATGTCGTAGAGCTCACCGTTGGCCATCCTGGTCAATACTGCCCCCGGTTCACCCTGATGGCCCGTAACAACGAGGAGGTAGTTCTCCCTCGCTCCAGAGACTTCAGCGAGGACTTTCTTTATGGCATTCGGGCTTCTGACTGCCCTCGCTCCCTTCATCTTTATCAGGCCGAGCTGTTTGGCTATTCCGGTGTACTTCGCCAGAGACCTGCCAACGAAGACGGCCTGCCTGCCCATCTTGTTGGCTATCCAGATAAGCTCCTGGAGACGGGCTATATGGCTGGCAAAGGTGGTCGCTATGAGACCCTTCTCGTCCATACCCTCGTAGAGGAAGAAGTCTTCCAAGAGCATCTGGGCAACGGCCTCGCTCGGTGTCTTAGTCGGCTCTGCGACGCGGGTTGATTCGGCTATGAGAACCTTGACGCCCTCCTTGCCGAGCTCCTTTAGGCGTTTGTAGTCAGGCCTCTCACCGAGCGGGTTGTTGTTGTCGAACTTGAAGTCGCCGGTGTGGACGACCGCACCCTCGGGAGTGTGGACAACCACCATCGCCGCCTGAGGTATCGAGTGAGTTATCCGTACGAACTCTATCGCCAGGTTCTCGCTCACCTGGACTATCTCGCCGAATTCCGTTTCGTACATCGGGTTCTTGACCTCGAAGTACTGCTCGCTCTTGACCTCGCTCTTGGCCAGCTTTATCGTGTAAGGAGTCCCGTATATCGGAACGTCCGGGTAGTGAGGTGCTATTTTCCCGACCGCTCCAATGTGGTCGAGGTGGCCGTGGGTGAACGTTATCGCCACGACCTTCTTGTTTCTCAGAATTGAATCATCGGGTATTGCGCCGAGCCTCTGGAGTTCCTTGGTCGGGAACTGCTGAATGTTGACATCCTCGTGGATGAGAACGCGGTCGAGCCTTATGCCCATGTCAATTATAACGACTTCCTCTTTCCTGCCGTCAGAATAGCCGACGGCGGTCATGTTCTTACCGACTTCCTCGTAGCCGCTGATTGTGTAAACTCTAATCATGCCTAATCCTCCTCCTGCCCCAGGCCCCTCTCGAGGCGTGGGGCTGCGTTGCTCATAGTTGTTGTCATGGGTTTAAAAAGGTGTGCATTTGAAAGAAGTACGAGAAGAAAGAGGGAAAGCGCAAAGGACGGAAATCAGATGCCCCTGTTCCTCAAGTAAGAGGGCAGGTCAATCCTCTGCTCCAGCCACTCCCTTGTGAAGCCCGTTATTACGAGCGGAACCTTTCTCAGCTCCTCGACATTTCTGGCCCCGACGAGGAACATGGCGTTTCTTATCTCCTCTATGTAACGCCTGAGGATTTTTATCACGCCCTCAACATCGCCCTTGACGGCCGGCTTGAGGAGTGGCAGAGCAACACCCGCGAAGGTGGCTCCCATCGCTAAAGCCTTCGCCATCGCTATGCCGTCCCTCATCCCGCCTGTGGCTATTATCGGGAGTTCTGTGGCGTACCTAACTTCCGCAACGCTGATGGCGGTCTTTATGCCCCAGTCCCAGAAGCGAAGGGCTAAGTCCTTTCCGATCTCATCTTTCGCACGATAGTACTCCACACCGCTCCAGCTCGTCCCGCCGAGGCCACCCACGTCGATGGCGTCGATACCTATGCTCTCAAGCCTCACCGCGACCTCCATGGAGACCCCTGCCCCGGTCTCCTTCGCGATTATCGGATACGGAAACTCGGCCTTCAGCTCTGCTAAAGCCTTCAAAACGCCCCTGTACTGTGTGTCCCCCTCGGGCTGGACGCTCTCCTGGAGCGGGTTCATGTGGATGGCCAAGGCATCGGCTTGGATCGTCTCAACGGCCTTAAGCGCCTCCTCAAGGCCGTAGCGCTCCCTGATTGTCTCGGAGAACTGAGGAGCACCGAGGTTTCCAACGAGAAACACATCGGGAGCAACGTCCCTAACGTAGTAGCTCTCCCAGGTCTCGGGCTTCCTTATCATGGCCCTCTGACTGCCAACGCCCATCGGAATGTTGAGCTCCTGGGCGGCTTTGGCAAGGGTTTTGTTAATCCTCCCCGCGAGCTGTGAACCCTTCGTTCCGCCGGTCATTCCAGCGATGAAAATCGGATAGTCGAACTTCCTCCCAAGAAACTCGACGCTCAGGTCGATTTCATCCTTGTCAATCTCGGGCAGGCTCATGTGGACGAAGTGGACATCCTCAAAACCGTTGGTGACATGCGCCTGGACGTTCCTCTTGAGGCAGTGCTCTATGTGCTCGAACTTCCTGATGATCGTGAGTTCCTCCCTATCAAACTCCCCCATTACAACCACCGAAGGAATAGAGGAAAAGAAGTTAAAGAAGTTTCCGCTCACTCCATCGCCTTCTCGATGAGCGCCCTCATGTGAATCTCTGCGCTGTCGAGGACTTCTATGCCGACGTCGCCGGGCTTTATTGCCAGCGGGAGCTCAGTACAGCCCAAGATTACACCCTCAACGCCTTCCCGGGCGTACTTTTCAATCAGCTCAACGAGGTACGGCTTGCTCTCAAGCTTGCCCAGGGCCAGCTCGTTGAATATTATCGAGTTTACCCTCTCGCGCTCTTCCTCGTCTGGAACTACAACCTGGAAGCCCTTCTTTTCGAGAGCCTCCCTGTAAAACGGCATTTCCATCGTGGTCTTTGTTCCGAGCAAGAGGAGCTTTTTAAGGCCGCGTCTCCTTGCCTCCTCCGCAACTGCATCTATTATGCTGACCATTTCAGCGTTCACGGCCTCCTGAACGTCCGGGAAGACTATGTGCGGCGTGTTCGCGGCGATGCCGATTACCTCCGCTCCGGCCCTCTCAAGGGCCTTAGCCGCTTCGATGAGCATCTCCTTCCTCCCTTCCCAGCCGCGCGGGTTGTCCTTGAAGGTCTTGAAGTTCATCGAGAAAACAACCAGCTCCGGGAAGAAGTAGGGCTCGAAGAGCTCCCTCGATATTTCGATGTATTTGCGGTAGTAGTACTCGGTTGATTCAGGGGTTGTTCCGCCGATGAGACCTATCCATTTCATCGGGATCACCAACGCAAGTGGACAGAAATGGTTAATAGTCTTTCCAATGAAAGGGATTTCAAGAAAAGAAGGAAGTGAAGGTCAGGCCTCTTCCAGCCTTATTCCCCTGCTTTCGAGGTACTCAACGGTTTTCTCCAGTTCTCCTTCGTCCTCGGCAAAAATTATCAGCCCTATGTACTTCCCAAAGCCTTTGGGAGAGGAGTGAATTCTGACATTGAACCTCTCAAGCGCCTCCCTGAGAATGGGAGCCAGCTTGCTCTCGTCGGTTATCTCTGCCAGAAACTTTCTCTGAAGGAACTTCCTTCTTCCAAGTCTTGGAAGGACTTCCTTCTCAAGCATGGCCTTCATTTCCCTTGGCATACCTGGAAGGACGAATATCTTCACACCCTTATGCTCGATGAAAGCTCCGGGCGCGGCTCCCCCAGTGTTCTCAAGCGGCTCCGCCCCCTCTGGCAAATAGGCCATCTTCTTCCGCCCCTCGTTCAGACTCGGGTCGTCTATGTAGCCTTCGCTGTAGAGCTTCTCGTAGAAGGCCTTTATCCTCTCAAGGCACTTCTCGCAGAGGACGAGCTTCCTGCCCAAAGCTTCAGCGACGGCCAACATTGTAACGTCGTCGTGAGTCGGACCAAGGCCGCCGCTGATGACGAGAACCTCAGGCTTCCTTGCAAGTATCTCCCCAACGACGGCCTTTATCTCCTCAACGTCGTCTCCGACCGTCGTTATCCTCCTCACCCAGTAGCCCTGCTCGGTCAGCTTCGAGGCTATGAAGGCAGAGTTGCTGTCGACGGTGTGGCCGGTCAAAAGCTCATCGCCGATGGTGAGGACTTCGGCGAACATACCCCTCACCTCAGCCTCGTTCCGAAGCCGTCCCCCCTAATAGCCCCGCTCAGCCTGCCAGGAACTTTACCGTTCACGAACCAGACTTCAGAGTAGTGGGCCATCTCGTAGGCTTTCCTCAGCTTGTTGCATATCCCCCCGGTAACGTCTGTCCCGGCGGCGGTGCAATGAAGCCTTTCAAGGAGGGCAGGAACTTCCTCGCGGGCAAGTTCCGGAATGAGAGTCCCCTCGCCAGGTTTTCCGTCGTAGATGCCGTCAACGTCCATGAGGAATATCGCCTTCTTCGGCTTGAGCATTTTCGTGAGGTACGCCATTATCTGGTCGCCTGAGAGGATGTCTATTCCCTGGGCGACATCAACGGAAACATCACCGAAGAGGATTGGAATGAAATCCAGCTCAAGGAGCTTCTCAATGACCTCTATGTCGGCGTAGAGTATCTCCCCTCTTTCCGTTATGAACAGGGAGGAAGTGGATATTGAAAACCCTGGAAGGTTGTGGTCAGTAAATATCTCAACGAACTTGGAATTGGCCCTAAGCATTGACTGATGAGTTAGTGAAAAGCCGAGTCTCCTCCAGCTGTCAATCCCCCAGCTCCCGGAAAGCCCCTCTCTTATGGAGTACTCTTTAGCATAGTGGTGTCCAAAGCTGCCTCCCCCATGGACTATAACGAATTTTTCATCGGGATAGAACTCAGCCAGCTCTCTTGCAATTTCCTCAACGACGTCCGTCCTGAAGTTTTCTGGCTCCCCCCTCTTATCACTGAAGACGCTACCGCCGATCTTGATGAGTATCACTCTTCCACCTCCTCAATCCTCATGCCCTCCCTGCTTATCTTCGTTATCATCGGCGTTCCGCCGGCTATGGTTATGGCCGTTGCCACCTCGCTCTGCTTCCCAGGGGCGAGGGCGTACATACAGCCACCGCCACCAGCACCGGTAATTTTTGCTCCAAGAGCGCCGGCGGTTCTGGCAGCGTAAACCAGCTCGCTGAGCTTCTTGGTCGAGACGCCAAGAGCATCGAGGAGGCCGTGGTTTATGTTCATTAGCTTCCCGAGTGTCTGGAACTTCAGTTCCCTGTCGAGGTCGGAGGTGATGACTTCCCTGGCCTTCTCAACGAGCCTGCCCATTGAGTTCAATATCGGCTCGAATATCTCTGGCATCTCCTCGTAGTTTTTCCTGACCATTGCAACGAGCTCTTTCGTGGACCCGCTCGAACCTGTGTATCCAACGACTAGTGGAAGCTCCATGAAGGGAAGGTGCTCGAACTTCCCCTTCTGGTAGTGTATGAAGCCGCCTATGGCGGAAACTGTTGGATCGATGCCGCTCGATGCGCCTTGGACGAGGAGCTCAACCTTGTGGCCGAGCTTTCCAACCTCCTCGTTGCTCAGCTCGAGGCCGAGGAGCCTTGAGACCGCCCCGATGGTCGCAACGGCAACGGCAGCAGAGCTTCCAAGACCAGCGCCGACGGGAATCTGGGAGGTTATCGAGACGGTTATGCCCTTCCCGTTTACGTCCGCTTCTTCCCTTACGAGCTCTATCGCCTGCCTGACGTAGCCGAGAACTTCAGCGGCCTTTCCGTAGTCGCTCTCGAAGTAGATGCTGTCCTCGGTGAAGGAAACTATCAGGCCTGGAGTCCTTATGTCATGGGCCTCTATCTTTATCGCTCCCGTATCGTTGAACTCGGCGCTGACGTACGTCCTCAGGTCTATGGCAGCCGCTATGGCGGGTTTTCCGTAAACAACGCTGTGCTCTCCAAAGAGGATAATTTTAGCCGGTGCCGAGGCAAGAACCCTTTTAACGCTCATTTTTGACCCTCCAAAAACTTCTCTATAGTCTCAATGAACTCATAAATGTCATCTAGATGCTCGCGAAGTGCCTCAAAGGCAAGTTCATCGTTTATCCTGCCGTATCTATGAACCAAGACGTTTCTAAAGCCCTTCATGAGCCTCAGCTTTTGGGCCAGCCCCTTGGAGATGATCCCTCCTCTAACAAGTCCTTCAAATACGTCCTCTTCCTTCTCAGGGATTCCCAGCTTTAGGTCAGAGTTTATGATTGCGCAGATATCGATGACGTTCTGTATAGCAAACTCAACGCGCTTGTAAATCCCGTCCTTTATGAGACCCAGCGACTGGAAGGTCTCGAAGTCCTCTGGCAGGTGCTCTTCAACCAGCTTCAGGCTTTCTAGTATTTCCTCGATCTTCGAGCGTATCAGCTCAACCCTCATTCTATCGCCTCCAGGCCGAGGTAGTCGTAATAATAGCGCTTGAAGTCCTCCCACTCCTTCAAAACCTCATAGGCGAGGTCGTAGAGAAAAGTCTCGTCGCGACAGAAGAGAATCTTCCCCTTGAGGCACTCCCTTTTCAGGGGCAGAGGAAGGAGCTGGAAGATCTGAACGTCATATTTGTCCGGAAGGTTTCCCAGAACGAGCACCCTGAACCTGAAGGCCTCCTTTTCGTTCCCTTCGTAATAAACGCAGAGGTCGTAGTCGCTGTCTTTGCGAGCGTCTCCCCTCGCCCTCGAGCCAAAGAGGATTATAAACTTGACCTTATCTCCACCAAGCTGGAGGATTCTGGCAACGGCCTCGTCGAGGTTCATAGTAGAAAATATGGAAAAGGGCTTATCACACTTTCGCTAGCGCCTGAAGACTATGCTCGCGTACCCGACAACTGCTTCTGTTGAGCGGCTCACCTCAAAGCTCGTTGTGTAGTGGAGAAGCTCAGCCTCGACCGCACCAGCGAGGCGGGAGTAGACTATTGCAGTCCCTACACCGCCAGGCCCGCACATGGTGTGGTTCATCTCCCTTATCTCCTCAAACATCCCCCTTACGTCGAAGTCGAGGATTCTCCTTATTATCCTGAAGTCCCACTCCTTTATCCTGTGGGGGAGCTCGTCCGCCCTCGCTCTGAAGGGCACGTAGCCGTAGATCTGGCCGTAGTGCATGAAGTCAGTGCTCGCTATGACCACCACGTCCTTTCCTAGCTCCCTGCTCGCCTCGAAGATGGCCCTCCCAAGGTCTTCGGCAACGTCTTCGTCCTGAATACCGAGTGTTATCGGGACGATCTTGACTTCCTTTCCTGCCTTCTCCGCGAGGTACTGTATGAACGGAACCTGAACCTCGATGGAGTGCTCGTATTTGTGAGCGAGGTCGTCAAGGTCAGCTATGCCTGAGATTTTTGCTATCTCCCTGGCAAGCTCGCCGTCGACCTCAATCTCGCCGAGCGGCGTTATCCAAGTGCCCGGAGGGTGAACCGCTATCGGAGAGCCGAGGCCGGTGTGGTTCGGCCCGAGGATCACGAACGTCTCCGGAAGACCGTCCTCAAAGATGGCCTTATAGGTTCTGCTCGCCGTGTAGCCGGAGAATATGTAGCCCGCGTGAGGCGCAACACCTGCGGTTATCCTTCTATCATTCCCCTCCTCGCCGAGGTCGCTGAAGAACCTCTCCAGCATGAGGACTAGCTCCTCGTCAGCGGGATAAAAGCTTCCAGCTACAGCGGGATACCTTACCACCATCTCCATCACCCCCAATGGATTTTAGCTCGAGAGTTTAAATACCTTCGGTTATTTTAAGGCCCGAACCAGATAGGGGAAGGAGAACTTTGGAACCTTCGGGTATTTCACCCGAATCCACGAGCTTCCACATCCCAGCAAGAACAACGGCAGATGTCGGTTCTACAAGGAAGCCCGCGTTGATGAGCCACTCAAGCGCTTCTCTCGTCTCGGCCTCACCAACGCTCACGCAGAGGCCGTTACTCTCCTCCAGAGCCCTGAGCATGTCCTCCTTTCGCGGAGGCTCGGGAATTGCTATCCCGTCGGCGAGGCGGTTTTTCATTACGGAGCGCTCGCAGAGGCTCTCGTAACCTTCTGCCTGGACGGCTACAAGCCGGGGGGCCTCGTTTATCTCCCCCATCTCTCTAAGCTCTCTAAAGCCCTTCCAGAGACCGAGGAAGAGCGTTCCAGAACCTGTTGGGGCGAAAGCATAGTCCGGAACTCCCACCTGCTCGTAGGTCTCGTAGGCGATGAGCTTCGTCCCCTCGATGAAGTAAGGGTTGAGCCAGTGGGTCACGTAGGTTATACCCTCCCTCTTCGCGAACTCTATAGCCTCTTTGTGAACTTCCATTCTGTCCCCATCAACGAAGTGAATCACCGCCCCAAGCCGCTGGAGTAGGGAAATCTTTGCGGGCATTGCGTCATAGGAGACGAAAGTGTGAACCCGGATTCTAGCGGGAAGTGAGTAGAGGGCGAAGCTCAAAGCCGCGTTTCCCGAGCTGTCGATTACTACTTCACTTACCCCCTCCTCCATCAGCTTTGCCACAGTCACCCACGTGCCCCTGTCCTTAAACGAGCCGCTTGGCTGGAGGTAGTCGAGCTTGAAGAGAGCAGTAACAGGGCCGACCTGAAGTTCAACCGTTGGCGTTATGGCGGGTACTGGCGGTGGAAGAAGGTTACCGCTAACGGGCAAAAAGTTGATGTATCTCCTTGCATCAAGGTAGGGCATGAGGCTCCCGAAGAAGTCGAAGTACTCCCTCTCCACAAAGAGCGTTCCGCCGCAGTCGCACTTCAGCATGAAGGTCTCAGGATAGGTTTTTCCGCACCTTGAACACCTGAGCATGCCATCACCTTTTTTAGGTCTTGGGAAAAGTAAATGATATCAAGTTAAAAAGGTGGTTGCCATGGTCGAGAAGTTCGTTTCCGCAGAGAGACCGCAGACCGAGGAAGGAATGCAGTACCATATAGCCTGCAAGCCGGGCGATGTTGCTCGCTACGTCCTTCTTCCGGGCGATCCAGAGAGAGTACCCAAGATAAGCTCGCTCTGGGATGAGGCGAGGGAGATAGCATTCCACAGGGAGTACAGGACGCACACCGGAAAGTACAAAGGAGTGCCGATAAGCGTTACCTCAACGGGCATAGGCGGGCCATCAACCGCTATAGCCATCGAAGAGCTTGCGGCGATAGGGGCGGACACCTTCATCCGCGTTGGCTCCACGGGTGCAATACAGCCCGGGATTGAGATAGGAGACCTCATCATAGCGAAAGCTGCTGTTAGGCTTGAGGGAACTTCAAAACAGTACGTAAGGGTCGAATATCCTGCCGTTGCAGACCTTGAGGTCACCCTCGCCCTCATAGAGGCCGCCGAAAGCCTTGGAGTGAGATACCACATAGGAATAACGGCTTCAACCGACAGCTTCTACCTCGGACAGGGTAGGCCAGGGCTGAACGGCTACTTCCCAAGCTTTGCCAGGAACCTCGTTGACGACCTCAGACAGGCCCGCGTGACGAACTTCGAAATGGAGGCCGCGACTCTCTACACGCTCGCCAACATCTACGGGCTCAGGGCGGGCTGTGTGTGCGCAGTATTCGCCAACAGGGTAACAAACGAGTTCGGTAAGGCGGGCGAGAAGGAGGCTGCTTTGGTCGCGAGTGAGGCCGTCAAGATACTCGCGGAGTGGGACGAGGAAAAGGAGAGGGCCGGAAAGAGGGTATGGCACCCTGGCATGAGGGGTTGAAATGGACGAGAGGCTATTCATTATCAAAACCCTGCTGAGGGATGGAAGAAGGGAAGAGGCGCTCAAAGAAGCCCGGAAGATTAAGGACTCCTACTGGCGCTCCTACGCGCTCCGGTGGGTTGCCGAGAGCTATGCACACGAACCCGAGAAAGCCCTTGAGGTAGCGAGTGAAATAGAAGAGCACTCAATCAAGGACGAGACCCTCGCCTCCCTTTCCTACCTTTTTTCAAGAGAGGGGGAGTTTAAGAAAGCCCTAGAAGCGGCGAGGCTTATCAAAGACCAGTTCGTTAGAAAGAAGGCCTTCAGATCGGTGAGCAATCTTCTGGCAATAGCGGTTGCACGCGGCGGGACGGAGATAAGGCTCAGCGACCTGAAGCTGGATGAGAGGGACATTGAGGAGTTGAAGCCACTCCCCCATGGAATCGTCTACAAGGACGGAAAGCTCATGCCCGGAGCCACCCTGCACAGGATAAAGGGAGAGGTCCAGACGGGAGTAGTGGAGCGTTTTGAGAAGAGACCCAAATGGAGGCCCCCAGAACCAGAGTTCGAGGAGAAAGGGCAGACCAATGAATACGTATTAAGCTACATAAACAGGCTTTTGAATGAAGGGAAACTTGAAGAGGCCGAAAAACTTGCCAAAGGGCTTCCTGAGCCCGTGAGGAGCGCATATCTCGAGAGAGTGGGCATTGAGTATCTAAACAGGGGCAATGCAGAAAAGGCCGAAGAGATATTCTCCCAGCTTGAAGTCGCAAATACTCTTGGGCACGCCCTAATACACCATTATGGATACGAGGTTGATAGGGCACTTGAATACATCAAGAAGGTTTTCGATCCCCTTCCCAGGATGCTGATAGCCTACGAGCTCGCAAAAAAACATGGCGCGAAAGAGAAAGCTATTCTTGAAGTTCTTTCGTGGAGGGGAACCCCCTCAAAGATAGCCAGGGTTCTCAAGTTCTTGGCCTTTGAAATGCTAGAAGAGTCTAAGAAGTCAAAGGATGATGAGATGAGAAAAACTTCTAAGGAGCTCTTTGAGCTGGGCAGGAAAATTGAAACTGGAGAACACGCTCTTTAGACCCTTTTTAGCGCCTAAACCGGCCGGAAACTGAATTAATTAGGTGTCCAAAAGGGCTACGAAATAAATTGCCACGAGAAGAAGCTTTGAATGCTTGGAAAGCCCAGAAGATTGTGGTGCGGTGGCCGGGATTTGAACCCGGGCCAGCGGCGTGGCAGGCCGCTGTCCTAGCCAGGCTAGACTACCACCGCAGTTCCAGCCCGTAGGATACTCATTGGGGACTCGTTTATAAATCTTTCGGTCTGTTCCGAAGGTTAAATTTATAAAGAGTCTTCAGAAAGGGTTAGCGGGCGTGCCCCGGTGGCCTAGTCTGGATAGGGCGCGAGGCTGCGGACCTCGAGGTCCGGGGTTCAAATCCCCGCCGGGGCGCCATAGAAACTTTTCTGGCGAAAAGTTTCATCAAAGAGGGAATGTCTTTTTAAACTGCTGAGTTTCAGCTATTCTCATTACCAAATTAGCAGTTTTCAAGGGGTTTGCTCGCAGTATAACGCCCAACGAGCGTTAAAAAGAAGAAAAACCCAAATTCTCTTGCCTGTACATTAGGAGAATCTCCATTCTCAGCCAATATCACGAAGACATTCAAGCTTTTGGTGAAGCTTTCTCCAAAAGCTTCCTCGTGAAGTTTGATCAAGTTCGTGGTTCTCTTGAAATTGCCCTTCTAAAAGGATTTTCACGATAAATTAGCTAAAAGTGAGTGAATTCTTCGAGCATACTTAATTGGAAAGGAGTTTTCTCGCCTTGACGCCCTATGGGCGTCGATTAAAAAGCAAACTCACAAAGAGCGAGCGAACAAAAATGGAATTCACACTCCAAGACAGCATTCAAAAGGAAATCCACTCAAAACAACCCTCTAATCAAGAACCACAAACTTTGATGAAACTTTGCCGGGCAAAGTTTCTTTGGTGAAGCTTTCCCAAAAGCTTGCTAGAAAATGAAAGGGGAATTCAGGCCCCCGCTCTCAGCTTCGCCAGTGCATCCTCCGCTGCCTGGAGTATCTGGTATCCGACTGGAGAAGCCGTGAGGAGCGGGTGAGTCGCTATCTGGAGGGTGTAGAGCTCGCTAGCCGTAAGCCTCTTCTGTATGGCCAGTGCAAGAACGTTGATCATCTCGCCAACGCTCTTTCCACCGGCTAGCTGGGCACCCAGAATGGCCCCCCTGTCCCTGGAGAATATAAGCTTGACCGTTACCATCGAAGTATCCTCGAACTTTGCTGGATGTCTGTCGGGGCCAGTAGCCCGTCCAACAATGACCTCAAAGCCCTCTCTCTTGGCGGCTTCCTCAGTTAGTCCTGCGGCGGCTAAGGTCAAGCCAGCAACGTGGGTGGAGTAAGCGCCTATTGTCCTCCTGTTCTCCCTGACTATCTGGAGCTTAAAGAGGTTCGCCCCTGCTATCCTCGCCTCGAAGGTTGCCGTTGAGGCTAGCATCAGAGGGAAGGGCTTTCCTGTAAAGAAGTCCCTGTGCTCGACGCAGTCGCCGACGGCGAATATGTCCGGGCAGGAGGTTCTCATGTACTCGTCAGTCCAGATGCCGTATCTTGTAACTTTTAGACCTGTTTTTACTGCCAGCTCAACGTTTGGGCGGTAGCCCGTTGAGAGAATTACCAGATCGGCGGGGATTTCCCCACCTTCGACGAGCTTGACACCTTCAACGCGCTCTCTGCCGACTAGCCTCTCCACGTGCCCGTAAACAACGTTTATTCCAACTTCCTTGAGCCTGTTCTCGATCATCTCACTGAATTCGGGGTCGAAAGAGTTTCTCAACAGCCTGCTTCTGACAACTATCGTAACGTCCTTCCCGAGCTTTCTGATCTCGTCCCCAACTTCAAGGGCTATGAAACCGCCGCCGATAATGACAACCTTCTCGGCATCCTCTACTCTCTTCTTGAGCTCTTTGAGGTAGTGGTAGTCCTTGGAGACGGTGTACACACCCTCAAGCTCAACGCCGGGGATGTCAGGGATCTGGGGTCTCGAACCAGTCGCCAGAACGAGCTTTTCCCAGCCTATCTCTCTCCCTGACTTCGTCAGGAGTGTCTTGGACTTGGGATTTATTTCCGTGACCTCATCAACCAGAACGTCGATGCCGAGGGGTTTGAGAAACCTCTCCGTTGGGAGAACATCATCCTCAACGCTCCTCAGGGTACCGAAGATGTACGGAATCCCGCAAGGAATCATGGAAACGTCCTCTTTCTTGATCACGAGGACGCTTTTGTCGGGATAGAACCTCTTGGCAGAGATCGCAGCCGTTAGACCGCCAGCACTTCCACCTATAACAACCACATCGTACTTCATTAACCTCACCAAAGAGAGTTCTCAAAAGACTATTAAACACTTTCCTTAACCCGAGGTTTAAAACGTAAGCACAGTTAAGAAGTGGAGAGAACGAAGAGGAACACTACTCACCGGTCGCGCCCTTCAGTGCATCCTTGCAGGGGCACCTTCTTTCCTTTGGAATGTACTCGATGGCCTTCATGAGCAGGAGCTTTATCTCGTTGGACTTCTGGGCCATAAGCTCGACCACTTCCGTGTGAGTGAGCTTGTTGGGGCTTATGCCAGCGGCGTAGTTGGTGACTATGGCAACGCTCGCGTAGCACATCTCAAGCTCCCTCGCGAGTGCTGCCTCCGGACACTGGGTCATTCCAACGACGTCGGCCCCGAGGATCTTTAGCGCCCTTATCTCAGCCCTCGTCTCAAAGCGGGGCCCTTCCATGCAGGCATAAGTTCCCATGGGGTGATATGTAAAGCCCAGCTCCCTGGCGGCGTTCATCAGGGCTTTCCTCAGCTCGGGACAGTAGGGTTCAGTAAAGTCCACATGGGCCACGAACTTTCTATCGTGCGGGCTTTCTTCACCGTCGTAGAAGGTGTAGTGTCTGGTCTTGGTAAAGTCCATGAGCTGGTCGAGGATTACGAAGTCACCGGGCTTCATGTCTAGGTTGAGAGAACCAACAGCCGAAGTCGAAAGAATCCTCTCGACGCCGAGCTCGTAGAGGGCCCAGATGTTCGCACGGTAGTTTATCTTGTGCGGTGGAACGCTGTGTCCCTCACCGTGCCTGGCGAGAAATACTATTTCCTCGCCGTTGTACTCGCCGATCTTGACTTTGACCGTTCCGTAGGGTGTTTCAACGGTCTCTTCCCTGATGTTGGTTAGAAGTGCGGGGTCGTAAACTCCAGAACCGCCTATTATCGCTATCCTTGGCATTCGCATCACCTAGACAGATAAAAGAAACGTGCCTTAAAACGTTATTCATCTGCCCACAGGCGCTTTTGCTCCTCTGCCCGCTCCTCTATATCCTCAACCACGCGACCACTGGCCTGAAGCTCTGCTATCTTCGCCAAAATCTCGCTGAGCAACCATGAACCCCACCTCGGATCCTTAACCTCGAGGGCCGCGTCTATGGCTCCATCTATGTCGCCCTCTTTGAGCTTCTCGATTGCTATACTCCCAAAGGCGAGGGAGCGCAGGTGGGGGTCACTTATAGAGGAAGCAAGATTCCAAGCCCCCTCATAGTCATGGAGTTTCGAGAGATAACGGACGGCCTTGACCTTCAAGCGTTCCGAAGAGACAAAAGAGCCTATTTTTCTGACGAGTTCTAGGTACTCCGAACTTGGAGGCCTTTCAAGAAGAATATCCAGCACATATCCCGCTGCGAGTAGTTTAGCATCCTCAGGCAGCGAATCAATGAACTCCTCAACAAGCTCCACTCTATCGATTATAGAGGATACAACGGCAGATATCACCTCATCCCATTGCTCACGGGGGATTCTCTCAAGGGACTCTGAAACGAACTTGATTTCACCCTGGACCGCCAGACTGACAAGGAACGATTTAAGAACGTCAACGCTAACATCCGACGAAAGGCCGACTATAAACTGGAAAACTTTCTCGTAAACCGCAGAGTCCAGACTGCCCGATTTTTTGAGGTAAACAGCCACAGCCTTCACGGCCTCACCAAGCCAGTAATCACTCTTGAACTGAGAAAGCATGCCCAGAGCTGTGCCAAGCTCATCTCTTTTGAGATGCTCCTTCAGGATATTGAAGAGCGCAAGCGACTTCCAAGGCTCGTTTTGGATTTTTTCAACAATTTTGTGCGCATTTCTCAGATTGCCATCCTGGATATGCTTATTCAGGATCAGGAGTAGTGCATCATTTCTTTTAACTTCGTTTTCAATCTCCAAAGAATACTCAAACGCCCTGTCCATGAAGTCTATTTGAACGAGTTTTTTCACTAAGCGATAGAGGAAATCATCCCTTGGTGCTTGCGGCATTTTGAGTATTGCCTCATAGGCGCTTTCGAGAACACGGTTAGCACTCTGAGGGTTTATACTGCTCAAAAGTGTCCCGACCTCAATTAGAGCGTGAACCATAAGGGGAGGATTTTCAATCGAGGCTATTGCCTGGAGAGCAGAAGAGAACGCATCTTTATATTTGGGACGTTTGGCTAGATGCATATAGTAGCCGATTCTAGCATACGTAAGTGCCCTTAGATAGGGGTCTTGAATACTACGGGCTATTGACAGCAACTCAAAATAAACGTCTTTGGACAAACTATACCACCCCAAAAAATATCCAATGATGTTGTATTTATATGTTATGCCCCCATGTTCAAGATCAAAACACATAAAAGTTACAGAAATCCAAAAGAATCAGCTGAGGTCGTCGTACACAACTCCAACGACTTCCCCATCGTCCAGGGAAACGAAGCTGACCTTTGTCTTCTTTCCGGTTTTCGGATCCACAACGACAAAATCCGGGCTGGCCAAGTACTGGCTCGAGGGCATCTTCCAGACATCGCCGTAATGGATGCGAAGCTCCTTCAAAAACCTCTTGGGATCACGCTTGATAACCGTTGGCATAGGTATCACCAATGATATATACAACTTCAACATATAAAAAGCTTTCCTAAAGACATTCGTTAAAAAATGATTCGACAATCGACGAATAATTTGAAAAAGCACCCAATCCGTCCGACGAAAACCATAAAAATGCTAAGAACAGCCAAAAAAGAAAAACAGCCCTATCAGACTCACCTACGGAGCATCTCAACGTACTCAAGCTCCTCAGGAATCGGCCTTCTCTTTCTCCTCTCGTTCTCCTTGGTGAACATGTACTCGTAAACGAGCATCCACGGAAGCATTCTCTCACCCCCTATTTTTCTCTCCGTTAACCAATAGCATTTTTAGGTTTAAAAACTTTTGTAGATTGTTTTTTCACAGAAATGAACCGAAAAGAACTCCAAACTCAATAAAAGAGACCATAGAATTGGATTTAGCTTCAATGTACAAAAAATTACATCTTAAGCGGCTCTAAAACGGCTGATTAAACGAAATGAATACATTTTACAAGAACTCAAAGACCCAACCGTTTATAAGGTTATGGTTCATCTCTAAACAAGGTGAGAAAAATGGCACTTGAGAAGCTCGGCCAAGCACTGAACAGCGCTCTCAAAAAACTCGCCCGTTCGAGCACCGTTGATGAGGCCACGATCAAAGAGATTGTGAGGGATATCCAGAGGGCACTACTCCAGGCAGACGTTAACGTCAAGCTCGTCCTTCAGTTAACAAAGCAGATACAAAAGCGGGCGCTCGAAGAAGAACCTCCCGCAGGTGTCAGTAAGAAGGAGCACATAATAAAGATCGTGTACGAAGAACTAACCAAGTTTCTCGGAACCGAGGCAAAGCCCCTCGAGATAAAGCACAAGCCGACCGTTATCCTCACGGTTGGAATCCAGGGTTCCGGAAAGACGACAAGCGTCGCAAAGCTCGCCCGCTACCTTCAGAAGAGGGGATACAAAGTCGGCGTTGTCTGTTCCGACACCTGGAGACCGGGAGCCTACTACCAGCTCAGACAGCTTCTCGACCCGTTTGGCATAGAGGTTTTTGGTGATCCCGAGGAGAAGGACGCAGTTAAGCTCGCGAGGGAAGGCGTTGAGCACTTCCGTGAGAAGGGTGTTGACGTCATAATAGTCGACTCCGCGGGAAGGCACAAGGAAGAGAAGGGTCTCATCGAGGAGATGAGGCAGATAAGCGAGGCCATTAAGCCCCATGAAGTCATACTTGTAATAGATGGTACCATAGGTCAGCAGGCGTACAACCAGGCAATGGCCTTCAAGGAAGCAACCCCCATAGGATCAATAATCGTGACGAAGCTCGATGGAAGCGCCAAGGGTGGTGGAGCGCTCTCAGCAGTAGCGGCGACGGGTGCTCCGATAAAGTTCATCGGAACCGGAGAGAGGATAGACGACCTTGAGCCCTTTGATCCAAAGCGCTTCGTTTCGAGGCTGCTCGGTCTCGGCGACATACAGGGCCTTCTGGAGAAGATAGAAGAGCTCCAGAAGGAGCAGGAGTTCAGGGAAGAGGACATGGAGAAGTTCCTGCGCGGAAAGTTCAACCTCAAGGACATGTACGCCCAGCTTGAAGCGATGCAGAAGATGGGCCCTCTGAAGCAGATACTCCAAATGATACCGGGACTTGGCTATTCCCTCCCGGAGGACGCAGTTAGGGTAGGAGAAGAAAAGCTAAAGAGGTACAAAGTCATAATGGACTCAATGACGGAAGAAGAGCTTGAAAACCCAGAGATCATCAACTATTCGAGGATAAAGCGCATAGCCAGAGGATCTGGGGCAACAACGGCGGAAGTAAGGGAGCTTCTCAACCAGTACAATCAGATGAAGAAGATGTTCAAGAGCTTGAATAAGAGAAAGCTCGCGAAGATGGCCAAGAAGTTCAATTTCGGGGGGCTGGGAATATGATAGAGGCAATCGTTCTGATAGTTGTGAAACCCGGAAACGAAGAGAAGGTCTATCAGGAGATAATAAAAGACCCCCGCGTCAAAGAGGCCTACAGAGTATACGGAGAGTACGACATTATAATCCGCATCGAAGTCCCCAGCATTGAGGAGCTAGACAGGTTCCACGACGAAGTTCTCAGGAAGATCAAGGACATTGAACTAACGGAGACCCTTATAGCAAGCAGCTACCGGAGGTGAACGAATTGAAAAGGTGGGTCGCGACAGTCGACCTAGTCACTTTGGAGGTCGAGTCCGACCCAACCTTCAAATTTAAGTGCATTGAGAACTGCGGACTTTGCTGTGAGAGGCTTGAAATCCCGCTCAGGGATGAGGACATAGAGAGAATCGAAGGATTGGGCTACAATACCTGGGAGTTCGTGGACTATGAAAAGCTCTTCTACAGAGGGGATAAGTTTCTAGGGTATGCGATAAAGAAGAACCCCGTTACTGATGCATGCGTCTTTCTCGATCCAGAAACAAAGAAGTGCAAAATCTACAACCACAGGCCGCTCGCATGCAGGCTGTATCCATTTGTCTTTGTTAAACACGGGGAGAGAATGGAGATCTATATTAAGGAAGATTCATTCTGCCCTGGCATTAACCATCCCGACGGTAAACCCGTCACCAAAGATTTCCTTATGAAAGAATACTGGGACATCATCGAGGAATACAGACAAAAAGTAATCCACAAAGGCCAGAAAACCCAGGTGAATGCGAGCGTTTAGACCGAAACATATTTATACATTTTTTTGTTAATCCCTGGCCACCTGGAGGTGAGAGGGTGAGCCAGTTAAAGGCAGTCCAGGAAAAGCTGAGACTGATAAGAATCCTGAGGCTGTTAAAGAAGTCTTACACATACGAGGAGCTGTCCCGCATAACGGGATTGCCAATAACGGTCCTTAACCGATACGTTAGGGGAAAGGTACTACCAAGCTCCGAGAGGACTAAAGAGCTTATGGAGCTGCTTGCACCCTATATCAACATTGAAGAAGAGGTTCGCAAGAGGATAAAGTTCGATGAAAGGGGATTCTTCGACAACATGCCCGCCCTGAGCGACACCGCGCTGATGAGTCTGATAGCGGAGGAAGTTGCCAGCAAGTACATGGACAAGGACATTGACAAAGTCCTCACAGCCGAAACCGACGGCATTGTCCTGGGAGCTCATATAGCGAGAGAGCTGGGGGCCGACCTGATATACGCAAAGAAGAAGAAGGAAGTCGGCGTCGAGAAGTTCTACGAGGTGAACTACGTACCAAGTGCATCGGGAAGCGTTATGACTCTCTATCTGCCACAATGGGCACTGAAGAAGGGAGAGACCGTGCTCATCGTTGACGATGTCATAAGGAGCGGTGAGACCCAGAGGGCGCTCGTGGAGCTGGCACACCAGGCCGGTGCAAAGCCCGTCGGCATGTTCTTCCTGATAAGCGTTGGAGACGAAGTGGAAAAACTCAAAGGGGAGTACCCATTCCCCGTTGAGAGCCTCATAAAGCTCTGAGGGATTTCCATGAAGGGGTTCATTTACAACGCCGCCGGGCTGAGCATCCCAGTCGAGTTCACGCCCGGCGTTCCTTTTAGATTTGAGTGCCCCGAAGAAGACTGCGGAAAGGTTGTGGTCATAGAAGGCGTGATAGAAGAAGTCGATGAAGTTGAATTCACAAAGGTTCTTGAGAAAACAATAAAGGAAAATCCGTCCTTCAGCAAAATCAGGGAGATAACTTCCAGAAGGTTTGTTTTCAAAGGGAAAGTTAATGAAAGGGAAGTAACTCTTCCCGTGGAAAGTTTTCAGGACTTTACCGAAAGATTCCTCAGGGAAGTCCTAATCCTCAAGGGATAGTCTCGGTTCCTCTTTAACAACCTGCATGACCACGCTCGTGTTCGTTTTTTCAACGCCGTCGAGCGACAGCAGCCATTTTACAAACCTGTTCATATCAGCCCTGTCCTTGAACTTTGCGATTACGAATATATCAAACTCACCGGTGATGTCGTAAACCATCATGGCCCTACCGCTCTCCGCGATTTTTCGCTCAATCTCAATTATTTTCTTCCCCTGGGCCTTAACTCCAATTAGGGCAGTCAAACCAAAACCCAGCTTTTCATAGTCAACAATCGGGGCGTATCCCTTAATAACCCCGCTCTCCTCAAGACGCTTAATGCGGTTGTATACAGTGCCGACAGCCACCCCCAGCTCCTTCGCTATCTCCCTGTAGGAAAGCCTAGCGTTTTTCTGGAGTAATGACAGTATCCTCATGTCAAGCTCATCGACCACAATCACCACCGGAGAGAATACACCGTAAACTTTAAATACCCTTCTCTAAGAGGGATTAGCGGGCAGTGGACCGGTAGCCTAGCCAGGATAGGGCGGCGGCCTCCTAAGCCGCAGGTCCGGGGTTCGAAGCCCCGCCGGTCCGCCATAGAAACTTTTCTAATGAAAAGTTTCACCAAAGAGCGAATGTCCTTTTGAGCGCCCTGCTTTTCAGTGATTCTCACAATCAATTTGCAATTCTCAAGGGGTTTGCTCGGAGTATAACGCCCAAAGGGCGTTAAAAAAGAAGAAAAACCCGCACTTCCCTGCCCATCCATCAAGAGAATCTAACCTTATCAAGCCAATTCTCGGAGACATTCGAGCTTTTGGTGAAGCTTTTCCAAAAAGCTTCAGCGCTGGCGGAAGATTGGTATGCTTTCTTTTTAGATATGCCTGCTTTTGAAGGGTTTACTTCCAATTGGCTGATTCAAAAGGATTTTCTCACCGTATAGTGCCCGAAGGGCACTAAAAAGAAAGTCAAAAATCACAATTAGCGCGGGGATTTTGGAGTTAAACCCGCGCGAGCCTGCCTTCTTGAGAGCATACACTCCCTAACAGGCGAGATCGAGGAGAAGGGCACACACTTTTGGTGAAGCTTTTTCTAAAAGCTTCCTGCGCGAAGTTTGATCAAGGTTCGTAGCTCTTTTTCGGAATGCCAATTCACCGTGATTTTCCAACTCAAATGGCTTTTTGAGAGTGAGAACCCTTAATCCACCCTGTCAACTCGTGTTTAACTCTAAATCGGCGCCCTTTGGGCGTCAAAGAAAAGAAAACACCCTCTTCAAGAAGCTTCCTAAAAGGTTCTCACTCAAAAATGAGCACTTGCAGTCTAAAATCCTAAAATAAAACCCTCTTGAAGAAGAGCTACAAACTTTGATGAAACTTTGCCTGGCAAAGTTTCAGCGCCGGCGGAAAAGAGGTATGCGTTTTTAATGAACTAATTTTTGAGTGGGTTTACTTTCGAGTTGCCAGACTTACAGGATTTTCCCCACAGTATAGTGCTCTTTGAGCGCTAAAAAGAAAGTTCGAAATCACAATTAACGAGAGATTTTTAAGAACAAACCCACACGCGAACCTGCTTTCTGGGGAGCATACACTCCCGATAAGCAAAGTTCGAGAAGAAGGGCACACTTTTGGTCAAGCTTTTTCCAAAAGCTTGCTGGAAACGAAAGGCTTAAATACTTCAACACTTTTATTTTCTTCAGGTAAGAAAAAAGGAGGTGGTGGCCATGGTGTACGTGGCCGTTCTTGCAAACATCAACGGCAACCTTCCAGCACTGGCAAAGGCCCTTGAAAAGATAGAGGCCCTAAAGGAGGAAGGGTACGAAATAGAGAAGTACTATGTTCTGGGCAACATCGTTGGTCTGTTCCCGTACCCGAAGGAAGTCCTTGACGCTCTTGATGACCTCATCAGAAACAACACAGTCAAGGTCATCAGGGGTGAGTTCGACCAGGTAATAGCCGAGAGCGATCCCCACGCGGAAGGACCGGACTACATTGACAAGGTTGAATATCCCGACTACATAAAGAAGGCCCTCAAGTACACCTGGGAAGCCCTTGGTCACGAAGGGCGCGAGTTCATAAGGGACCTTCCAATATACCTTGTCGACAAGATTGGAAAGAACGACATATTCGGAGTCTATGGAAGTCCTCTGAACCCGTTTGGAGGAGTTGTACTGCCAGACCAGCCGACCAGCTACTACGAAGCCATCATGAGGCCGGTCAAAGACTATGAGATACTCTTTGTTGCATCACCCAAGTATCCGGTCAACGCTATGACCCGCTACGGTAGGGTCATCTGTCCCGGAAGCATTGGATACCCACCGGGCAAGAACCACAAAGCAACCTTTGCCCTCGTTGATGTGGACACTCTACACACCAAGTTCATAGAAGTGGACTATGATGACGAGAAAAAGCTCATAGAGGAGAAAATCAAGAAAGAGGGCCTTCCGGAAGAGCTTATCAAGATACTCTATCATGGAAAGGTCTGATCCCTTTAACCTTTTTTGAATCCTAAGTAGAAGCCTGCAACAAACGCACCAGTACCTGGGAGTATCCCAAGAGCCTTCTGTCCAAGACCTAGTACCTGCTGGGTCACGTTCTCACTCAGGTTGAAGAGCTTGTCAGTGTTTATTGTTATCACTCCCTTCTGCTGAAGCCAGAAGAGGCTCAAAAGGTAGGCTCCTATTAATGTCATCACGATTTTCACGAACTTCTTCAGTGCATACCCTGTTACAAAGCCCACTATAGCACCAACGCCCAGATCCCCGAACATACCGCTCATATCGAACTCCATGAGACCACCACTAACAAATCGGGCGAGAAGAAAGATAAACCTTTTGTTGGCAAAACCCTTAAATTATATGGATCTAAAATATTTCACAAAGAACAAAAGGGTGAGATCATGACAACCCCCCTAGAGAGATTACAGAACAAGATTACAAAGGAAGTTCTGTGGCTCTACATACTCCGGCTTTTGAAAGAGCGCCCCATGTACGCATACGAGCTAAAGGAGAAGATAAAAGAGGCTTTCAACTTTGAACCTGCCACAGTCAGCTCTTACGTGGTGCTTTACAAGCTTGAGAAAGAGGGATATGTAACCTCAGAATGGCAGGAAACGACAGGAGGTAAACCGGCCAGGAAGTACTACAAGCTCACACCGAAGGGCGAAGAACTCCTAAAAGAGGGAATAAACTTCCTCGAAGAAACATTGAAAAAACTGAAGGGGGAGTGATCAGCGTCCTCCACCACGCGGTTCTCTGGCCTTCGGGCGAAGGCCCTTGTAGCCGCACTTTCTGCACTTCTTTGCGCCCCATGGGTTAGTGGCACCGCAGCGCATGCACACGAGTTTCCTAAAGATCCTAGCCTCAGCCTCAGGGAATCTCGCCATTCTTATCACCTCGATAACCTTAAAGCCTGCAACCCTTTGATCTGGAACTTTTAAACCTTTGGTGCGGGGGACGGGATTCGAACCCGCGCAGCCCTACGGCAGCGGATCTTAAGTCCGCCCCCTTTGGCCAGGCTCGGGCACCCCCGCGCGAGGGAAAGTAAAGCGAGGGGCGTTAAAAATTTTCCCCTCAGGTCCTTATGATCCTCATCTCGAAGTCCTCAACCGGTATCTTGAAGTCTTCCCTGCTCTCGATCTCCTTCCTGTTGTAGAGGACTTCCCTGGCAAGTATCCAGTAGATGAGGGCGAGAGCCTTCCTGCCCTTGTTGTTGGTTGGGATTGCGATATCAACGTAGCTCAGGAAGTTCTCGGTGTCAACGAGGGCCACTATGGGTATTCCAATCTCAACGGCCTCCTTAAGGGCCTGGTGGTCGGCCCTCGGGTCGGTAACTATGAGAACGTCGGGCTCAATGAAGTTCTTGACCTGAGGGTTGGTCATAGTTCCTGGAAGGAAACGACCGGGTATAGCTTTGGCGCCAGTGACCTCACCGAACTTCTTAACGGGCCTCTGGCCGTAGAGCCTGACGCTCACGGCAAGTATGCTCTCGGGGTCGAACTTGGCAAGGAACTTTCCAGCGACACGAAGCCTCTCATCGGTCTTCCTAACGTCGAGGACGTAGAGTCCGTCCTGCCTTACCCTGTATATGAACTTCTTCATGTCCTTGGTCTTCTGCTGGGTTCCGATGTGGACACCGGCAGCAAGGTACTGGTCGAGCGGAACGAGATACTCCTCCACCTTTCACACCTCCTCATCCTTCAAACGTTATCACCCTACCCCTTTCACCAAGGTCTTCGGCTATCCTTATCAGCTCGTTGAGCTTGGCGATGGAGTCCTTGCGGAGCACCACCGCCGGACACCTAAAGCCCACGGCCATGTGGGCGAGCGCCTCGTCGGAGGACTCAAAACGAGCCTCCGCGAGGATTGGAACAATCCTCTCCGACTTTGCGTCGTTAATAAGGTTGTATAAGTCGGTGAGCGTGCCCAGATTTATCGGCTTTATGGACAGGGCGTTGTAATAGCGCCTGTCTAGTATGTCCTTCTGGCGGAACAGGTACTCCCCATCTATAAAAACCCCGTGAGTTCCGGCAATAAGCTCAAGGAAGAGCTCCTCATCACCCATTGGCTTTAGATAAGCCACGTTGTTGTCTTCAACGAGGGTCAGCAGTTTTTCCATGTCCATGGGAGCCTTCTGGGCGAGTCCCAGGGCGACATCGAGACCGAGTTCACTGCTGGCTTTTTCTGTCGCCTCCGAGTATCCTTCAACAGTCGCCTCTTTGAGGTTGGAGAGCACGCCGTTTACGGCATCAACAACATCGGTTATCTCCATCAGGTCGCGCACCATTACGTAGTAGTCAAACTCACTGTCGCTCGCGAACTCAAGTATCGGGACTGGGAGTTCGGTGGTGAACGTCCCGCCAAGGTAAGTGTAGAGCGGAAGGTTCTTCTCGCTGGCTGCTGCCTTTGCCGTGGCAACCGATACGGCTAAGGCCGTGTTTGCACCGATGTGGCTGAAGTCCTCGGTGCCGTCTATCTCCCACAGATAGCTGTCTATAAGCTCCTGCTCCGTTGCGTCAAACCCGATAAGCTCTGGCCCTATTATCTCGTCAACCTCACTGACGGCCCTGTGGGCTTCCGCTATGTAGAGGTCAGGATTCTCGTCTACCGGGGCGGCGAACCTGCCAAAACCCGAGCTAGTTATAACGTCAACCTCAACCGAATACCTGCCGCCCCTGAGTACTGTTACCCTGCCGACTATGTTCTCTATCACCGTCATCTCTCATCAGCTCGGCCTTATTACGGTGATCGGTATCACACCCTTCTCGAACTCGAGGAGAGCCGCCTGAAGGGGAGTAATTCCCTCGGGTACATCGATTAGCACCGGGGCTCCCATCGCTATCTGGAGAGCCCTGGCTCCAATGATGCGGGCCTTTTCAAAGCGGGTGTACCTAAACACGACTACCACCCCACTTCCTGTGCACAGATCAAATTTTGGTGGGGCCGCCGGGATTTGAACCCGGGTCTCCGGCACCCCAAGCCGGGAGGATAGACCAAGCTACCCCACGGCCCCGCCCAGAAATGCGGTTTTTAGTAGACTTTATAAACCATTACCTGGTCGATCAGCTCTACGTGGCTCAGCAAGGTTCTCCTGCAGCAGTACCTCTCAACGCCGAGGTCGTCGAGGACCTTACCCGGGTCTTCCCCGGCCTCAACCCTCTTCTTGAACTCGTAGTACTTGTCTGCGAGCACCTTTCCGCAGGTGAAGCACCTGACGGGGACTATCATTTTTCACACCTCAAAGGGTTAAAGGAAAGGCATCAGCGGTATGACTTCTGCCTCTTGGCCCTCGGACCCTTGGTTGAGCGGTTGGGCTTGTGAGGCTCGGTTCTCCTGCTGTCGCCGACGAGCATTGTCCTGTCGTACTTCATAAACTTTTCCTTCAGGTTCATGTCGTTGGTCCACTCAACGAGGGCCCTGGCTATGGCAACTCTAGCTGCCTCAGCCTGGCCCATGAAGCCTCCGCCCTCAACCTTGACGTCTATGTCAACCCTGCTGACGATCTCTTCACCTGCAAGGATGAGCGGCTCCATGATGGTGAAGCGCGCTATCTCCGGCTCGATGATCTCGACGGGCTTGTGGTTGATCCTGACGCGGCCCTTTCCTTCCCTTATGGTGGCCCTCGCAACGGCCGTCTTCCTCTTACCAGCAGTCTGGATGACCCTCATCTTTCTCACCTCAGAACTTTCCACCGAGGAACTTCGCGACCTCTCCAACGGTAACGTACTTCGGAGTGGCAAGCCTCGACATGTGGGCCTCGCTTATGGTCTCGAACTCCTTGCCCTCGAACTCCTTGGGAACTCCGACGTAGACCTTGAGCCTCTTGAAGGCCTTCCTTCCGCGGTCGGTCTTCCAGGGGAGCATGCCCCTAACAGTTCTCCTGACGATCTCGTCGCTCCTCTTCGGATAGAACGGGCCCCTCCTCGGGTTGGTCCTGGTTCTGAGCTCGGTCCTCTGCTTGTACTTGGCGAAGATGTCCTCCCTGTTGCCGGTGATGATGGCCTTTTCGGCGTTGACGATGACTACCTCCTCGCCCTCGAGGAGCATCTTGGCGACCTTCGAGGCGAGCCTTCCGAGTATGAGTCCTTCAGCGTTAATTATCCTCATGGCCCATCACTCCATTATGATTACTCCACTACCCTTCGGGTTTCTCTCCATAAGCTCCTCAATGCTTATGGCCTCTCCACCGGCCTCGATTATCTTCCTCCTGGCTGCCTCGCTGAACTTCCAAGCTGCAACGACGACCTTGTGCTCAAGCCTTCCTGCACCGAGGACGCTTCCCGGGACGATAACAACGTCGCCCTCCTTGGTATAGCGGTTGATCTTGCTGATGTTCACCTCAGCCCTCTGCCTCCTGGGCCTCTCAAGGCGCCAGGCGATGTCCTTCCATATCTTGACTCCTTCCTCGTTTGACTTTTTCCTGAGGGTGCGGATGAGCCTTCTCAGGTTAATATCGGTCGGTCCAGTTCTCTTAACCATGAACATACCTCCTCAAAGCTCTCGCAGGGAAACCGACAGTCGGACGGGGTGAGCGTAATTATGGTGCGGGGGCGGGGATTTGAACCCCGGAACCCCTGCGGGACGGGACCCTGAATCCCGCGCCTTTGGCCAGGCTCGGCTACCCCCGCGTCAGTCGGCTAATTTATGGAGCTCGTTTATAAATCTATCGCTCTTCCTCATGAGTATTTTGAGCGCTATGCTCACGATTTCCTCAACGGGAAGTTCACCATTCGTTTCGACGGTAAACACGAATGAACCGGGCACTATCTCCTCTCTGATCCCCTTACCCATGTGCTCCTCGAACTTCCTGGGAAGGTAAAAGGCCTTTATCGTGGTTATGACTATCTCCTCATCACTCTCCTCGACGGGGAGTCCACGCCTCTCAGCGAGCTCTTTGAGCTCCTCCCAGTCGGGAACGTCTTTGCTGACGTGTATCTTGGTCAGGTACTTGTAGTAAACGAAGCCCGGTTGCCACTTGGCGTGATCCTTTCCGCGGCCGAGCCTCGCATAAGCGTTGAACGTTAGCCTTTGTCCTTCTGCGAGCTTTACTATGGGGATGTTCGGGTTGGCGGGCTTTACATCTCCATCGCTACTCTTGAGGTCGCCCGAGTACACCATGCCAGGGCCCTCAGCCTCAAGCGAGAGGGTAACCGTGTAGTCATCAAGCTCAAGGGCATCGAGCGAGAACCTCTCATGAGGAGTCGTGAGCGGTATCATGGCAAGCCTGTGCGCTATTATCTCGTCGAAAAGTGCAGAATCGTTCTCTAGGAACTCGACCTCATCAACGGCAAAGGTTGGGACTTCCGAGAGAATAGTCCTTCTAAGGGCGTTCGCGAACGGTACATCAACGCCGCTGACGATGAACTTTATTGAGTCGGGCCTCTTCTCAAGAATCTTGAACTCTACCATTGGCATCACCAAAAAAGAAGTTGTAGGGGATCAGACGCGCCTGCCCCTTCTCCCGCCCTTCGGCCTGGTACCGTCGTGCGGGATCGGGGTGACGTCCTCAACCCTTCCAATCCTAAGGCCGGCCCTGGAGAGGGCCCTAATGGCTGCCTGAGCACCTGGTCCCGGGCTCTTGCTCTTGCTTCCTCCAGGGGCGCGGACCTTGATGTGGACGCCGGTGATGCCCTTCTCCATAGCCTCTTCGGCGGCCCTTCTCGCGGCTATCATAGCAGCATACGGTGAGGGCTCGTCCCTGTCGGCCTTGACGACCATACCACCGCTCCACCTGGAGATGGTCTCGGCCCCGGTGAGGTCCGTGATGTGGATGATGGTGTTGTTGTATGAGGAGTAGATGTGGGCGACACCCCACTTCTCCTTCTTCTTTATGTTAACCTGAGTGGTCTGCTCCTCGCTCATGCCTCACCACCCTGCTTAGCCTGTTCGATAACCATCCTCTCGGGGTGGCCCTCCTTGGCGAAGGGTGAGCCCTTGGCGTAGGTTATCGTGTCCTCCTCCTCGCGGAGGACGAGGTAGCCAGGAGAGCGGATGACCTGACCGTTAACCTCGATGTGGCCGTGAACGATGAGCTGCCTAGCCTGCTTCATAGTCCTGGCGAGGCCCTTCCTGTAGACGATGGTCTGAAGCCTCCTCTCAAGGACGTCCTCAACGGTGAGCGAGAGAACGTCATCGAGGACTGCATCGGCCGGAAGGAGGCCAAGCCTGTAGAGCCTCTGGAGGAGCTGCTGCCTCTCGATTTCGGCCTGCTTGCCACGGGCCGCAAGGAGCCTTCTAGCCCTACGCCTGAACTCCTTGAGCTGGGTCTCGTGGCGCCAGAGCTCCTTCTTGTTCTTGAGGGCGTAGTTCCTCTTCAGAACCCTCTCGCGGTCAAGCCTCTCCTTAATCCACGGGTGAGAGGGAGTTTCGTACTTCTTCCTCTGCCTCTTCGGGTCTCCCATTTACACCACCTCACTTCTTCCTTCTGCTCACACCGACGGTTGTACCGTGCCTGAAGTTGGACCTGGTCCTCTGTCCCCTGACAGGGAGACCGAGCTCGTGCCTTATACCGCGGTAAGCCCTGATCCTCCTGAGCCTGTTGACATCCTCACGCCAGGCCATAACGAGCTTGGCAGTGATGAGGTGCATGTCCTTGCCAGTCTCGTAGTCCTTCGGCCTGTTTACGGCCCAAGCGGGTATTCCGTGGGCGACCGGGTCAGCGAGTATCTCCTCGATCTTCTTCACCTGCTCGTCGGTGAGGTAACCTGCCTTCATGAACGGGTCTATTCCTGCAACCCTGAGCACCATTGTTGCGAAGTTTATGCCGATGCCCTTTATGCCCGTAAGGGCCCACCTAACCTGCTTATGTCCGTCTATATCCACTCCCGCAACACGGACGATGTGCCTAAAGTTCTCGGTCATTACGAATACACCTCCACATCCCTTTGAAACGATAAGGGATTTTGGCGCCGGGACGGGGATTTGAACCCCGGTGGCCATACGGCCACGGGCTCTCAAGGCCCGCGCCATCCCAGGCTAGGCGATCCCGGCATACACCCGATAGCCGCTCCCCTTCGCGAGCTCTCTCACTTCGGTGAAAGTCTCATCCATGAGGGACTTAATATACTTTGCCCCCTGCTTGGTCTTGATGACCAGCTGGAGGTAGCCACCATCGTTCAGATGCCGTGGAGCGTTTATAACTATTTCCCTCAGGACTTCCTTCCCTGCGTGCACAGGGGGGTTCGTGATTATGGAGTCGAACTTTTCTCCAGCGACCGGTTCGTAGAGACTCCCCCAGCGAACCTCTGCGTTCCTAACGCCGTTGATTTTTAAGTTTTTCTTTGCTATGCTGACCGCCCTGCGGTTTACATCAGTCATGACGACATAATCCACAAAGCGAGAGGCAACGATGCCTATGGGACCGTATCCACAGCCGAGGTCAAGGACCCTCCACCCTGGCTGAAGAACCATGCTCTCGATGAGGAGTTCCGTTCCCCTGTCGAGCCTGCCGAAGGAGAAAACCCCGCTCGCTGTGATGAACTTGAAACAGTGCCCTCTAACGCAGACTTCGATAGTCTTCGTCTTCAGCGGAGTGCTCGGCTCTTCTGAGTAGTAGTGGCTCATGGTCGGGGATTCGATAAGGGGTTTATAAAGGTGAAGGAGCCTAAAATCCCCGTATTATGTCCCACACAACAGCCACACCTACTGCTCCAACGACAAGGAGGACAAGGAAGCCAAGCTTTTTGTGCTTCGGGAATACGTAGGCTTCAGCGGCACCGAAGGCAACACTCTGAGCGGACAATAGGAGAAGGTTTTTGACGAGATGCTCACTTCTGCCCAACCTCAAAAGTTCATCGACCATCTCAAGAGAAGAGCCCCCTACAGTGTGTCCCAGGAGATAGACACCAACCAGCAAACCGGCACCGAAAAGGGAGGTCTTTATAATCCACAGGCCGAGGTCCCTAGCCGATGTTACCGTCCATTCCTTCCCAGAGGCGAGAGCATACAAAGTGAGGGGAATGTCTAATATCCACTGCACCATGAGGAGGAAGATAGGGATAAACGAAAAAATTTCCAGAAACATGGCGACCACGGAAATTGCCGCCCCCACAACGTTTCCGGTTAAAAAGAGGGCCATGCCGAGCAGATACCAAACGATTATGTGATGACCAATTATTTCCTGTACATCCTTCACAAACCTGTCCCTGCCCCAGTTCTCCTCGAGGATTACGTGGAGCCGCTTAAAGTCTTCCCTCCGATATCCGTGCTTCTCAAGATGGCGGCCGATGAAAAAGAGAGCAGAAACTCCGAAGAGCGGGAGAAGTGCAAACATCGTCACGAGCAGTCCAGCATCTATGGTTTCGCCACCACTGCGGGCCCCCAAAAAGAGGAGGGCCATTAATATGGAAATCATACCAACAACGGTCTCAATTATCAGCTTGAGGCCCTTCCTCCCCTCCATGAAAAGCACCCCAAAGAAGGGAAAGAGAAATCACTCTTTCTCCTTCCACAGCTTGGGATACCAGTCCCTTGGCATGAAGACTTTGTCCACATCGACCGCTATGCCCTTGCTCTTCTGGAGCATCTCCCCGGTTGTCATCATGGCTTTGCCCAGTGCAACAAGCTCGTCCTTGAGGGTCATTATTGCGACGAGGTCTCCCTTCTTTATGCCCTTGTGGAGCTTGACTACGCCGGGAACTGCTAAATCAGCGCCGTGAGTAACAGCGGCAACTGCGGAGTCCCTTATCCAGACCTTGGGCAGATGTTCCACTGCCTTCTCCATCGGCTGGATTGCCTTCCTGAAGTACTCCTCAACCCCGTCCTCCTTCCAGAAGTGGTAGTAGTCCACAAGGTCATGGAGGGTCACGAGGGTCTCATCCTCCTTGAAGGGGCCACTTCTGGTCCTTCTAAGTTCGGCCATGTGGGCGCCGACCCCAAGGGCAAGGCCAATGTGGTGGATGAGCGAACGGATGTAGGTTCCGGCCTCGACTCCAACCCTGAAGAGAACGTCCCTACCTTCTATCTCCAGCACGTCTATGTAGTAGACCTTCCTCGTCCTAAGGCGTCTCTTGACGGCACTCCTCAGGGGCGGCCTCTGGATTATCTCCCCCTGGAACTCCCTCATAACGGCGAGTATTTTGTCCTCGGGAACGTCGCCGTGGAGGTGCATTAAAGCCACGTACTCCTTTCCAGCTGGCAGAAGGGCCTGCACAACCCTTGTTGCTCTCTCCAGGGCAACCGGAAGGACTCCACTGACCTTCGGATCTAGCGTTCCACCGTGTCCTGCCTTGTTAAGGTTCAGTATCCTCTTGACCCAGGCGACGACCTCGTGGCTCGTCGGCCCGGGCGGCTTGTCGAGGTTGATTATGCCGAACTGGATGTGCATCTCGATTGGCCGTTTCTCCGGCGGAAAGCCCCACTTCGGATTCGTCTCGGCCTTCTCGTCCTTCACAACCACTTCCCTCTTGATGTCAGCGGGAAGGATCCTCCTCACTTCGTCCCTCGCCATGATCATCACCTACAGATCTTTAAGAGCCCCAACAAATTCATCCTTTGAAATTCCAGCAAGATGAAGCACTCCGAGCAAAGTTCCGGGCTTCAGCTCCTTGTGAAGCGGAACCACGGTACCAATTTTTCTCCCGTTTTCATATTTAACTAAAACGACATGACTGCCCCTCTGACGCGAGACCTTAAAGCCGAACTTAGATGTCAGTACTTTGACGACCTCTTCACCCGAGAGCCTTGGCAATCTCGACATTGAAATCGCCCACGAACTTTATCTTCCCAAGTTCCTCTTTGAGCTCGGGGAACTCTTCCAGGTAAAGCTCCACCGCCTCCCTGAGGTTCTCAAGTGCCTCCTCTATCGTCTCGCCCTGAGTAGTTACCCCCGTGAACACTTCCTTGACGACGTAAACTCCCTCTTCCTCCCAGATAACGGCATGAAGGTTCATGCTCCCCACCGTTTTCTCTACTGTAGCCCTCTTTATAAATCCACCTAATATCTGAAGCGGTATGTAAAGACGGGCCAGTTGGGCAGGTATTTAACGAGCTTCAGGTAGCCGGGCACAAAGACCTCACGCTTGTTCTTTTTAATGCCGTTAAGCACCGCATCGGCTACCCGCTCAGGTTCGATTGACCCCCTGGGAATCTTACCCTTCCAGAACTCGCTCTTCACCTGCTTGGGATAGACTCTAATCGTGCTTATTCCCAGCTCCGCCAGCTCCTTCTCTAAGTTTATCGTGAGATAGTGGAGCGCACCTTTGGTGGCGCAGTATGAGGGGATCTCAGGGACATTGACAAAGGCAACGCCGCTTATTACAAAGACGACCTTTGAGCCCTTCCCGAGAAACGGGAGGAGCTCCTTCGTAAGCCAGATGGGAGCAAAGACGTTTACTCTGAATATGTTCTCAAGCTCTTCACTGGAATGCTCCAGGAGGGGCTTTCTGATGGCGTAGCCAGCGTTGTTTATGAGCAGGTCGAGCTTTCTTATTCCCATACTAGCTAAAGCATCCCTGATTTTGGCCGGAGCTTCCGTGTCGGAAAGGTCAGCAGCTATGTAATCAAAGCTTTTCAGGGCCTTGGATAGCTCCCTGAGCTTATCCTCTCTCCTCGCAACACAGATTACGTGGTAGCCCTGCCTAACAAGCCTCTCTGACAGTGCCCTCCCAATGCCGCCGGTGGCGCCAGTAATTAGGGCAGTCTTCATAACCTCTCACCAAAGTTTATGCCCAGAACAGGGCTATAAAATCTTGGGATACAAAAGGCAGAACAAAGAACCAGAACCGAGAATGAGAATTGTGAGGGGAAGGCCCCTCACTCGAGGCTGATTCCAGCCCCCTCGAGGGCGGCCTTGATCTCCTCGTCGGAAGCGCCGCGCTGAATGTTGACCCTCTCCGGAAGGGGCTCGAGGTGCTTAACGTTCATCCTCCTGCGCTTGACCTTGTTGAGGCCAGCACCGGTAACGAGGACGAAGTTCTTGTCGATTATGTCGGCAACGACGACCTTCTGTCCAGCCCTCCTTCCGGCGATAACGACGGCAATCCTTCCAACCTCAATAGCTGGCATTCATCCCACCTCCTTTTCTTTTTCATCCTCCCCCGCGTCACCGCTGGGGGAAAGGTGGTCGATGGCGGCCTTCACAATCGCGAAGACGCCATCGGGGCCCCAGTGGGCCGTGTTAATAATCAAGTCATAAATGGACTTGTCCTCGATGTCGATTCCGTAGAGGTTTAAATACCTTTTCCTGTTCTGCTTCTCCCTCTCGGCTATCTTAACGAATGCCTCCTCAACGGAGATGCCTTCCCTCTTGGCAACCCTCTTGGCGCGCTCCATTATCGGAGCGTCAAGCCAGATTTTCAGGTCAGCATTCTTGACCATCCAGCCAGCGAGGCGGCCTTCAATAACGACATTGCACTCCTTGGCTGCCTCGATCTGCCTTCTGTCAATTTCCCTGTCTATCTCTGGGTGGAGCTCAACATACTTCTGGAACTCCTCGAGGGTCATGCCCATTTCCTTGGCCATCTGCCTGAATATAAGCCCAGCATAGATGTGCTTGAAGCCGTAGTGCTTGGCGAGGTTCCTGCAGAGGGTCGTTGTGCCGGACCCTGCCAGACCGCTGACGGTTATGACGAGGCAGCCCTTGGGCATTCCGCACCACGTCAGGCAGTGATTGAAGCCCTAACCTGGGCCTTCATGACCTTCCTCATGCAGCTCGGGCAGAGGTTCGGGTAGGGCCTCTCGGGTCTCTTCTTGGTCTTCGGGAGCTTCCTGAGCTCGCTCGGCCTGCCGCGCGGGACGCCGTTGAGCGGCCTGCCGCACATGGCGCAGTGGGCAACCTTCGGCTTCCTTCTCTCGAAGTGGATGACGGTCCTTCCACCGGGAGTCCTGACGTACTTTCTCCTCCATGACCTTGACCTGTACATGGGCTTCATACTCTCACCTCGCAACCTCATTTTGCAGAGCGTTTTTAAATTTATCCCATATTAAGGAACTTCCTCAGTATCATGCCGACCGCGTAGCTGGTCAGGAAGTACCAGCCGACGTATCCGAGCTGGTCGGGCGGCAGCGCCGAGTGCTGCCAGCTGTGGAACCAGTCAAAGAGGAAGAAGTTGAAGGGGGCTTTGACTATTCCAACCTCGACGTACCAGCGCCTGAGCCACGCGAAGAATATCCAAAATACGGGAAGCGTCAGGAACATTGGGATCATCTGCTGCTGCATAAGCTCACTCTGCATCTTCATAAGCTCCATCTGCTTCTTTTGAACTTTTTTAAGCTTCTTTTCGTCGCCACTCTTCTGAGCTTCACGCATCTCCTTCTGGAGCTCTTTGGCAAGCTTCTGCATGTGCCTCTGCTTCTCAATATCCGTGAAGAAGTAGTAGATCAAAGTGTAAGTCCCGCCGATTATTGCCCCAGCTACCGTAATGACCCACATGGGATGGTAGCCAGTTATGAACGGTCCAAACAGGTTGTCAAGGAACGCGTATATTCCCTCAAGCATACTCACTCACCGCCAGATCGAGTACTTTAACGAGCTCGTTTACGGCCTCTTCAAGACCTTTATCCTCGTGGTTTTCAATGATTTTGATGAGCGCGTTAGAGTGCATTGCGTACGCTATGGCCGCGGCCCTGTTGAGATCCTGATGCCTCGCTATCTGCTCCTCGGTCTCAACGTCCCTATCCCTCTTGAGGTCACGCAGGCGCCTTCCAAGGATTTCACTCGGGGCAGCCTCAATAATGACTATAAAGTTCGGATTGAGGATTTCTATAACCTCCCTTGGAAATCCGAGAAGGTATCCAGCGGGGGTCCGGATAGTCGCGTGGGTATCGAGCAGAACGGGTTCTTTCCTGGCAATCTCAACAATCCTCTGGGCGACTTTAAGCTGAAGTTCCTTCTGGGTCAGGGGGTCAAGCTTTCTCATCTCGTCCCTGTGCTTCACAAGCCCCATATTGACGGCCTCTTCGAACATCAGATCCCCAAAATTGACGAGTCTAAACTTGGCTCGGGTCTTTTTGAGGGCCAGCTTCGTTATGGTGCTCTTGCCCACACCTGGAATACCCGTGATCACGACAACAAACGGCATGGCTCTCACCCAGAGGACTCAAAGATTTACTCCAAAAGGATACAGAAAAACGAGCTTAAAAGGTTTTGCAAAAAGGAAAGGGTCACTTGGCGAAGAACTTCCTGAGTGCCGGGAACATCTCGGTGGCCTGTTCCCTGGCTATCTCCTCGTAGAACCTGTAGAGTATACCTACCGTCAGGAGAATTCCTGTTCCAGTACCGAGGGCACCGAGGAAGTCCGCCAGCACTGCCACGAGGGCTATGGTGAAGGAGCCCCAGAATGTCACGTATGGAATGTACCTCTGAAGGACCCTCTCGAGGATTCTTGGATCCCTCCTGAAACCGGGTATCTGGAGGCCAGCGTTCTGGAGCTGCCTTGCAATGCTCCTAGCGTCAAGGCCCGTGAGTTCAACCCACAGGAATCCAAAGATCAGCGACCAGAATATTGTCATTAACGCGTACACCAGCGCCCTCACTGGGTCGTTGATCACGTGGAAGATGTCCCTGGGCGGGTAGAGGTATATGACGAAACCACCGACTGGATTGCCTGCGCTGTCGAACTGGCCAAGGATTGGGTGGCCGTAGTTGGCGAGGAGCCTAGCCCAGAGCTGTATGTTGGCGTAGAGTGCCATAGTAAGGATGATCGGAATGTTGCTGACGTACATGAACCTTATCGGATACCTGCCGCGGACAGTAACACGGCCGTAGCTGAGGGGTATCTCGACGCGCATGCTCTCCAGATAGACGACCACGAGGAAGACCACTATCGTTCCAATCAGCTTTACGATGTCTGGGAGGGTTCCACCACGGTATATTGCGCCGCTTATGTCCCCTTTGAGGATGTGCTGAATGAAAGCAGGAATCGCACCAATCAAGGCAGGCTCTCCCGTGAGTGGGTCTATGTACTGGTTGCTCTGAACGGGAGCCAGGGATCTATAGATAACCGTCTGGGAGACACCCGCGGCAATGAATAGGCTGATACCGCTTCCGATGCCCCACTTGCTCACCAGCTCGTCCAGGAGTATGAGCAGTGTCGAGGCTAGACCGAGCTGGAGAACGATGAGGAGTGCAAGGCCTATTCCAATGTAGATCGGCCCGTTGGGGATTGAAACGGTCTGGAACGCACCTATTCCGGTGTTCACCTTACCGAAGGCACCGGCGAATACATAGATGAACGCCTCGAAAAAGCTCATGAACACGGCGAATACCCTTTGGGTGGCCTGGTAAAAGCGCCTGTCCTCGGGATTTGAGAGGTCAAGCCTAACTATCTCGGAACCAACGAGAAGCTGCATGATTATACTGGCGGTAACGATTGGACCGATACCGAGGGTCAGGAGCGAGCCGCTCCTACCTGCGAGCACGAAACGGAGTGTTGCAAAATAATCCTGAACCTGCTGGGGTATTCCATAGAGGGGTATCTCGGCCAGAACGAAGTAGAGCAGCAGGGCAATCCCTGTCCACATGAATTTTTCCTTTAGGGGAACGTGCCTCTTGGGCCTTTCAACTTCTGGGAACCAGCGTTCGATGGCGTAGACTACTTCCCGGACTCCCATCTTCAACACCTGTGGGATTGTTAAAAGTTAAAGAAGACAGTCAGGCGAGGAGAACCTCGCCGCCAGCAGCCTTGATCTTCTCCTCTGCCTTGGGGGTAACGTAGTAGGCCTTCACGACGAGGGCCCTTGTGAGCTTACCTGTGCCGAGTATCTTGTCAACGCCGAGGGCAGTCGCGTCGAAGACGAGCTTTCCGTCCTCCTCGTATATTATGCCCGCATCCTTGAACAGTTCAAAGTTCTCGTCTATGTCGTTGAGGTTTATGACCTTCGGGATGTACTGAACTGCTTTCGGCCTGTGGAAGCCCCTCTTACCGAGCCTGTCCGGGGCGTACTTGATGGTCCAAGTCCACTTCTGATCCTTCCTCTTACCGGTGCCCGCCATACCGCGGCCACCCTTGCTTCCACCGCCGCGGTGCTTCTTCTTGCAGCCCCATCCGTGAGTGTGACTTCCGCGGAGCTTCCTAACCTTCTTCCTCCTCCTAATCATCTCTCGCCACCTCAGAGCATTCTCTCAATGAGCTCGTTTATCTTCTCGCCGCGGTAACCGAGTGCTCCGCCCTCCTTGAAGGAGCGCTTCTTGCTGCCCTTAAGGCCGCCCCTCGGCGGGTGAAGCCTGAAGACCGGCTTGATGTTCGGCAGATCCCTGAGCTTCATCTCGCCGTTGACGACCTTCTCGGCGAACTCCTCGATCGTCATTCCGAGCTTCTCCTTGACGTACTCGTCGGTTATCGGCTTGTTTCCTATGAGTCTGCCCCTCTTCCTGAGGAGCTTGGCTAGGGTCTCCTTGTCGATCTCGCCCCAGGTTATGTAATCCTTGACCTTCTGAATCATTCCGCGGTAGCTCGGGGTGTCGTCAACTATGACAAGGTGGTTGATCCTGTGGAGGCGGAGCATGGCGAGGGTGTCTCTCACTTCACCCCTCGCCCTAATCCCGCTCCTAAGCCTGATGAGCGCAAGCTTTGCCATCTTCTCTCACCTCACTCAACCTCGAAGGTCGTGGGCATCGCCCTACCCACGACGATACCGTAGCGCTCGATGTCCTCGGGCTTGATGGCAACGCGGTTGGTGTTGTAGAGGGCGTTGAACACTGCCTTCGCGAAGTTGACGGTGGTTCTAGTCTCACCGAGGGTCTGTGACCAGACGTCCTGAACGCCAGCCAGCGTGAGTATCTTCTTGCCCACGTCACCGATAACGAGGCCGAGGCCACGCGGTCCGGGCATGAGCTTGACGCGGACGCTGCCTTCCTTCCCCTCGACGGCGAACGGAATTGAGTGCGGCCTCCTGCACCTGCACTCCCAGCTTCCACAGCCGCGCTTGATCTCGATGATGTTCATCTTGGCGTAGTTGATGGCCTTCCTGATGGCTATACCGACTTCCCTTCCGTGGCCGATTCCAAGGCCGACGTAGCCGTCCCTGTTGCCAACGGCAGCGAGAACCCTGAACCTGATCCTCCTGCCGCTGTCGGTCATTCTCACCGTGAGGGCTATGTCGAGTACTTCCTGGTTCTCCCTGAGGTTGACCTCCGGAAGGAGGACGTCAACGATCTCGGGCTCCTTTATCTGGTAGCCCTTCCTAAATATCTCGTGAATGTCAGTGATCTGGCCTTCCTTAACGAGCCTGCCGAGCTTGGTCTTTGGTTCCCACTCCTCAAGAACCCTCTGGGCTATCTCTCTCGGGTCGCTCATTCTCTCGCCCCCTCAAACTTCTCGATTATCTTGGCCTTAACCTCTTCAAAGTGCTCGGGGAGCTTCTCAGGCTCGAGGCCCTTGACGAGATATCCAGAGAACTGCTTCCTGTAGAGGGCCTCGTCCTCCTCCTTGAGGGCCTTGGCGTAGTTGGCTATGTGCTCGCCGTTTATCCTGTAGTCCTCTGGATAGATCTCCTCGCTGTGCGGGACGTTCAAGCCGGCGTCAACCGCACCCTTGAGGACCGCGAATATGCTCGAACCCCTGGTCGGCGGGTGGAGACCTATGTCGAGGATGGCCTCCTCTATACCAGCCTGCTTGGCCTTGTAGCCGATGAGGAGACCGAGTAGGTAAGCTGAGGGAGTGTTTCCTCCGTGTCCCTTCCAGCCGAAGTCCCTCATGAGCTCCATGGTGTGAGCTGAAACGAGCGTTTTGTCTCCCTTCGGGTCGTAGACAACGATCTGAGCAATGTGGTGGTTGAGGGTCTTCCTCACGACGAGCCTCGGCTTCTTGCTCTTGAGGAGCTTGAGCCTCTTGTGATAGTTAGTCTTACCCTCTCTCCTCCTCCTGAACGGAACCCTATACCTCGGTCCGTGTGCCATCTCTCTCACCTCACTCCTTCAAAATACCGTGCTCCTGCATGAACATGTAGAGCTGCCTCTTGTTCTTGAACTGGCCGCCCTTGGCACGGATGTAGAGCCTCCTGTAGGTGTGGGCATCGAGCTTGCCCTCGGCCTTGAGCTTCCTGAGCTCCTTTCTGAGGGCCCTTATGGTCATCATCCAGACTTCCTTCTTGCCCATCCTGGCGGTCTTCTTGCCCTTCTTGCTTCCCGGACCGCGGTGGCGGCCCTTCTTCCTGGCCTCCTGGAAGGCCCTAGCCCTGGCCCTGCTCTGACCCTTGATGGGCTTCTTCTTGATGACGCCGTCGTGGATGAGCCTCTTTATGTCCTCCCTCGTTATGGCGGCAGCAACGTCCTCAATCCTCTCCGGGTCGATCCATATCCTGTTCTCGCCACACTTCAACAGCTCGGCGGCAATTCTCCTCTGGGTCTTGAGCATGATCATCACCTCACGGGTTGAGAACCTTCACTCCGAGCTCCTTGGCCCTAGCGAGTATCATCTCTCTCTTCCTGGCGCCGACTGTTCCCGCTATCCTGGCGGCCTGCCTGGTCGGGTCTATGGCCTCAAGCTCCTTGACGTTGTGGACGAGGACTTCCTCGTAGCCGCTCGGGTGGAGCCCGCGAACTGCTTTGGGTGAGCTCCATCCGATGCTCGGTGAGCGCGGCTTGCCCTTCTTCTTGAGCCTCATCTTGCTGTCGATTCCCTTAGGCCTTCTCCACTTCGGGTCGTTCTTGAACTTCGGGTACCTCCACCACTCCTGGCGGAGGAACCTCGGCTTCTTCCTCTTGAGCTTGGCCCTTATCCTCAGGAGTCTCGCCTTTTCGTTCATCTCTCACACCTCACCATCAGAACTTTATCGGCTTGCCAGCCTTCTCAACTATGTAGATACCGTCCTGGAAGACACGCCTGTCCCACTTGGTTATCCTCGTGGCCTGCTCGATGTTCGCAGCTGTCTGACCGACGGCTTCTTTGTCAATGCCCTCAACCTCGATCTCGCTTCCCTTGACCTTGACGGTAACACCCGGAAGGATCTTGGCCCTCCTCGGGTTCTTCTCACCGAGGAAGTTCTCGATGACAACCTCATCGCCCTGAACCTTAACGGTCATCGGGAAGTGGCTGTAAACCACTTTAAGCCTGTACTTGAAGCCCTCGGTAACGCCCTTGATCATGTTGTTGATGTGGGCCTTGAATGTTCTCACGATGGCGACGTCCTTCTTCCTTGGAAACTCCTTGTAGATGACGACCTTACCGTCCTCGGTGAAGATTTGAACGCCGGGGTACTTGAGCTCCCTCTGAAGCTCTCCCTTCGGCCCCTTGACCTTGACGGTGTTACCCTCGACGGTGACCTCGACTCCCTCTGGTATCTCAATCTCCTCACGAATCCAAGCGTCCACCGGCATTTTTCTCACCTCAGTAGACGTAGGCTATCAGCCTGCCGCCGATTCCCTTTTCGAGCGCTTCCTTGTGGGTCATAACACCCTGGGACGTTGAGACAATGAGGATACCGAACTCGAAGGCTGGAAGGAACCTCTTCTCCCACTTCTCGTAGTCCCTGGCCTTGACCGGGAAGCGCGGCTTTATTGCGCCGGCCTTGTTGATCTTACCTATGAGCTGAACCCTGTATATACCAGCCCTTCCGTCGTCGATAAGCTCGAACTCGCCGATGTAGCCGTTCTCGAGCATAACCCTGAGAACCTCACCGATGAGCTTCGAGGCGGGCTTGATGTAGACCTCCTTCTTCCCAACTCTCTCGCTGTTCGTTATGTGTGAAAGCGCGTTTGCCAGAGGGTCAAGCAGAGTCATTTTCTCTCACCTCACTCATACTTCTTGAAGCCGAGCTTCGGGGCGACCTCGCGGAAGCAGTGCCTGCAGAGCATAAGGCCGTGTATCCTGATTATCGGCCCGTACTGGCCGCAGCGCATGCACCTTCTCGCTCCCTTACCAAACTTCCTCGGCTTCCTCTTGTTGTAATCGGCCTTCGCCATCTCACAATCCCTCCACCTTAGCCTTGAGCTCCTCCATAGCGAAGACTATACCCTCTTCCTTAGTCAGCTTGTGTTTGGTCGGTATCTTCCTCCTCTGCCTCTTCCTCTTGGCGACCCTAAACCCTGGCCTCTCGAGGGTGACGCAGACATCCATACCGAAGATACCGATCTCGGGGTCGTACTCGACGCCCGGTATGTTGATGTGCTCCTGGATTCCAAAGCAGAAGTTTCCGTGCTCGTCGAAGTTGCTCGCTTTGAGCTTTCTGTCAACGGCCTCAAGGAGCCTGTCGAGCATCTGGTAGGCCTTCTCTCCACGGAGGGTGACCTTGACCGCTATCGGCTCGCCCCTCCTGATTCCGAAGTCCCTGTTGGTCTGCTTGGCCCTCCTCCTTATAGGCTTCTGGCCGACGAGCTGCTCAAGCATGGTCTCGGCCTTGGTGAGCCTCTCACCGCTCTCGCCAACACCTATGTTTATCGTGACCTTGGCTATCCTCGGCTTCCTCATCGGGTGAGCTTCCCAGTCAGCCAGGATTGCCTCTCTGTTGATCTGCATCTCATCTCACCTCTCACGGAAGGGAAATCTCAGGCTTGTCCTTACCAATGACGAAGGCGTACTCCTTCAGGGTGTCGAAGAGCTCGCCGTTCTCGTCCTCGATTGTAACGACGTCGGGCCAGCCCATCGGGAACTGCCTGACCTCGACGATCTTACCCTTTCTGGCAACGTTCTTACCCTGGGTAACGAAGACGTAGGCACCGACCTCGAACGGGAGCACCTTGACTATCTGCCTCTCCGGAACCTGCATTATGACCGTGTAGGAGGTCTTGTAGGCGTCCTTCTCGGCAAGGCTGACGAGGTGGTTGCTTCCGTCGTGGAGGTTTAGCTGAACCTTAGCGCCCTTGACCATCCTCTTGTTGTTGATCCTGAAGGGCTTGAGCTTGGCCTCTTCCTCGCTTATCGGGTGGAGTATAAGCTTGCCTATCCTGTTCGGGAGAACCCTGTAGTGCTCACCCGTCTCTGGGATTGAGACGACGTCCATGATTCCAACGGGGAACTTGTAGTCCTTCCTGACCCTACCATCAACGAGGATCTTGCCCTCGTTGAGGATCTTCCTGGCTTCCCTGGCGGTCTTGGCGTAGCCGAGGTAGTCCCTGACTATGTAGATCAGCGGTATGGAAGTCTTCATGCTGTGCGGACCCGGACTGGGCCTGACGGCCCACTTGTAAGCCTTCCTGTGAATGTACCAGGAAGTCGGAGCGGCAAGCCTCTTAAGGTGCCTCTTCGGACCCTTCCTCGCCATCAAGCAGCCCTCCTCTCAATTATCTTCTCTCTCTTTTCGTCTTCGAGGTTGAGCTCAACAATCATGACGTTCGAGGGGTGGAGCGGGTAGAAGACCTCGGTACCGTCGGTCTTCTTGTGGGTAACGCCCTCAACGTGAATCCTGTACCTCCTGAGGTCAACCTCCACGACCTTACCCTCGACGCCCTTGAAGTCACCGCGCATAACCTTGACCTTGTCGCCAACCCTAATGGGCAGGTTTCTCACTCCGTACTTCTCCCTAAGCTCCTTGCTGAGGGGGGCGCTCATTATCTTGCCCCTCAGGTGAAGGGGAGCGTTGTAGAGGAACTTCCTCTGCTTCCTCGGCTGCTTCATATCAAGCTTCATCTCATCTCACCTCACAGCACTATGCTCGCTATACTACCGAGCCTGACCCACCTCTCGGCGGCTTCCCTCGCTATTGCACCCCTGATTTCGGTTCCCCTCGGGACACCTTCGGGAGTGACTATCGCAGCCGCGTTGTCCTCGAACTTAACGCGCATGCCGTCGAGCCTCCTGTACTCCTTCCTCTGCCTGACAACGACAGCCCTGACGACCTGGTGCCTCATGTCGGGCCTTCCCTTCTTAACGGTGGCGACGACCATGTCGCCAACGCCAGCGGCCGCGAGCCTCCTCCTGGTTCCCTTGTATCCAACGACGCCTATGATCTGAATGACCTTGGCACCGCTGTTGTCGGCAACCTTGAGGTAGGCACCTATCGGGAGGGCGCGCGTCGGCCTGACGGGGCTAATACCCCTGGTTGCACCAGCACCCTTCTTGGCCATGCATCACACCTCCTCAGCCCTCTCGGCCCTCTGGAGGACGGCCACGACGACCCAGCTCTTGGTCTTGCTTATCGGCCTGGTCTCGGCTATGAGCACTTTGTCGCCAACTTTAGCGTTGATGCACTCCGGGTTGTGGGCGTGAACCTTGCTCTTCCTGAGCTCGTATCTCTCGTATTTCTTGAGGTAGTGGTAGTACTGCCTCTCGACGACGACCGTCTTCTTGCCCTTGTCGCTAACGACTATACCCTCAACGTATCTACCGTGTATCTTGAGGTTCCCGTGCCAGGGGCACTTGGGATCGTTACAAACCTCAGCGGGAGGCTGAACCCTCAATCCAATCTCTCTCATTTCCGCCACCTCTTTTTGAGTCTCATCTCGGGTCTTCCCACCAGATCCTTTCCGTTGACACGGATCTTCTCATTGCCAAGGTCAAACTCGATCTCGACCACGTCCTTCGGGACTACCCAGACCCTATCTCCCACCAGGACGAGAGTGTTCCTCGTCTCATCAAGGACGTAGCCCTCGATGCCGACCAGCTCTGGATGAGATGCCCTTATAACCTTTGCTTTAAGGCCTATCAGCTCGTGCCAGATTATGTTTTTCCGGGTCACTCGACCTCTATGAGCTCCTCTGAAAATCCAAGCTCTGCCAGCAACTTCTTGACCCTGTCTCTGTGGTCTCCCTGCAGTTCTATCCTTCCGTTCTTTGCCGTTCCGCCGCATGCCAGCTTCGCCTTAAGCTTTTTTGCGATGTCCTCAAGGTCGAACTCCTTCTCGTCTATGCCCTCGATTATGGTCTTGAGCTTGCCGTAGCGGGCCCTCTCCACGTAGACCCTTATCCTCTGCTGCTCCTTCAGGACCTCCTTAAAGAGCATCTCATCCAGAGGGTTCACAATCCTCGGCACCTAACCTCACCTTTTCTCCCTAAGCTTCTCCCTCTTTATGGTAAGCAGGCGCGCGATATCGCGCCTGAGGTTGCGGATGACCATGGGGTTCTCCATGGAGGCCCCCATGGTGAGCACGCCACGCTCCTTGGCCAGTTCGAGGCGGAGCTCCCTTATCTTCTTGTCGATCTCCTCGATGCTCATCTCCCTAATCTCACTGGGCTTCATTGGCGCTCACCTCTTCCTCAACGATCTCCTTAATCTCGATCTCATCCGGAAGCTTGGCGTCGGGCGGCATGATGGAGACCTTAACACCGATGACACCGAGCTTGAGCTGGGCCTGGGCGTAGCCCCTGCTGACGAGGGTCTCGGCCGGGTTTCCGACCTTAGCGAGGTAGCCCTGGTAGAACCTGACGCTCTTGGCCCTCTCACCGGTGAGCTTTCCGCTGAGCCTTATCTCAACGCCACGAGCACCGTTCCTCATGATGGCCCTGATGGCAGAGTAGGCAGCCCTCCTGAAGTGAATGCCCCTCTCAAGGGCCTGGGCGAGCCTGACGGCCTGAACCTTGGCGTTGAGGTAGGGGTTCTTGATCTCCTCGACCTCGATCTGCGGGTTCTCAAGGCCGAACTGCTTCTCAAGGATCCTCGTGAGCTCCCTTATCCTCCTGCCACCCCTTCCGATAACGTAACCGGGGTTGGCGGCGAAGATAGTGACCTTGGTTCCGAGGGGAGTCTTCTTTATGTCGAGGCCGCCGTAGCCGGCCCTCCTAAGCTCCTTCTCGAGGAACTCGTCGATGAGCATCTCCTTAACGCCTTCCTTGATGAAGTACCTCTCGATCGCCAAAGGTCTCACCTCCTAATCTCCTCGACGACTATCTCTATGTGTGTGGTCTGCTCGTTGAACGGTGTGGCCCTACCGAAGGCCCTCGGGATGTATCCCCTGAGGACTGGGCCCCTGTGGGCTGCGGCGTGGATTATCTTGAGCCTGTCAACATCAAGGCCCTTCTGCTCGGCGTTGTTCTTGGCGTTGAGGAGTATCTTCTTGACTGCCTTGGCGACCTTGACCGGGTACCTTCCTGGGCCAAAGCCCTTGCCCGGCTTGTGGCCCTGGCTGTCGTTGAAGCGCTTCATCGGAACCGGCCTCTTCTTGGCTATGACGTCGTCGAGGTAGCGGAGAGCGTCGTTGAGCATCATGCCCCTTATCTCCCTGAGGAGCTCGACGCTGTGCTTGGGTGAAATCCTGAGGTCCCTTCCGCTGGCCCTCGCCATCCTCTCGGGGTCAAAATTTTGGAATGAGTAGGAAAACCTGCCCCTGCTCATCTAAACCACCTCACTTGACCGCCACGAACATCGAGGACCTTGTAGCACCGACACCAGGTGAGCCGTGCTGGACGACCTTCCTCGTCATGGCGAACTCGCCGAGGTAGTGGCCGATCATCTCCTCCTTGATCTCAACGGGAACGAACTCCTTTCCGTTGTAGACGTGGATGGTCATGCCAACCATCTCGGGGAGGACTATCATGTCCCTGCTGTGGGTCCTTATCGGCTTGTTGTACTTGCCCTTCTTAGCGAGCCTTATCTTCCTGAGGAGCTTCTTCTGCTCGGGTGAAAGGCCCCTCTTGAGGCTCCTCCTCTGCCTGCTCGGGAGGAGCTTTGCGAATTCCTCCAGTGACATGTTGAGAAGCTCATCAAGGGTGTAGCCCCTATACCTAAACTCCTTCTTTCTCGCCATCTTCATCACTTCCTCCTACCAGTTCTTCTCGCGGCTATGTGACCGACCTTCCTTCCGGGCGGAGCGCGCCTTGAAACGGTTGATGGCCTTCCAATGTGGTGCTCCTTACCACCGTGCGGGTGGTTGACGGCGTTCATCTTGACACCCCTCGGCTTCGGCCAGAACCTGTTCCTGGCCTTGGCTATGTAGTAGGCCTTACCCGCCTTGACGATCGGCTTCTCAAGCCTTCCACCGCCGGCAACGACACCGATGGTAGCCCTGCACATCGGGTTGAAGGCCTTGAGCTCACCGCTCGGGAGCTGGACTATGACCTTGTCCTTCTCCCTGCTGACGACGAGCGCGTAGGTTCCTCCAGCTCTAACGTACTTTCCACCGTCGCCCGGAACTCCCTCGATGTCGTAAACGTAAGTACCCTCCGGGATCTTGGCGAGCGGGAGGGTGTTGCCTATTGCTATCGGGGCCTCGGGGCCTATGTAAATCTCCTGCCCGACGAGGACTCCCTCAGGGGCTATGATGAGCTTCTTGGTTCCGTCCTCGAACTTAACCCTCGCGACCGGGGCGGTTCTGCCCGGGTCGTGGAGTATCTCCTCAACGACGCCCCTGAGTGTCCTCTCCTGGACGAGGTTGAGCGGGACGTACCTAACGGCACCCCTGTACCTGTGTGAAGGGGCCCTAAATGTGGTAGTTCCCTTACCTCTCCTCTGCTGGATCAGACTCTTTCCCATCTCACTCACCCCTTCAGAACAATCCCAATCTGGCAGCTATCTCACTTGCATCGTACTCAGGCTTGAGCTTAACGTAGGCCTTCTTCTCGCCCTTCATAGTCACGAGCGTGTTGACCTTTGCGACCTTGACGTTGAACATCTCTTCCACGGCCCTCTTGATGTCCTGCTTGGTGGCCCTCCTGTCAACTATGAAGGTGAGCTTGTTCTCCCTCTCGATGAGGGAAACGGCCTTTTCGGTAACGAGCGGCCTTATGATGACCTTGTACGGATCCATCTCTCATCACCCGTAAATCTCCCTAAGCCTCTCTATAGCACCCTTGGTCCAGATCGTAAGCCTTCCCGGGTGGGTACCCGGTGCGAGGTACTCAACGCCGAGGTTGTCAACAGTTACAACGTCAACGCCCGGGTGGTTCCTCGCTCCCTGGACGATGCCCTCGTTCTTGGCAACGACGATGAGCGGGCCCTTGGCCTTCTTGTACCTCCTTCCGCGCATCTTGCCCTTTCCTGCCCTGATCTTGGTGTTCTTCTTGGCCCTCTCGATGTCGTCCCAGACACCGAGCTTCTTGAATATCTCCCTGGTCTGAGCAGTCTTGAAGACCTTCTGCAGGTCGTCGGTAACGACGAGCGGGATCTGAACGACGTTGTCAACCACGTGGCCCCTGGCCCTGACGAGGTCGTAGTTGGCCGTTGCAGCTATGGCGCTCATTATGGCAAGCCTTCTCTCCTTCTTGTTGATGTCCTCCCAGATTATCTTCTCGACCTTGGGCGGGTGGGTCCTCCTTCCGCCAACGGCGAACGGGACGAAGGCGGCGAACCTTGGGGAGGTCTTTATCCTCTCAACCCTTGCCATTCCGTGGCCTTTTCCAATGTTCTCGGTGACGCGCCTCTTACCCGCCTGCGGGTCCCTACCCTGCGGCTGAATCCTGTGAGTCCAGGAAGCGATGACAGCCCTCCTTATGAGGTCCGGCCTGAAGGGGGTGCTGAACACCTTGGGAAGCTCGATCTCCTCAACGGGCTCGCCTTCGAGATTGAAAACCTTGACCTTCATCTATCTCACCTCACTGCTTGGACTCCCTACTGACGTAGGTTATCTGCGGCCTCTCAACCGGCGGCTTCTTCTTCGGCGGCCTTATAGCCGGCCTGACCCTTATTATCCTCTTGAATGAACCCGGAATCGTACCCTCGATCATGAGGAAGTCGCTCCTAACGATGCCGTAGTGCGGGAAGCCGCCCTTCGGGGTGATCTCGATCTCGTTTCCGTCGAGAACCAGCTTGCCGTTCTCACCTATGGCGATGAGCCTCTTGTTGAACTCGGTCCTGTGGTGGAAGCCCATCTGACCGGCCTGCGGAACGGTCCACATGACCCTTGCCGGGTGCCACGGACCGAGGTTACCGATGTGCCTGCCCTTGCCAGCCCTCTGGGCCTTGTGGAACTGCACCTTGACGCCCCACCTCTTGACCGGGCCCTGGGTTCCCTTGCCCTTGGTGACGGCTATGACGTCGAGGAGCTCGCCCTCGTGGAGAACCTCTCCAGCGCGGAGCTCCTTGCCGATCTTCTCCTTGGCGTAGTCGAACTTGGCCTTGACGTCGTCGCCACCGATGGCGTACTCCATAACTTCCGGCTTCTTCTTGAGGCCGATGAGCCAGGGCTGGGTGTGGACGAGAAGCCTGACGTCGGCTATCTCGCCATCGTTGACGAGGTCCTCAAGCTGGCCGAGCTTCGCCTGGAAGGCCTCCTCGTTGTAGTTCTTCGGCAGGGTCTTTATCCTCCTGGCCACGTTCTTGTGAAGGTCGTGGAACCAAACCTCGGTGGCCGTTTCAAGGCCGAGGTATCCCTGCTTGTAGGCCCTTATGCCGTAGACGAAGAGCGGCGGAACCTCGACTATGGTGACCGGCACGAATATCTCCTTACCCTTGGTGAGCCCTGGGCTGTCGTCGATCATGAGGATGTGGGTCATGCCAGCCTTGTAGCCAGCGAAACCGAGCATCCTGACTTCACTGTCCTTTGGCCAGCTCCTAATCCTGGGCACTATGCTCTTTGCCCTCTTCCTCGGGGAATATGCCAGTGAACCTCTCCTTGGCCTGTGTATTTTTCCCATCTCAATCCCTCCTTATGAGATTAAATATCGCGAGGGTTGCAAGCAATGCCTCCTCGGTGCGGACCGTTTCAGTCCGCTGATTTGGAATGGTGTTGAGGATCAGATGGAACTCAAACTTCTCCTCGCCGAGGAGCTCCATCACGCCTTTCCTCGGTGAGCCGAACACGAAACCGACCTCCCCCTCGAGCGGGGGGATCTCAACCTCTCTTATGTCGCGACCCTTCCTCGAGGTCGCGATGACCAGATCAAGCCCGGCCTTTTTAAGTGTTTTCGCCAGCGACTTCCTCGTGAGGTGAACCCTGTAGCCCCAGTAGTCCTCCGGTTTTGTCGGGACGACCCTCAGAGGTCTCGTCGAGACGATTTTGAACGTTGCACGCCCTTCAACGTTCCCTTCAACGACCGCCAGCTCATCGAGGCCGATGTCCGCGTAAGTTCTTTTCCCCCTTCTGAAGGCGAAACCCTCTCGGATTTCGCCGACCCTTGGCCTTCCCTTGAGTTTGTGGTGCGGCGTCCTCAGCGGCGGTATCACTCCCACGTACTTGAGCTCGGGCATCAGCGGGAACAGCCTCTTCCTGAGGTACTGGGGGGTCTCCGCGTACTCGAGGACGGTCTTGATGAACTTTCCGTCCCTGCCGCCGGCCCTGTAAATCCAGATGTGCTCAACGCCGAATATTGAACAGGCCCTGGCTACCTGTCCGACCTTGTACGTTCTGATCTTTGGGTCGTCGGTCTCTTCGAGGAGCGAATCGGGAATGAAGACGTGCCAGGCCATTTTTCCGTCATCCTTTGATGTGGTAGCTCCAATGCTGAACTGGGGTCTATGGAGACTATTTAAAAGGCTTTCGAACCTTTCCACCCTCTTTTGGGTTGAGGAGTGTGAAATTTTTTTGCAAAGGAAACTTTGCAGGGCAAAGTTTCATCAAAGAGTGAATGTCCTTTTGAGCGCCCTGCGTTCAGTGATTCTCAATCATTAATTGGCAATTCTCAAGGGTTTACTCACAATATAACGCCCAAAGGGCGTTAAAAAATAAGAAAACCCGCACTTCTCCGCCCATCTATCAAGAGAATCTAACCGTATCAAGCCAATCCTCGGAGACATTCAAACTTTGGTGAAGCTTTTCCCAAAAGCTTCCTGCGCGACGTTGAAGCTTCGCTTCAACGCACGGGACGATAGTCCCGTTGAGTTTGATCAAGGTTCGTAGCTCATCCTTAAAAAGCTAGATTTCACGCGATTTTCTTCTTTGGAAAGCCAGTTTGAACATGAAAACACTTGAAATACCTTAGTTGTGTTGGTTTTAACTCCAAAACCAACGCCCAAAGGGGCGTCAAAAGAAAAATTAAAAAATTCCTGAAAGCATCCGACGAACGGCAAGAGCGACAAGGGAACCACCCCTTAAACTTGGGTCTTTGAGGAAATAAGCCTTTCGAAGTCTCCTAAATCCCATACTAACCAGCCATCATCCCTGAGCTCTTCCTTTCCCTCGACGCTTTTAGCCACAAGCCCATAGCTCTTCTCCCATCCATCGAGGCCCGTAAGCTCGGCCTTCCTCTCCAAGTCCTTCAAAACCCCCCTCGCTTCCCTCTCTTTGAGCTCCTTCCACTTAACCTCAACGAACAGCGCCTTCTTTTCACGCTCGTTGAGGGCAACGAGGTCAATCTCCTCGCCCTTGTGCCACCAGCGGCCGAAGCGGTGGTACAAGCTGGGAAGGTGCCCCTTGGCCGAGAGCATTATCAGGAACTCCCTCGCAACCTTTTCGAAGGTAGTCCCCAGGTAGGTGTTGAAGTTCTTCCTGAAGTCCTCTATGGCGGGCTCAGGATTGAGGCCCTCAATGTCCTCATAGTGCGGGCTGACGAAGCGGTAGTAGAAGCGGAAGTACTCATCCTCGATTGTGTAGATCCCCCTCTTCGAGACCCTTTTGGTGACCGGAACCTCGCGCTTGACTATTCCAAGATTCTGGAGAACCCGAAGGTAGGCCGGAAGGTCCTTCGCCTCCATCATCGCGTACTGGGAGATCTCGGTGAGCCTCGTCTTCCCCAGGGCTATGGCCTCGATGATCTGGGCGTAGGTCGTCGGGTTTCTAAGCTCCTCCATTAGCAAAAGCCTCGCCTCGTTGAAGAGGAAAGCCGTTGGCTCAAAGAAGTTCGCGATTATCTCCTCGTCGCTCCCGTCCTTTAAGAGCTCCATGTACCTCGGAACTCCCCAGGTGACGCCGTAGAGGCGGACGAGCCTCTCAAAATCGCTCCCGTACCATTCCACCATGTCAAAGAACCTGAAGGGCTTCAGCTTCATTATACCCCTGGCCCTGCCGTAGAGGGGAGCCTTGTAGCCCAGAACCTCCCGCTCCATCATCCCCACACTTGAGCCCGAGAGGATGAGGGTGACCTGGGAGTCCTTGATTATGAGGTCTACTATCTCCTGGAACACTGAAACTATGGGTCTGTAGGCCTCTATGAGATAGGGAAACTCATCGATTACCACTACGAGCTTTCCCTGCTTTGTAAGGAACCTAAAAGCGTCCTCAAAGCTCCCGAACCTCACTGGCATACCAATGAACTCGCTCACTTCCTCCGAGAACCGTTCGAGGTCCTTTTCATACCCCCTCTGAGAGCACAGGAAGTAAATCCCCCTCTTGCCCTCAAGGAACTTTCTAAGGAGTGTTGTTTTCCCAACTCTCCTCCGCCCGTACACTACAATCAGGTTTGCCCCTCTGTTGTAGAGCTCCTCCAGCACCTCAAGCTCCCGTTTTCTGTTCACGAATTTACGGATCATAATTATAATAACCGTGATTCGAATATTTAAACCTTTCCCAGCTTGGAAATGAATGGAAATCCTTCAGTCCACGAACGCCAGCCCGTTCCACAGCTCCCGGATTTCCCTCGTCGCGTCCGGATAGACCCGCTTGAAGGTTATCCTCCAGTAACCGTTGCCGAGGTCTTCGATGTCCTCGATATGTATCTTAACCCCCAGCCTCTCAAAGTGGGTCACCATCTTGTGAGCGGTCGTTATGTTCTTGACGCGGACGGTGAAGGTCTCGTCAACCTCGCCGCCGTTGGCAACTTCATGAATGCTCTCGACGAAGGGCCTCAGAAGGGCAGTGCCGAGGGCCTTTGCATAGTTTTCGAACTCCTCTCCCCTAACGTGGTTTTCGGCGAGATAGAAGGCGAGCCTCTTTATCCTCCCCATGAAGTAGCCGTGAGGTAAGTCGAAGAAGATGTGTGAGCCTATCTTTATGTCGTTTATGTTGGCGTAGGGAGTGACGTACTTCGCGATTCTCCTCATGTCGGGGCTTTTCATGACTATGCCCTCTCTTTTTTCCTCGCTGAGCCACTCAATAAGCTCTTTCAGCTCCCCAACCTTGGAAGAGTCGTAGAGGCCGAAGCGCTCCACCTGCGGGATTCCGTACTCCTCAGCCAGCCTGTACCTTTCCTCCGCCGGAAGACTCCTCCCGGTTCCCTTCTCTTGAATATCGAAGAGGAAGAACTCAATGTCCTCCTTGACGTAGGGCGGCCCCTCAACGAGGTAGGGGCTTTCAGGCCCGGCCATCTCACCGACCAGGACGAGGTTTGGATAGTCCTTGAAGAAGTCGAAGTTCACGAAGTCCTCAATCCTCTCGGTCGTGAAGGGGCAGACGAAGCCGCCTCGCGTTATCGCAAGAATCTTATCCTTTACCTTGACGACGCGGACGTTGTACCCATCAACCTTCTCCTCCACGTAGAAGGGTTTGTTCTTGAAAACGCGCCTTATGCCGTTTTCAAGCTGGACGACGCGCTTTATGTGTGGAAAACCGAGAACAGCTTCCCCAGTTTCGAATACCACAGTCCCCCTCCTGAAGTTCCTCGCCGAATCCCTGAAGCGGACGTACCTGATTCCCTCGAACTCGTCCTCGGCTAAGGCCCCCTTTCCTTCAAGGACTTCCAGCCTCTCCTCTGGAAGGCCCAGCTTGAGGAGCAGGTTCCTGAAGTACGAGCTTACCATCCTCTCACCACCAGTAAGTATGGCAGCATCATTAATAATCATTATTATGAATCTGCATCACCCAGAAACACAAGACAAAACGTGAGGACTGAAGGCAGTACAGAACCTGCTTGAGGGATAAAGCATAGAAAAGTAGGGAAAAGTCGGTTCAGAGCTTCATCGTGGAGAGAACCTTGGTGGTAACGTCGTTGCCTTCCTTGTCGTAGATCCTGTAGTAAGCACTGTACGGAAGCTTCATCTTGGCCCTGTGCATTGCACCAAGGGCGAACTTGAGGTGCTGGCCGTTCACCCAGACGGTGAGTATCTTCTGGTCCTTCCTGACGCGAGCAGCTAATCCAATCGGCTTTCCGAAGGGCCTGCGCATACCGTTTCCGTAACGGTCGGCCTTCCTTCCGGTAGCCATCGGGTTCTCACGGAGAACCTGGAACGGGTAAACCCTTATCTTGAAGTGGTAGTTGCTCCTACCGACGTTCTTCTGGAGGTATCTGTTGACCTGGATACGGATGGCCTCGAGGGCGTTCTGCCTGATCTGCATGGCCTGCTCGGCGTGAAGGCTCACCTCGTACTCGAACTCGGCTGAGAGGTTGCCCATGTCGAAGATCGTTATCTTTGGACCGGGGGCACCGCGGATGTATTCCCTCCTCGTGTAAGCGGGCTTGTCAACGTCCCTATCAATCTTTGCTGGCCTAAGTCCCATACTCTCACCTCCAAATGAGCGTAAGTTAAAGCCTAAACTTAGCTGGCCATCGCTTTTATAAAAGTTTTGGATGGTGAAATCTCCAACAGAGTCCTTACTCCCTCCCACCTTTAAGCTTAACGGCCTGAATTAGAAGGGCCAGCGAGACCGGCGTAAATGCCAAAAGCGCCCCGTTCAAGGTAACCCCAATGTGGATTTCTCCTATTGAGTACACAAGGCCAAAGAAAACCCCTCCGATGAAAGTCGATAGGTTCTGGACACCGTTAACCCCGCCTATGGCCAGGGAGGAGCGGTGGTAGCTGGCGAGCACCTTCCTAGATATGGGCCTAAAGCTCTGGAAGCCGAAGAGCGCGAGGAATATTCCGAGGAAAACGGTGAACGATGTTTTAACGGCCGCGAGGATCGGAGAAATCCCCGCAAGTACGGCCGTCAGCTTTACCATCCCAACCTCGCTGACCTTATCCGCGAACCAGGAGGAGAAGTAGCTGAGAAGGGAAGCGAAGAAGCCAACCCACCCCAGCAGGGTCGCGGTAGTTGCCTTTTCCAGTCCAAGGGCCTCGGAGACGTAGACGTACGTTATCTCTCCGGAGGTAAAGGCCACTATGACCGCCATCAGGGAGGCTATCACGAGGACTTTTCTCGGGTCGAGGGAGGGCCTTTGAGAGCTCTTTTTCTCCCTTTTCGGTGCTACCCAGTCGTTCAGGAGGATGTAAGCGATTATCATTATCAGCCCGGTCAGCACAAAGAAGACAGAAGATACCCACATCTGGCCAGAAAGTCCCAAATCTATTGTGTAGGCATAAACGTAGTTGCCGAGGAGGGAAGCGATGCTGCCGAAAAAGAAGTAAACGGCCGTAACCCGGGCCCTTATCTCCTGTGGAGCCGCCACGGCAACGACGAACTGGGCCATGGGCCAGCTGAGGCCGTTGAGAAAGCCGTTGAGGAGCTTTATTCCAGCCACCTGAATCCAGTTAGAGGTGAGGGGGTAGAGGTGAACGGCCAGGGCGTTCCCCATCATGGCGATTCCGCCGATGTGGAGGATGGACTTCCTCTTCTCAAGGAGGAGGCCACCGAACACCGAGGAAAAAGCCCTCGCCAGAACAAAGGACATGGAAACTATTGAAACCGCCAGCATGCTCGCGCTGAGCGTGTCCCTCGTGTAGAAGGCTATGGCGGGTGTGGCGAGACGAAAGGCGAGAGTGCCCGTGAAGGCAGAGAGCACGAGCAGGACGATGCCGGCGAGTCTTCTCCGTTCCATCAGACCACCGACTGAACGTTTGAGTACCTGTTTAAAAGTCTTGGGTGGAGTGAATGAAATTCTCATTAAAGATGAAGTTTCCGATTAACTTTCGGAGAGCCTTTGATAGGTCTAAAGCAAACCCTTTTTACCCCCTTGAGCAACTAAGGGCGAGGTGATAACTATGGAGCTCCACTTTGACATGACCTATGAGGACGCCTACAGAGAAGTTTACGAGATGGTGAAGCCGAAGTACAAGCTCTTTACAGCCGGTCCCGTCGCGTGCTTCCCCGAGGTTCTCGCTATTATGAGCGTCCAGATGTTCAGCCACCGCTCTGCCGAGGCGAAGGCCGTTCACGTTGACACGCTCAACAGGCTCAAGGCCTTTCTCGAGGCCGACAAGGGGGAGATAATACTATTCCCGAGCTCCGGAACAGGCTTCATGGAGGCAGCAGTCAGGAATACGATTCCACGCGGCGGAAAGGTTCTTGTCACGGTTATTGGAGCGTTTGGAAAGCGCTTTGCAGATGTTGTGAACGCCAACGGAAGGGAAGCCGTTATCCTTGAGAAAGAGCCTGGAAAGGCCATAAAGCCCGAGGAACTCGACGATGCCCTCAGGAAAAATCCAGACGTCCACGCGGTTACGATAACCTACAACGAGACCTCAACCGGTGTCCTCAACCCGCTCCCCGAGCTGGCCAAGGTGGTTCAGGAGCACGACAAGCTCCTCTTCGTCGATGCGGTCTCAGCTATGGGCGGAGCGGACATCAAGTTCGACAAGTGGGGTCTCGACATGATATTCGCGAGCTCTCAGAAGGCCTTCGGCGTCCCGCCGGGACTGGCCGTAGCGGCTGTCAGTGAGAGAGTCTTCGAGATAGCCGAGAAGATGCCGGAGCGCGGCTGGTACTTTGACTTGCCCCTCTACAAGAAGTTCAACGAGAAGAAGAAGGGAACGCCCTCGACTCCACCGCTCCCGCAGATATTCGGTCTCAACGTCGTTCTCAGGATAGTTGAGAAAATGGGCGGCAAGGAAGCCTGGCTCGACATGTACAGGAAGAGAAGCGAGATGATAAGGGAAGGCGTGAAGGAGATGGGCCTCGGAATCCTCGCCGAGCCGGGCTACGAGAGCCCCACTATTACAGCTGTCGTTGTCCCGGAGGGAATGAAGGGAGTTGACGTTTACAACGCGATGCGCGAGAGGGGCTTCGAGCTTGCCAAGGGCTACGGAAGCGTCGCCGAGAAGACCTTCCGCATTGGCAACATGGGTTACATGACCTTCGACGACATAAGGGAGATGCTCGACAACCTCAGGGAAGTCATAGAGGAGCTCAAGAAGAAGTGATTCCAATTCTCCCTCTTTTCCCCTTCTTATCCCCCATAATTGAAGAATTTGGCTAAAGTACGAGAAAAGAAAATCGATGGTTAAAGAATCTGGATCAGCTCCCCGTCCTTGACCTTGTAAATCCTGTTTATCTTCCTGAGCCCGGTTCTCCAGTCCCTCGCCAGCTCGACAACCACGTCAAACCTGTTGAAAGTGTCCTCGTCTATCCTGAGCCAGTGCATAACCTCGCCTTTGATGTCATCAGTCAGCGCGAGTGACGTCACAATAAACGCATAGTCGTCTATTAGGGTCTTGAGTATCGTAGCGACGTCAACCGTGTGAACCGTATCGATGACAACGTAATCCGGGTTGATGCGCCTTATTTTCTCTATGACTTCAGAAGTTCTAACATCCGTAGAGCGCCTGTCGAACTCCGTGTCAACGACCTCGATGTTGGGCCTGAAGGGCTTGAACTCACCGTAGGCCGTGATAACGGCGATCTTCCATTCGTCGGGGACGTAGTGAAGGAGAGCCTCAACGAGCTTTGTCTTTCCGCTCCTGCTCGTTCCAACTATGAGGATGTCCTTTTTTTCGAGAACTGCCTCCCTGAGAACTTCCAGCTGTTCGGGCCTTGCGGAACCGTACCTGACGAGGTCTTCGGGGGTAAAGATGTAGACTCCCATGATACCACCGATTTTAGTTGTTTCTCAGTGGTTATAACGATATCGAGTCTCAAAACCCGGAAAAGATTGAACACTGCTATCCTGATTGGCACTACATTCTTGTCTTTATGTCAAAAATTTAGGAAATAATCTGTTAAAATTGGCCCAAATGACAGCTATTTTTGGATAAAAGACATAAAGAAGAAGCGCTCAATTATCCACCGGTGATGCTCATGAACGCAGTCCAGATGGTAAGCAGGAGAATAGAACCCGTTGTTAGGGTGCAGACCGAGGCCATAAGATACCTCACCAGCGAGCTGACTTCCAGAGGGTTTAGGTGGCTATTACCAGTCATGCTCAGCTCGATAACAGACCCGCTCTGGCCCGACCCGGCCGCGAGCAAGATGAGAGCGCCTGAGATTGAAGCGTATGGCAGTAAGCTGAAGCTCATGCACAGCATGATCCTCCATAAGCAGTTTGCTGTAGCAATGGGTCTGGAAAAGATCTTCGTCCTTTCGCCAAACATCAGGCTTGAGGAGAGAGAAAGCGACGACGGAAGACACGCCTACGAGTTCACCCAGCTCGACTTTGAAATATCCCACGCCAGCATGGACGACGTTATGAGGCTGGTAGAAGAACTAATCGTGGGCCTGTTCAGGGAGCTCAGGGGGCCAGTGTGGGAAACTTTTGAGAGAGAACTGCCGAGAGTGAAGCGGCCCTTCAAACGCTTTACCCTTGAAGAAGTTATTGAGGAGTTTGGCAGTGAAGAGAAAGCAAGCAGAGAGATGGGCGAACCCTTCTGGATAACAGACATACCAAGGGAGTTCTACGACAGGGAAGTCGATGGAGTCTGGAGGAACTACGATCTCTATCTCCCGGAAGGCTACGGCGAGGTCTCCAGCGGCGGCGAGAGGGAGTGGGAGTACGAGAAGATACAGAGGAAGATTAGGGAAGCGGGGCTGAGCGAAGAGGCCTTCAGGCCCTACCTCGAAGTTGCTAAGGCCGGGATGCTGAAGCCGAGTGCGGGGGCCGGGATTGGCATCGAGAGACTGGTCAGGTACATAGTCGGGGCGAAGCACATCGCCGAAGTTCAGCCATTCCCGAGAGTGCCGGGAATTCCGGCGGTGATATGAGCTTATCGTTCAATTTTTCCCTCAAGGTTCAGCTTTTTCAGGACGATTTCCCACTGCCTCTCGGGAACTTCGGGGGGAGCGGTAAGCTTCTCAGCCCTCTCCCTGTCCATTAAGCCGTACCTCACGAGGGCCGCTATCCTCCTGTGCTCAAAGGAGTGCCCGTGAACCTTGTAGTAGCGCTCAAGAGCCGGGCCAAGAACGAGGCAGTTGGTCGTGTAGCCTGGGAGCTCAGGGAACTCAAAGGGGAGCTTTTCCAGGATTTCAAACCTCTCGCGCTCCGTCATCAGGGAGAGTAGCCTTATCTGGATAACACCACCGCTCATGAGCCTGTAGGGCTTGTGGCCGAAGGGAAGCTCATGGCCGGTGATGATGTAGCGGTAGCCGTTTTTCAGGGCGTACTTTCGGAGTCTCTCCATCGTCCTCCTCGAACAGGCCCTGCAGGGACTTTGGGCCTTCAGCAGGGCCTCCCTGAAGATGTCCGAGTAGTCGTAGCGGAGGATTTTGAAGAGGACTCCAAGGGCCTCGGCCATCCTCCGGGCGTTCTCGATGGCTTCCTCTGCCATTAACCCGTGGTCTACCATTACAGCCTCAAGCTCCGGGACTTTGTAGACTTCCTTCGCCAGATAAAGGGCAACGACGCTGTCCTTCCCTCCAGAGTAAGCCACGATGGCCCTATCAACTTTCTCCATCAGCTCATCAAGTTCTCTTCTGATTTTCTCCCTGTCAAAGGGATGCTTTAGATAAACCTGGCACTCCCTACATATCGGATTTCCGTTGATTATGTCTATCGTCGCAGTCCTCTCATCATGAATGCAGATTGAACACTTCAGCACCACTAACCCCCACTCGGTCGGTGAATGGGGGTCTTAAAAACACTTCTCTCTTTACTTCTTTTGAAAGCCTCGCCGTTCACGGCGGGGAGAAGGTCAGCTTGATTCGTTTATCACCACCTTTAACCTGCGTCTCCAGAAGAACTCGACCAAGAGGTACGCGAGGACAACCACCCACCCGATTGCAGAATACGCCCTAAGGCGCATAAACGGGTCGCGGAACTCGGCGTCCACCGTGGATTTCCCCGAGACAGTAATCAGCGTAAGCCCCGTGCGGTCGTCCCTAATTGGTTCCACAAGCTTTCCGTTCACCCTAATTTTCCAGTGGGGGTAGTAGCTCTCGGATATCCGCACAAGCATCGGTCTCGACGGTGAGAGTCCAAGCGAGTACTCACCGTCCGATCTGGAAAAGAGCGTGTAGTTCAGGCTTCCATCGATCCCTGCGAGGCCGAAGATCAACTCCGCCTCCTTCTTTGAGTTCCAGTAGAGGCTGTGGTACAGGAGGTTGCCCCCAACGAGGTAGAGGGTGCCGTTTCCAAGCTTCACCAAACCGATTATAGCCTTATCCCCAACCGAGAGGAGCGGCGTCACGTTCTCAAAGACGGGACCGTACCAGGGCATTCCCTCGTACTCGAAGGGGGCAAAGATCGAGACGTTGAAGACATCAGAGCTTAGGCGAGAATTATCAATGCGCTCCATTACGCCGCACACACCAAAGAGGCATCCGCTCCCCTCGGGAACCCATACGACCGTACCGCCGTTCCTCACGAAGTTCCAGAGAAGACCCTCCTCTTCCTTTGACGGGTTTCCAGCGTAAACAACGCCAACGGAACCTGGTGGAATCGCAGCAAGGTTAGACGGATCCTCAAAGTAGGCGTAGTCCACCGGGAGGTCATAGAAGTTTCCAAGGAGCACTGCCCCAACGGGTTCAACGAAACTGACGTTGGAGGTGTAGATCCAATAGTTACCTATCCTCTCAATCCGAGAATAGTCTTTCACAGTGACGTTGATGGACGCCATCAAAAACTTCGCAGCGTAGATCTTGAGGTATAAGGATGCATCATTACCAGTGGACAGAGCATACCACATCCTAAGGTGTCCCTCTTCTGCGGGATCCCCCTCGTGGTACCATCCGTTTAGAGTAGATTTACCCGTAAGAACGGGCAGGTAGCTATGGTGTGAAACACCCGGATGCACTACAAACCTCCAATCTTCCCCTGGCTGTTCGCGGAGGAACTCGGCGACCTCCATCAAGTCCCCGGGATAAGGCGGGATGGGCTCGGCATAGGGCAGTGCACCGAAGATCAAAATGCCCACAGATAAGGCTCCAGCAACGAGCCTCCACTTAAGTTCTACTCCCGTTAAGGCGTCGGCAACGATGAGGGGAACCAGCAGGTTGACCATGTCCATCCATCTATACTGGGGTATCATCGAGAGAACCGGAAGGGAATGAATCCATGGGGTCGGCGAGTAGTACCCGAGCGCGAGGTAGATATAAAGTGCGATGAGGCCAAGGGTGCGGCGCTGGAGAGTCCCCCTGAAATAAGCAACGATAAGGAACGCTGAAAAGACGGCGGTTGATGCTATCCCCACCGGCTCAAGAAAGCGCGAAGGCGACACGCTGTAACTCTTGAAGAGCCAAGAATACTGGTATATCTTCCAAAAGTTTGTCCATTCTCTCTCTAAGAGGAATGGGACGTACCAAAAAGATGTAAGTGCCACGACGATTCCGCCGACCTTGAAAAAGTTTGAGAGAACGCGGGTTTTCCTGAAGTTTTCAAAGAGCAGTACGAGACCAGTGATAACGAGCGGAACCATGGCCGAGTGATGGATCAAAGAGATAACCGAGATCGCCACGGCGGATGCCGCCAGGTACCTTTCACGAATGTCAACCGCCCAGAGAAGTGCGAGAAGAAAGAGGGGAAACAGGTTTATTGAGTTGGCCCTCGGAAAGTTGGCCTCGATATATGCAACTCCAAGGTGCCAGGGAAAGAGCAGAAAAACAACGGGAGCAACGTACGGCTCGCGTCCGGTCCTCCTCAGGTAGAAGTGTAGCGCGACAGCACCCACGAACGAGGTCAGCATCAGGGTTGCGGCGTATCCCCTTATATCGCTCCCGAGCAAGATGCCAAGGAAAGCCCCTATGAGGTACGACAGGGGAGGATAAAATCTGAGGAACGGAAAGCCTGAGTACCAGTCTTCAATCCACGGCTCCCACCCATCGCTCATGAGCTTGTGTATCTTGAATAGATGACCGTTGCCGTCCGTATTGAGGGCCGGGGGAGACGGAGCAGTGAACAGCGGGAGGTATAAGAGCACCGCAATTACCGCCAGAAGGATGAAGTAGGCTCTCCTCAAGACGATCCCTCCAGGAGTTCGACGAGCTCAACAAGCCCCTCCAGGTTCGAAGCGAAGAACGTTGAGTGCCCATCGGTGCCAAGCCAAAGTCCCCTAACAACCTTCAGGATTTCAACCCTCCCCCAAGAAGCATCTATGAAGCCGCTCGGCACGCCTTTAACTGGAACGTTGGCGACACCTATTATCACCGCCTTTCGAAGGTGCTCTTCGTGGAGGATGAGGTCACTGAGAACGAATTTCAATAAATCAGGTTCAAACCACACCGTTACCGTGTTTTCGGGATAATGACAAACGAGACGTACGTTCCCGCCGTCAACTGAGTACTCGGCTAGGTACCTGTCCCTGCCCTGCCAAGCACTCACCCTGTTCTCCCTCAGAAACTTGTCCAGGAACTTCACAAGGTAGGCAACGTTTCTTATTTGTACCACCGCCATTTCAACCAGTAGGTATTTTAAGCACCTCAAATAAAACCCTTACCATGAAACCGGCCCTGAAGTTTCAATCAGCCCTCTATCTGTACATTCTGATAACCATCGGACTGACACTCATAGTTCCGCCGGCCTATGCACTAGAGGCGGTCCTGATATTCCTGTTCCTAATTGTGTTTTCTGGAACGATATTCTACTCCTTACTGATCGCTGCCTCAAGACGTGACTATCCCTTTAAAGTTGAAGCCCATAAGGGAAACCCCTTCTTTGAACCGCTCGTTTACGTCCTGATTCCTGCCCACAATGAAGAGAAAGTCATAGAGATAACGGCCAGAACCGTACTCAACCAGGACTACCACAACTTCAAGCTGTTCCTGATAAACGACAACTCCACTGACTCAACGAAAGAGATCATGGAGAGAATAGCCTCTGAAAATCCAAAAAGGGTCGTTGTAATTGACGTTCCCCCCGAAAGGGGAAGGAGCAAGCCAAGGGCCCTTAATTACACCCTTGAACTAATAGAACAGTCAAGGGATCACCCCGATTACGTTTTCATTCTCGATGCAGACTACCTCTTACCTTCCAACGCCCTCCGCACCCTCGTCGGGATAATGGAAAATGCCCCCGAGTACGTCCTGGGCGTTCAAGGGAACGTGAGGCCTAGGAACTGGGACAGGAACTTCGTAACAAAATTCATAACCCTTGAAAGGCTGGTGGGCTTCAACGTCGCCATAGAGGGGGACATGAAGCTAAACGAAAACGGGAAATACGGTGGGACAGTTGCCCTCCTGAGGTTTTCACACCTTCTCAGGCTCGGCATGTTCAGGGAGGATTCCGTCACTGAGGACACAGACCTGTGGGCCAGGGCCATGATTTCGGGCTACCGCTTCTGGTACTACCATGGGGTAATCGGCTGGGAGGAGGCCGTAGAGACCTTGAAGGACTACATAAAGCAGAGGTCGCGCTGGGCACAGGGCCACTTCCAGGTAATGCTCGATTACTACTGGAACGTCCTGAGGAGCTGCTCCGGAATCACGGAGGGGTTTATAGAGCACTTTTATCTAATAAGCTACCTCGTTCCAGTGTTCTGGTTCCTCTCGGTTGTCTTGAACGGCTACATCATCCTGTCAGGCAACGTACCGCTCATGCTGGCCAAACCCGGGCTGTTCCTTGCCGTCTCGATAACCGCGTTTTTGGTGTTCTGGGCATCGGTAGCGTATTCCAACTGGGTGGAGATGAAGAGACACAACTACCACGTGCCCTGGAGCTTCGTCGCGGCGTATCCCTGTACTTCATGGTTTTCGTCCTTGCGGGGGTTGTGTACACCATGAGGGGCCTCACAAAGCTCCTGATAGGAAAACTCACATGGGAGAAGACGCAGAGGTTCACTTGAAGGGGTCTTTGAGGGAGAGCCTATCAAAGTCGCCTCCTATTACCGAGGCATAAAGAACGGACGCCACTTTCAAGTCATCCCTAAAGAGTCCCAGGACGTACTCAACTATACCCTTTAGCAGCAGCAGGGTGGCAACGAGCGCATACCCACCCCTGAGCACGTCGGCAGTGTAAAAGATTACGGAAGCAAGGACGTGGACTGAGGCGTATGCCCCAAAGGGAGGGCTGAAATATTCCTCAAGGGCACGGAAATATTGGACAAACCTGGTTTTCCTTAGAGAGAGGTAAACCTCACGGTACATCAGGAACGAGGCAAAGAAAAACATCGACGCTACAAGGTAAACGATGGCATGGGGGAGACTGGCCTCCATAACCCAGAACGCGGTAAAGGCCGAACAAATAACCGCACTAACAAGCAGCGCTACCATGTAGAATCTTAGAAGGGCCAGCACGCGCCTTCGTTCCCCAGGAAACTTTACCACGACCCTCATTTTTCCACCCTGAAGTCAATCGGCTTTTCCAGCCTCCAGAAGCGGCAGAACGAACAGACCTCTCCGCTCGACGGCATACCGCAGACCTTGCACTCCCTAAGCTCGGTCTCTTTCAGCTCGGCCTCGAAGAGGTGCTTCTTCCTCAGGTAGCCCTTGACGAAGTTTATCTTCGTTCCGGGCCTCTTCTCCTCCATCTCGTTGAGGATTGCCTTCCACTCGAGGGTCGTGGCTCCCCTCGCATAGGGACACTCGTCTATCTCGTACTCTATGCCGTTGGCCAAAGCGTAGGCAACAACCTCCCTTTCGGTCACCTCGTAGAGGGGCTTTACTTTCTTCACAAGCTTTCCGTTGAACTGGGAGGGGGTTACCGGGCCCTGCTTCGCCAGGTACTGCGTGTTCCAGTTCATTATGTTGTTGAAGATGAAGCTCGCCTCATCGTCGAGGTTGTGACCGGTGGCAACTGCGTCGAAGCCGTTGTCGTAGGCGAACTTGTTGAAGATATAGCGCTTGGTTAAGCCGCAGTAGGAGCACGTCGGCCTCCTCGTTCTCACCTCGCCGATACCATAGCCGAGAAGCTCTTTGAGCCTGACAATGTGAAGGGGAGCACCTATCTTCTCGCACTGCTCCCTAGCGTATCTCTCACCCTTCTCCGAGTACTCGCCGATGCCGAGGTTTATGTGGAGGCACTCGATATTGTAGCCGAGCTTCTTGAGGACGTGGGCTGTAACTGCCGAGTCCTTACCACCACTGACGACGACCAGGACTTTTTCGTCGGGTTTGAGCATCTTGTAGCGCTCTATCGTTCTCTTTACTTTCCTCTCAAAGTACTCGGTGAAGTGCTCCTCGCAGAGGTACATTTTTGGATAGTGGAGCTTGATGAAGGCTGGTCTCTCACAGAACTTACATTTCATCGGCATTTTCTACACCAGCAGAGAAAAAGAAGGAGAGTTTAAAAAACCTATCCATTGAGGGACTCAACAACACTCTTCCAGTTGCCCGGCTTCCTGAAGTCCTTCTCAGTGTAAAGACCTTCCTTCTTGAGTATCCCCCTCGCGGCGAGAAGGCCAGTCGCGGCAGCGTTCACTATGTCCCTGCTCAGCCCGGCCCCGTCTCCAGCGGCAAAGATGTTCTCGATGCTCGTCTCAAGGTTCTCATTCACCTCTGCTCTCATCGCGTAGTACTTAATCTCCGGGGCGTAAAGTAGGGTGTGGTCGCTGGCAACGCCCGGAAGGACTCTGTCAAGCTTCTCAAGGCCCTCTATGATGTTTGTGACGACGCGGTGTGGCAGGGCCATCGCTATATCTCCCGGAGTAACGTGCTTGAGGGTCGGCTCAACGTCGCTCCTCCGTATCCTGGCCCAGGTGCTCCTCCTGCCCCTCCTCAGGTCTCCAAGGCGCTGGATTAGGGGTTTTCCGCCGCCTATAGTTGTAGCAAGCTGGGCGATGCTCTTTCCGTAGGCTGTCGTGTCCTCGACCGGCTCGGTCAGTTCTATCCTCGTCAGGAAGGCGAAGTTGGTGTTGTTGCTCTTCTTTTCGTGCATGGAGTGGCCGTTCACGCCGACGTAGGAATCGTACTTCTCCTCAACCACGAAGCCGTTCGGGTTTGTGCAGAAGGTCCTCACGAAGTCGTCGTAGGTGTCTGTGTAGATGTGGAACTTGGGGTCGTGGTTTATGCTCGTTATTGGCTCCATAACTATGGCCGGAACCTCGACGCGAACTCCAACGTCAATCGGCCCGTGCCTTGCCTTCAGCCCAATCTTCTGGGCAACGTCGTGGAACCAGTCGGCGCCTCCCCTCCCCGGGGCGACTATGATGTATCTAGTTCTAATCTCAAAGACGTCCTTTCCGCGCTTTACCTTCACCCAACCCTTGTTGAACTCAAGGGCCTTCGTCCAGAGAAGGAATTTGACACCCTTGCTCTCCAGGTATCGCTTAATGTCGCCTATTACCTCGGGCGTCCTGTCGGAGCCTATGTGCCTCTGGATTATCGGGATGAACTTCACCCCAGCCTGGGCAGCCCTCTGTTCCCAGTACTTGACCTGCTCTGGATCGCCCTTGAAGAGGTTCCTTGGGGCCTTATGTCTCAGGAGAATCTGGTCGACCTCCCAGACGAGCTGCCAGGCGTAGTTCTCGTCGTTGGTCAGCTCCCTAAGGTCGCCGCCGATGTCCGGGCGGAGGTTTATCGTGCCATCGCTCAGCCCGCCCGCGCCACCGACGCCGCTCATTATGTGGCAGGGCTGGCAGCCGACACAGTAGCCGAGCTCGTACATTGGGCACTTCCTCTGGTCAACGTCGCCACCCTCGTCGATGACGAGAACCTTAAAATCGCTCTTTTCGGCAAGCTCGTAGGCTGCAAAAAGGCCAGCGGGGCCAGCACCGATTATAACAACATCGTACGCCTTTCCGCTTCCGTTTCCAGAAACCATATTTCCCTTACCGATGTCTATGGCCATTGCCTTAAAAAGTTTTTGGCTAAAATTAGTCAAAAAATTCAAAAGATTTCGAGATATTTAAACATTTTTATGTCAAAAAACGCCCGAAACATTTAAACGCATTCAGACAATAGACTTGTACCAGTGAGTACAATGGAGGACGTTTCAGGTGTCTCGAATACAAAAGCAACCAAGGCCAAGAAAGTCCACATAATCCACAGCAAGAGGCGCCTTCTGATGCTCCAGAGAAAGGAGGAGCTGAGCCACAACATCCGCTACATCTCAAAGGTCCCGGTGAGCCTCGTGATGGATACGGAGTTCCTGACGCTTCACCCAAGTGACTCATTATCCAAGCTCGTTCAGGAGTTGAGGGGAGAGGAGAGCTCCGCGGTTGTCATCGACGGGGAAGGTAAGCTTCTGGGCTTCGTAACCATGAAGGATCTGCTCAACTTCTTTGCACCGCCGAAAAGGTACTCCATAGTGGGCTTAGACCTGCTGAAGAGGTACTCCATCAACAGAGCTTCCCGCGTTGAGGACATAATGGTTAAGAAGCCGATAACGATTCACGTTGACGAAAACCTGGGAAGGGCCATTCAAATCATGCTCGAAACCGGAAAACACCACCTTCCCGTCGTTGACGATGAAAACCGCGTCCACGGCGTCCTTGAGGTTAAGGACATCATCCGGCTCATCCGCATAGTTTCGTACTGAGGTTTGGCAACCACTGCAGGGTTGAATAAACTGCAGGGGATGACAATCATGGACGTGTTCCTGGAACTGGCGCTGATACTGGTAGTTGCAAAGCTGTTCGGATACCTCACTGTTCGCCTCGGCTTTCCAGCCGCTCTCGGCCAGCTCATTGGGGGGATTCTCATAGGGCCTTCTATACTCGGAATAGTCTCCTACGACGAGGCCGTCAGGCTCATTGGGGAACTCGGTGTCGTTATGCTCCTCTTTTTGGCCGGTCTTGAAACGGACATCGAGGAGTTCAAGCACGTCGGGATTCCTGCCTTTATAGTTGCGGCGATGGGCGTTCTCGTCCCCTTTCTCCTCGGCTATTTTGGCGCCCTCGCCTGGGGGTATTCGCACGTCCAGGCCCTCTTCCTCGGGGGTATTCTCACGGCGACGAGCGTCGGCCTGACTACCAGCATTCTGATGGAGATGAAGAAGCTAAGGACAAGGGTCGGGACAACGATTTTAGCTGCCGCCGTAGTTGATGACGTCCTCGGCATCATCGCCCTGACGATCCTCGTGGGGATAAACACGCGTGGAAGCGTCTACGCCAAGGACCTCCTCATAATCATTGGAGAGGTAGCACTATTCTTCCTCATTGGCCTTCTCGTGGGGACTCCCGCGGTTAAAGAGGCCCTGAAGGCGTCGGAAAAGATAACCCTGCCCGAGACGGTAACGGCCATGGCAATAGCAATCATGCTAATCTTCGCCTACCTTGCCGAACAGTTCCAGATAGCCGGAATAACCGGTGCTTACTTAGCTGGAATACTAGTGGCAACGACCGAGGAAGCCAGGAAAGTGGCCGACAAGACGGTGACGATAGGGTACTCCCTCTTCATTCCTGTCTTCCTTGTGAGCATCGGAATAGAGAGCGACGTCAGGATTCTAACCACGGCTGGAACCTTCGCCCTCGTCTATGCCCTGCTCGCCGTAGTTAGCAAAGTGGTTGGCTGTGGACTCGGCGCACTCTTTGCCAAGTTCAAACCCATTGAAGCGATCCAAGTCGGTGTCGGCATGGTTCCGAGGATGGAAGTTGCCCTCATCATGGCCAACGTCGCCCTTAGAGAAGGCGTCTTTGACAGGGGTGTTTTCGCGATTCCGGTCACAATGGTGGTGATAACGACGATTGTAACCCCGTTCCTCCTGAAGTGGGCGTTCTCAAGGGAGTAGAGGCGGTAACATGGAGATACTGCTCCTCATAGCCATAATGCTCGCAACGGCAAAGGTGATGGGCTACCTCTTCGAGAGGATCGGCCAGCCCGTCGTTCTGGGCCAGATATTCGGGGGTCTGTTAATCGGCATCTTCTTCGAAACTAACCCGGTCATCGCCCAATTCTCCAACCTCGGTGTCCTGCTCCTCCTGTTCATGGCCGGCCTCGAGAGCGAGCTCGAGGAGTTCAAGCGCGTCGGAAAGCAGAGCGTCTTCGTTGCTGGAGTAGGTGTCATAGTTGCATTTCTCTTTGGATTCGGCGTTGCATACTTCTTTGTGCCGTTCCATGAGGCGGTTCTCTACGGTGCATTGATGACGCCTACGAGTGTGAGCATAACCGTCAAAGTCCTAATGGAGCTGAGGAAGCTGAACACGCGCGAGGGGACGACGATTCTCGCTGCTGCCGTCGTTGACGATGTTCTTGGAATCCTCGTGCTCACCGTCGCGATATCAATGATTAAGGGAGGTTCGGTTAATTATTCTAGCTTGGCAGAGGTGCTCATCTCAGTTTCCCTTCTCCTGTTCTTCTTCCTCTACTTCGGCCCGGAGATTGCAGATAGAGTCTTCCGCTACGTCTCAAAGATCGACCTCCCCGAGAGCGAGACTGCCTTCGCCCTCGTCTTCCTGATAGTCTTTGCGTACCTCGCCGAGCACCTGAACCTCGCCTCGATCCTCGGTGCTTACCTCACCGGCCTTGCCCTCGGCCAGATTCCGAAGAAAAAGGCCATCATGGAGCATATGAACGTCCTCGGTTATTCCCTCTTCATCCCGCTCTTCTTCGTTGAGGTGGGCATGAGGATAGAGTTGTCCTACATCCTCCACGCGGGTCTCTTTGCGGTTCTCTACACCACTGCGGCAATAGTCAGCAAGGTAATCGGCTGTGGACTTGGGGCGAGACTTGGCGGCTTCGACTGGGCGGCTTCCCTGAGGATAGGCGTCGGAATGATACCGAGGATGGGTGTCGAGCTGGCTATGCTGGCCGTTGCGATGTCGAGCGGCGTAATAAGCGGCGATGCCCTTACTGTGGCAATCCTGATGATCTTCACGACGACGATAATAACGCCTCCACTCCTCAAGTGGCTCTACTCAAGGTAGCTCAGACAACCGAGTGCTCATCACTGATCAGCCAGTGCCGGTGTCATCATAGCAAGGGAAATTGGCATAGCTTTTTAAATCCCTTTTCCAACGCGACGATATGAGCGAACTGGGGACGATACTGAGTTCAGCTTTACTCATGCTCATCATGATAGACCCGAGCGACAAGATACTCCTAGTTACGTTCCTCCGCGAAGACTTCCACATAGAGGACATAAAAGCCCTCATAATCAGGGCAAACCTCATCGGGTTCATTCTCCTGGCCAGCTTCGCCGTCGCCGGCCAGATAATCCTCCAGGAGATATTCCACATTGATATAAACGCCCTCAAGGTTGCGGGCGGTTTCGTCCTCTTCAAGATAGGCCTTGAGGCCCTCGAGGGCGGTGGCATGTTCACACTCAAGAGGGAAAAGGACATACTGGCTTTGGCGGCCGTTCCGGTGGCAATGCCCCTGATAGCTGGCCCGGCCGCGATAACCGCCGTAATAACAATGACGGCTGAGTACGGCTACTTCGTCTCCCTCACCGCAACGGCCATAGCAATTCTAATAGTCGCGATCTCAATGTTCATAGCCCTCTACATGATGAAATCCGTGAACAAGAGCTTCCTCAGCATAACCATCAGAATAATCGGTCTCTTCATCATGGCAATCGGCGCCCAGATGATGGTGGAAGGGGTCATAGGGATATACCTTCTGATGACCGGAGCGTAGTTTCTGATTTTCATTCAGCAACCCTTTTAACCTCCAAAACCCTCCTTCTGCCAGGTGTTGAAAATGGCGAGACTTGATAAAGTCAAGGGGACGAGAGACTTACTCCCCGAGGAAATGGCGAAGAGGAGATGGGTGTTTGAGAGAATAAGGGAAGTTTTCGAGGGCTTTAACTTCCAGGAAGTTCTAACACCAACGTTTGAATATACCGAGCTGTTCAAGCTGAGGAGTGGAGAGGAAGTCGTCAAACAGCTCTACGCCTTCCAAGACAAGGGCGGAAGGGACATCTCTCTAAGGCCGGACATGACATCAAGCGTCGCCCGGCTCTACGTGAACAGGTTCCAGAACGCGCCGAAGCCGATAAAGTGGTACTACATAGCGAATATGTTCCGCTATGAGGAACCGCAGAGCGGCCGTTATCGCGAGTTCTGGCAGGCGGGAGTGGAGCTGATAGGAAGTGACAGAGTGGAGGCCGATGCGGAGGTCATAGCCCTCTTCACCCAGAGCTACCTCGCGGTCGGCCTTGAGGACTTCACAGTGAACATCGGGGACAGAATCCTCCTCGACGAGTTCGCCAAGATGCTGGGCGTTGAGGACGATATCGGCCTTATGAGGCTCATCGACAAGAAGGACAAGATGAGCAGGGAAGAGTTCGTGGGGGCGCTCAGGGAGTTCGGGCTGAACGATGATGGCGTTGAGAAAGTCCTCTCGCTGATCGAGATTAAAGGTCTCCCCGATGAAGTCCTTCCAAAGGCTGAAGAGCTCTTCACGAGCGAGGAGGCGAAAGCCGAAATAAAGAGGCTCTACGAGCTCGTTGACCTTCTCGATGCCTACGGTGTCTCCAAGTGGGTAAGGATAGACCTCGGCATAGCCCGCGGTTTCGACTACTACACCAGCGTCGTCTTCGAGGCGATAGCCCCCAACGACCTCGGAATAGGCTCCATCGGTGGCGGCGGCCGCTACGACAACCTCATCGAGGTTTTTGGCGGGAAGCCAACCCCCGCAACCGGTTTTGCCATTGGCATCGAGAGACTCATCCCGATACTTGAATGGAAAGGCCTCCTCCCTGAGATCAAGCTCAGGCCGGACGTTTACGTTATTCCAATCGGAGATGATAGAGAGGTGAAGAAGACTGCCATAGAGATAACCCAGGGCCTCAGGGAAGCCACCGTGAGGGCGGATATTGAGCTTACTGGGAGAAAGCTCAGAAAAGCCCTCGACTACGCCGGAAAGCTCGGAGTCCCCTACGTGGTTTTAGTCGGCAAGAAAGACCTCGAAGCTGGAAAAGTGACCCTCAGGGATATGAAATCGGGCGAGCAGAAGAGCATAGAGAAGGAAAGAGCCGTTGAGGAAATCCTCAACATCTTGGGAGTTTAACATTTCCTAGCTTCTTTTCCCGTTTTACTGTTAATGGATTGTCCTTGTAAAAAACAAAATCAGGGACCCCTAACACTCCAGAAGTAGTTGATCACCTCCTCCGCGAGCTGTTTGGAGATTATCTTAACGCTAACCTCGTGGTTCCAGTGGAGGGCGGATTCACTCCAGTTGTGGCTTCCAAGGAAGACTATCCTGCCGTCGACAACGACAATCTTGGCGTGGAGGGTCGTTGATGGGGAGTCGTATGAAACGTCGATTCCATTGGACTTAAGGTAGTTATACGCTTCCCTGTTGGTATCTAGGCTGTTCTCCAGAAGAATGTGGACCTCAACGCCGCGGCGTCTGGCGCGGATCAGTGCGTTTATCAAATCGTTGGCCTCGTCCGACCAGTCGTCTGGGTCGTAGAGCATCGAGAACATCATTACGTATATTTCCTGCGTTGCGCCATCAATTGCCTCAATCGCCTCCTCGTAGTAATCACGCTCTATGAGGAGTTCAACACTTCCATCGGTGTAAGTCCTGTTGAGGACGTCATAGGTTTCATTGAGCTTCAGTCGGCACTCTTCCAGCTCCGAAGAAAGCTGGTCAGAGGTTACCCTACACTCCTTGAGCTCCTCTTGAGCGCTTTCAAGCTCTTTCTGGCAGTTCTCAAGTTTCAAACTGGTCGAGTTGCAGGTTGAGAGATGAGCCAGACACCCATTATACTCAGAAGTCAGGACGGCCAACCTGCTCTGGGTAACGTTGAGCGAATACTTCAAAAGGGAGGCGTTGCTGCGGCACTCCCTCAGGCTCGCGTTCAAAAGCTCTACCTTAGTTTTGAGGTCGGAGAGCTCTTTACTAAGATCGCTTGAGACGTTGCGGACACACTTTTCTTCCGAAACGGTTGCTACCGTGGTCCTTGATGCGGGTGAATAGTTAGAGGAGTTAGAATGAGTTCCAGGACTAGGGGTGCCCAAGCATCCAGCCGCTACCAAAACCAGCACCATCAAAACTGAAATTATTCCCCTCATAATGGGTCACTGCGGAAGAACTAGCTTAAAAGTATTTTTGTAGTCAGAGCTTCACCTTAAACTCCTTTGCCCTCCTTTTCATCCTCCAGGCTTCTAACTTTCTCACGAATGGACACCTTGAGCGCCATTTCAGGTAGAGGACTTTAAGTCTGCTCTTCATTCCGACCACCAGGTTTTTATTCATGGAAAGGTTTAAGCCATTAACGGTTTACGGGATGATGAGTCTGGAGCCCCCTGAGAGGTGAAGAGGTTTCGCGGGGCTGACCGGCATGATAAAAAGAAAGCTCTGCAGGGAGTACGTTGAGGAGATAGAGAGGCTTGAACGCTCAATAGTAGAGTTAGAAGAGCAGATAAACGAGCTGAAGATGCAGCTCCGCCTTAAAGTAGAGGAAGCCAACAGCCTCGCGATAGAGAACACGAGCCTCAGGCACAAACTTGACATGATGAAGAAAAGGGAAAAGTACCTCATTGAACTTCTCAAGAAATTTGGAGTCCCCTTTGTCATCGTTGACGAAGACGAGTTCGAGGACGTGGATATATCAGAATGAACCGATGATACGTTTTGCTCAAAAGCTCTTGAGACTATATCAGCTTCGATGATTCTCCAGTAGCAGAGTCAAACGGTTTGTGGTACCAAGATCGGTTTTCATAAACATCAACATCGGACAATATAACCAAGCCATATCCTCAGACAGTAAATTTTTTATGAAAATGTGCTTATCTTATAACTAAGGTGGTTAGTAAGTGTTGGGGCGGAAGAGGGTTCTAGTGATGCTCTTGATAACGATCATTGGCGTAAGCATCGTCTCACTAGTAGTTGCGATAACCTGGAGACTTAGCGAGGAGGAACCCCTCCGAATCTTTGGTTATGATGTTTACAAGTTTGAAGGCTCGGGCCACTACGCCATCTTCTACCCAATGCCAGACGGGACAATAAAACTCCTAAAAACCGGAAAAATCGGAATCTTCCCAACTTTTGTCAAGGTTCCCAGAAACGCGTGGCTAAAAGAGTACGCTAACAGAGAAAACACGCTAAAAGCCATGCCAACCCCGATAGTGATATTCGTGAACGATAAAGGATTGGGAATAGCAAGCCTCAAAGGAAGCAAAGTAAAACTCAAAGAACTAGAAATCCCGGAGATCTCAAAAATTACCACTGCATCAGCCCACTCCTGTCCCAAGGATTACATCCCCGAAGGATACCGCTACTGCATCCCAAAAAACCCCGAAAGAAACTGGATTAGAGTGATCACCTCAAAAACTGTAACAGAAAAAATATCCTTCCTCGGACTCAGAATAGACAACCACGTCCTAAAAGACATAGACTTCGATATGAGGCTATTCCTAAGCGAAGCCACGTACTCGCACTGGACCGCTGGCATCGACGTCGGACCAGTAACACTCACCACGACAAAATTCGGGGAGAGCTTCAAAGGAAAGGGCCTGAAGCTGGAGTACACCACCCCCCGCGAAGTCAATCCTCAAAGCTCTATGTGGTCTCGTTATGTGAATCTGGACGTCAAGTATGTGGTTACCGTATATGGTGTTCTCGCCTATGACCGTTATACTGGTAAATATACTGAAATGCCATTAATCCTCACTTACCCACTCGAAATACTCACCACGGGCAGCTACAAAATCTACGAAACCCCGGACGGCAGTCAAAAGTATGTTGAGTCCAAGCCGGGATCAACGTTCTACACTCCAAGCATAACCAGAGAACCGCACTATCTAGAGATTCCTGGCTCTGCAGATTCAGAGAGGATATTGATAAATCAAGGGGACGGTAGGGGGCTCATAATTGACGAGTGGCTCAACGAAAGCTGGCACCTTTCGAGTGAGTCTAGCTTTTCAATACCGATAGGGCCGGCCGCGGTTAAGGCCCTGGAAAAAGAGGGAGTACTGAAGAAATACCCGCAAGTCCGCAGAATCCTAAACAGCATATCACTAACCATCGGATTCCACAAAACAGCAAACCAAAGGTCAATGCTGATTTACCGCCTGCAGGCGACTCCGCGGGAGGACTGCTATGCCTTAAGGTACTATCAAAAACTGGACGTTGCCGAGGACTACAATAAGGTGAAAGTGCCAATGTTCCTGGTTACAGTGACGAATGGAAAATCACCCGGGTTCTGCGACCCGAGAACAGGCCTCTGCACAACCAGCACTGGATAATCAAGAAGCAGGCCAATGTGGCATTGTTTTCTGTTTTTATCCTTCTATACCTCGCCTGTTCTTTCTTCCTATGCACCTCAAGTTTCAGCCAGCCGGAACGGAAACCTTAATTAACTCCCCCTCTTTTTTAGGTTCAGCTAAATGAACGGGTGATGCTTATGAGCATGGACATGACAACTCGAATGTTCAAGGAAGAGGGATGGATAAGGAAGAAGTGCCCCAAGTGCGGTAAGTACTTCTGGACGCTCGACCCGGACAGGGAGACCTGCGGAGACCCGCCGTGTGACGAGTACCAGTTCATAGGAAAGCCCGGAATCCCGAAGAAGTACACACTCGACGAGATGCGCGAGAAGTTCCTGAGCTTCTTCGAAAAGCACGAGAGCTATCCCCACGGCAGGGTCAAGCGCTACCCCGTCCTTCCGCGCTGGAGGGACGATGTGCTCCTCGTCGGGGCTTCAATCATGGACTTCCAGCCCTGGGTCATAAGCGGCGAAGCTGATCCCCCCGCAAACCCGCTCACAATAAGCCAGCCCTCGATTCGCTTTACTGACATTGACAACGTCGGAATAACCGGAAGGCACTTCACGATATTCGAGATGATGGCCCACCACGCCTTCAACTACCCCGGCAAGCCGATATACTGGATGGACGAGACTGTCGAGCTAGCCTTCGAATTCTTCACCAAGGAGTTGAAGATGAAGCCAGAGGACATAACTTTCAAGGAGAACCCCTGGGCGGGTGGCGGAAACGCCGGGCCGGCATTCGAGGTTCTCTACCGCGGCCTTGAGGTGGCTACGCTCGTCTTCATGCAGTACAAGAAGGCCCCGGCCGATGCTGACCCGAGCCAGGTCGTTGAGATAAAGGGAGACTACTACGTCCCGATGGAGACGCGCGTAGTTGACACAGGCTATGGCCTTGAGAGGCTCGTCTGGATGAGCCACGGAACCCCAACGGCCTACGACGCGGTTCTCGGCTACGTCATTGAGCCGCTCAAGAAGATGGCTGGAGTTGAGAAGATAGACGAGCGCATCCTGATGGAGAACTCCAGGTTGGCTGGGATGTTCGACATCGAGGACATGGGCGACCTGCGCTATCTGAGAGAGCAGGTTGCCAAGCGCGTCGGCATAAGCGTCGAGGAGCTTGAGAAGGCCGTTAGACCCTACGAGCTGATCTATGCGATAGCCGACCACACAAAAGCCCTAACCTTTATGCTCGCCGACGGAGTTATCCCGTCCAACGTGAAAGCGGGTTACCTGGCGCGCCTGCTGATAAGGAAGAGCATAAGGCACCTCCGCGAGCTCGGCCTTGAGATTCCGCTCGCTGAGATAGTCGCCATGCACATCAAGGAGCTCTCTCCGACTTTCCCCGAGTTCAAGGAGATGGAGGATGTAATCCTCGATATAATCAACGTCGAGGAGAAGCGCTACGCCGAGACTCTCAGGCGCGGAAGCGACCTCGTGAAGAGGGAGATAGCCAAGCTCAAGAAGAAGGGCATCAACGAGCTCCCGCTGGAGAAGCTCATACTGTTCTACGAGAGCCACGGATTAACGCCGGAGATAGTTGCGGAGGTCGCGGAGAAGGAGGGCATAAAGGTTAACATCCCGGACAATTTCTACACCCTGGTGGCGAAGGAAGCCGAAAAGCAGGCCGAGAAGAAAGAGGCGGCGGAATATGTCGTAGACTTCGAGCTGGTCAAGGACTTACCAGACACGAGGACGCTCTACTACGAAGACCCGTTCATGAAGGAATTCGACGCGAGAGTCCTGAAGGTCATAGCCGACTGGGTTGTCCTCGACCAGACTGCCTTCTACCCGGAGGGCGGCGGTCAGCCCTACGACACAGGCGTTTTGGAAGTGAACGGTGAGAAAGTTAAGGTCACGAACGTCCAGAAGGTCGGAAAGGTCATTCTCCATAAGGTTGAGAAGCCGGAGCTCTTCAAGGAAGGTGTCACCGTCCACGGGAGGCTCGACTGGGACAGGAGAATACAGCATATGCGCCACCACACTGGAACCCACGTCCTTATGGGAGCGCTCGTTCGCGTATTAGGAAAGCACGTCTGGCAGGCTGGCTCACAGCTCCACACCGATTGGGCCAGGCTCGATATCTCCCACTACAAGCGCATCACCGAAGAGGAGCTGAGAGAGATTGAGAGGCTCGCCAACAGGGTCGTCATGGAGAACAGGAAGGTCACCTGGGAGTGGCTCCCGAGGACCGAGGCGGAGATGAAGTACGGTTTCAGACTCTACCAGGGCGGTGTCGTCCCGGGAAGGGTCATCAGGGTTCTCAAGATAGAGGACTGGGACGTCCAGGCCTGTGGTGGAACCCACCTGCCGAACACCGGCCTAATAGGTCCGATCAAGATACTCAGAACCGAGAGGATACAGGACGGTGTGGAGCGCATCATATTCGCGGCTGGAGAAGCCGCTATCAACTGGATGCAGGAAACCGAGAGGCTCCTCAAGAGGACGGCAGAGATATTCCGCGTCCCGCCCGAGAAGGTGCCAGAAACTGCCGAGAGGTTCTTTAACGAGTGGAAGGAGGCCAGGAAGGAAGTCGAGAAGCTCAGGAAAGAGCTTGCAAAGCTCCTCGTCTACGAACTCCAGGAGAAGGTCGAGAAAGTGGGTAACGTAGAGTTCATCGGAGCTGTAGTTGAAGGAACAATAGACGACCTCAGGGAGGCTGCCAACAGGCTCAGGAAGGAGAACCGCGTCGTCGTGCTGATAAGCAGGGAAGGTCACTTCGTGGTTGCTGTCGGAGACGGCCTCGACCTCAAGGCCGGAGAGCTGGCGAAGGTGATAACGAGCGTCGCCGGCGGTGGTGGAGGCGGAAGGAAGGAGCTCGCTCAGGGCAGGATAAAGAACCCGCTCAAGGCCGAGGAAGCGATTGAAGAGGTCAAGAAGATGCTTGGATGACTTTTATTTTTCTATGCCCCAAAATTTCTCCATTCTTGCCTTTTTCTTTTGAGAGCTTGTCCTTAAGGGCGGGAAGTCAACCCCCTACAGCCTACCCAAAGTTTCTGTATGCCTGTGTGATTTACATTCCAAATTTAATGATTCATGAATACAACTGAGTGAATTGTCATACCTTAACGTATAGTTTAACACCACAAGTTGCAAAAAGCATTATAAAAACAATAAAGTACAATAGAGTGCATATTGGTACGTTGAAATGGGAGGGTGCACAATGGAAGCCCAGACTCAAATGTTGATTGTTCTGGTTGGGTATCTTTTGTTTTTGATAAGCGTCGGTATCTACCAGGGCAGGAAGACCAAGAGCAGTAAAGACTTCGCCATAGCCGGCCGACAGTTGCCCGGATGGGTCGCCGCACTGTCAGAGCGCGCCACTGGAGAATCTGCATGGGCTCTTCTTGGACTACCAGGGTTTGCGTTCGCGGCGGGCCTGGCGGCAATCTGGCCAGCTATAGGCTGTGTCCTCGGAATCGTCGTCGCTTGGGTAATCTTCGCTCCCAGACTGAGAAGGGAGGCCGAAAAATACGACGCATCGACTTTCGTGGACTACATAGCGAAGAGACATCCCGACGCTGAAAAGTGGATAAGGATTCTCGGCAGTCTGACGATAGCGTTCTTCTTTTTCTTCTACGTCGGTGCACAGTTCATAGGCGGCGGAAAGACCCTAAATGCCCTCTTCGACATTGACCCCAAGATTGGAATGATCATCACAGCGATGATAATACTCCCGTACACGGTAGCGGGAGGCCTGAAGAGCGTTGCGTACACGGACACAATCCAGGCAATCGTCATGATAGTCACGCTCATCATCGCCCCAATAGTTGGAATCCACTACATCTCCACGCACCATGATGTCTTTGCTCACTCGGTTACTGAGGCGCTCAAAGCTTCCGGACCAGAATACTCAACGATACTCGGGGGACTCGCCGGGAGTGCGGCAATCATATTCGTGATAGCCGAGTTCTCCTGGTTCTTTGGATACCTCGGCGGAATGCCACAGCTCAGCATAAGATTCATGGCAATAAAGGATGAGGAAAACGCCAAGCTGGCCAGAAACGTCGGCGTTGCATGGACGATAATAGCCTACATAGGTGCCCTTCTAATCGGCTGGATCGGCATAGCGATCTTTGGGCCGAGCGGACTCGCGGATCAGGAGCAGGTTATGCCGGAGGTAATGCTCAAGCTCTTCCCGCCTGCCTTGGCGGCGGTCTTCATAACAGGCGCTGTAGCGGCCATGCTCTCCACTGCGGACTCTCTCCTCATCCTCGCGTCAACGGAGCTCTCCGAGAATTTCCTCAGGCCATTTGTGCTCGCCAAAGACATGGATCCACGCAGGGGCCTGACGATCTCCAGAATCACAACCATCGCACTCGGAATAATAGCCCTCATAATGGCCTTCATTGTTCCGTCGGACCTAATCTACACAATAGTCGGCTACACCTGGGCAGGAATCGGGGACACGTTCTCGGTCATAGTGATCCTGACTCTCTTCTGGAAGAAGTTCCACGGAAAGGCGGTCCCACCGACGATAATCGCAGGACTGCTCTTCACGGTATTCTGGGTCAGCTCGGGTCTCGATGCAAAGGTCTCAGCGAGGCTGATGACGTTCATAGTGACTGCCATCGTGGCCGTTGTTGCAACGTACGCCATAAAGCCTGAGAACACCCGGACAGGGGCATGAATTCCCCAACGTTTCTTTGCTTTTTCAAAAGTCAAAATGGGAAGGTCTGTACCCCCAAATTCTGAACTCAGTATGCCCTCCTGTAAATCTCCTCAAGATCCTCAACGCTCAGATTCCCCGGCGTGACGTCTATAACACCCTTCATCATCCTGTAGGCCGTTTCCGCCATCTTCGGAATGTCCTCCTCCTTCACGCCGAGCTCCCTGAGCTTCTTGTTGACTCCAAAGAGACTCTGGAAGTCGCGGAGCTTCTTGACCGCGAGCTCTGCAGCCTTTCTGTCGTTGCTCTCGTAGACCCCGAAAACCTCCCTGCCAACGATTGCAAGGCGCTCGTAGGCGTGATCGAGGATGTACTCGAACAGGTATGGCCCCAGGATGCACAGTCCCAACCCGTGGGGCACTTCGGGGTAGAACCCGCTGAGCCCGTGTTCGAGAGCGTGGTTCGCTATAACTCCCGTTAGGGTCTCGGTTATCCCCGCCTCGGTGCTCGCCCAGGCGAGCTGGGTTCTTGCTTCCAGGTCTTGGAGGTTTTCGTAGGCTATCGGGAGGTAGGTAACAACTCGTCTCATCGAGTCGAGGGCCAGGACGTCGGAGTATGGCTGGGCCCTGACGTTGAGGAAAGCTTCGATGGAGTGGTAGAAAGCGTCCATCGATGTGTAGACGGTCTGGTTCTGTGGCAGGGTTACCATGACCTCAGGGTCGACTATTGAAAACTTCGGAAAGAGGACATCGTACCCTATCCCCTGCTTCTCCTTCGTTTCAGGGTTGGTTATGACCGCGTAGGGGTCTGCCTCTGTGCCAGTCCCGTGGGTTGTGGGGATCGCCACTATCGGCAGCGCCCCGCTCGGCTTTTTTCCTCCGCCGACGGCCGGAACGTAGTCCCAGTACTTGCCCCCGCTCTTGGCGGTCATGGCTATTGCCTTGGCGCTGTCTATCGCGCTTCCGCCGCCGAGCCCCACGACGAAGTCCACATTCTCCCTCCTCGCGAGCTCAGCGGCTTCATCCACGTGGGTTGAAATCGGATTCGGAATGACTCTGTCGAAGACGATGCTCTCAACGCCCGCCTTCTTGAGAAGCTCCTGAACCCTGTAGAGGAGGCCAGTTTTCTTAGTGCTGCTCCTCCCCGTGACCATCAGGGCCTTTCCTGAAAGCCCGTGCCTTTCTAAAAGCTCGGGGAGCCTCTTTCTCCCAAAATTTTTGTTCGAGCTATCGCAAAGATTTTGAAGGAAGGGTAGAAAAAAGGAGGGGTGCCAAAAATTAAGGTCAAAACTCTGACCCGCCAGATTGTAGAGCTTTCAGAAAAGCTTGGTCTTCAGGCCGTTCCCGAATACAGAACTCCAGACGGCACGAGAATAGACGTTGCAATTCTCAACGGAGATGAGAAAATTCTCGCCATCGAGCTTGAAGCTTCCTTCAAGTGGTTTCCCCAAAGACTCCTCTACGACGTCGTTAAGGCACAGAGGGCGGGTTTCCCAGAGCTGTGGGTGGTAACTTCAATGCCCCAAAAGCCCGGCTGGATTGAGGGGTACGCAGAAGAGATTGGGATAAAACTCAAATTAATAAAGGAGAAAGAAGTCCTTCAGCTCTTCTCTTCCTTGCGGTACTTAATGTAGATGACATCTTCACTGTGCCAGAATGGGAGTTTATCGCCAGTTATTTTGATTTCTGGAGTTGCCCCTTCGTAGATCACTTTCTTGGTGAGATCCTCCGGAAGCTGAAAATGAACGTAAACTTCCTGAGGAGCGTCTCCCTTGTGAACCTTAACCTTGAACGTTGTCTCTCCCTTAAACTGCTCGGAACCATAGCGGACGAGGTAAGTGGTGCCCTCCGGGAACTCAATCTTAAGCTCGAAGTTGTCCACGTGCGGGCTAACCTTCATTGTGAACAGCCCAAAGCCGTCCTGGGTAACAAATGTAACGCTCTGGTTATCCACGTAAAAGACCTCCGTGTACTCTATACTGGCCGGTGGAAGCTGGGCGGTTTCAAAGGCATAAACCACCAGCGCTATTGTGATGACTGCCATGATGACGAGAGCTTTGTTCATAGTGGTCCCTCCAAATAGGTTACGCCCATTCCGTTATTAACCCTTTTGTGTAGGTTGTTACGCGCCATGATGAAGAAAATCAAAAATCAAAGGCCGGTCGGCTCGTCGATGAAAAATACATCCAGCCCGAACTTCTTCCCGAGGACTGGCATCAGGGCCTTAACGCCAAGGGTCTCCGTTTTGTAGTGGCCGGCAACGAGAACGCTCTGCGGCAGGTCAACGGCCGTTAGGTAGTCCGCGTGCCCAAACTCCCCTGTTATGAGCAGGTCGATTCCCTTTCTCCAGGCCTCTTCAAGGGCAAACGCCCCCGCCCCGCTGATTGCTCCAACGGTCTTTATCTCCCTCTTCCCGAACTCGTAGGCCCTAACCGTCGTGTCGAGCTTCTCCGCGACTATCTGCGCGATCTTCTCTATGGGCTGAGGCTCCTCAAACTCGCCCCAGAAGCCTATGGTCAGCCCCCTATACTCGCCAAAGGGCCCCTTCGGCTCCAGGCCAAGGAGTCTGAGCAGTTCCACGTTGTTCCCCACCTCTGGGTGGGCATCGAGGGGAAGATGGGCAACGTAGAGGTTCAGACCGTTCTCTATGAGAGCTTTCAGACGCCTGTAGTGCACCCCCGTTACGTACTCTAACCCGCCCCAGATCATGCCGTGGTGGACTACCATCATGTCAGCCCCGGCTTTAGCGGCGCGTTCTATGGTTCTGAGTGTAGTGTCAACGGTGAACGCTACCCTCTCAACTTCTTCATTCCCCTCAACCTGAAGGCCGTTGCTCGACTTGTCTGGGTAGGCAGATATGTTTAGGTACTCGTCGAGGAAAGAGACGAGTTCATCGCGGTTCATTCTGATCCCTCCAGGAGTTCTCTAATCCTGTCCTCATCTATAACCTTAACCCCCTCAGGGACGTGCTTGAAACTCTTACCAATCAGGAGATAGTGGGCTTCCCCCTTCCAGCCAGTCAGCTCTACATTCTTTCTGAGTTCTTCCACGAGTTTCTTCCCATTCTGGGCACGGTTTCTCCATTTGCACTCTCCGAATATTGCGCGCTTTCCGGTCTCGTCAAGGGCGACAACGTCTATTTCGTACACCTTCTTAACTCCGTCTTCCCTGTAATATCCCCAGTGTCTTCCGATGGTCGCTGGCCTGAAGGGCAGTTCCTCAAGGAGAACCAGCTCCCTGCAGGCGAAGTCAAACCTCTTGCCCATGTAATCGCCCAGCCCCTTTTTCACTTCTTCCCACACTTTCCTTCTCTCGAACTCGTACATGCTCAGCTTTGGCTGAACGAACCTGAACCAGAAAGCTATCAGCGGGTGGCTTATGTGGAGGATGCTCCTTTTCCCAAGAACTGCCCTGTCGTAGTCAACAAGTCTGAAATAGTAAACGAGCTCCCTGAGCTGTCTAGTCAGAGAAGTTTCGTCCCTGTTGAGATAGCCGGCTATTCCGCTTATCGAGGTGGCCCCGTTGGCTATGGCCTCCAAGATATCATAGTAAACCCCAGATCTCTTTCCGAACTCAAGGGAGAGCATCTTGGGCACTTCTTCGGCGAGAGGGGCGTATTCCTCGAAAAACAGCTCCCTCAGGATTTCCTCTGCGCTTCTCCCTTCCAGACCTTCATCCTCGATGGCCACCCAGTAGCGCGGAAAGCCCCCGAACACCGAGTGAACCTTAAAGAAATCGTCCAGCTTTACAATATCGAGTTCTCTCGCCATTTCGTAGCTCCCACGGATGTCCAGCGGCTTAAGGTGAATCTCACGCTTTATTCTCCCGTACAGGGGCTCCTTTGAATCCCTGAACAGCTTTTCGATCATCCCGATAGTTGAACCTGTAAAGATCAAGAGGAGGTTTTTCCTCTCCTCGTTCTCATCGATGAGCCTCTGAAGGGTAGGGTAAACCGAGGGCTCTACAAACCTGAAGTCCTGGAACTCGTCGAAGGCGACCACTCCTTCAAACCTCTCAAAGAGAACCTCAAAAAAATCGTCCCAGCTTTCTATTCTCTCCCTCTTCGTTATCACGCCCTTTTCCCGGAGGATGTTTTCGTATTCCCTGAGCAACCCTGTGCTTCCCTTCTCCCGATTAACGAAGAAATAAATGTCTTTCTCCCCTAAGAATTCTCTCAAGAGCCGCGTTTTGCCAACCCTTCTCAGACCGTAAATGGCTAGGGTGTAGAGCTTTTTTCTGCTCCTTTCCCTCGCTTTACGCAAGACCTCAAGCTCCCTCTCGCGGTCGATAAACCGCATTATATTCACCAACTGAATTATTCACTAACTGAATATAAACTTTTCCTCAATTCTGTCTCCAAACCCTTTTAAAACCGCCCCTCAAGTAGTGCCGAGAGGTGTTGGTATGGGCGAGATGAGAGACGGTGAGAAATTCAGGAGGGCAGTTGAGGAGATAGCGAGAGCCGTGTTAGCGGGTGAGATAAAGGATAGGGACGAGCTCAACCGCTACAAGATCATCGTGTCGCGGAAGTATCACCTTTCAAAGATTCCAGGCAACTCAGACATCCTGAAGGCCATTCCAGAGGAGGAGCGCGACAGATTTAGGGAACTCCTCAAGAGGAAGCCGACGAGAACCATCAGCGGAGTTGCCGTTGTGGCCATGATGACAAAGCCCTTCCCCTGCCCGCACGGCAGGTGCATCTACTGCCCGGGCGGGCCCTCAGTTGGTTCGCCGCAGAGCTACACCGGAAAGGAGCCTTCAGCACTGAGGGCGGTCCAGAGCGCTTACCATCCATACATCATCATGATGCGCAGGCTAAAACAGCTCACCGACATCGGCCATGACGTTGACAAGGTGGAAGTCATAATCCAGGGCGGAACTTTTCCGGCCGTTGACCTCGACTATCAGGAATGGTACGTTAAGTGCGCCTTCAAGGCCATGAACGACTTTCCGTACTTCAAGGACATAGAGAACCTTGAGGAGAAGCTCGTGAGGCTCATAGTTAAGGGCGACAAGTCTGTTTTCGAGGAAGACCCCGAGTTCAAGAGGGCCTGGGAGCTGACCCACAGGAAGCCCTACTACTACCTCGAAGACGAGCAGAGGAAGAACGAGAAGGCCAAGGTCAGGATGGTCGGCCTCACTATAGAGACCCGTCCCGACTGGGCCTTCGAGAGGCAGATAGACAGGATGCTCAAACTGGGAACGACAAGGGTCGAGCTCGGAGTTCAGACGGTATTCAACTTCATCCACGAGAGGACTAAGAGGGGTCACGGCGTTGAGGAGATAATAAAGGCCACCCAGTTGCTTCGCGATGCCGGCTTGAAGATAAACTACCACATAATGCCCGGCCTGCCGGGGAGTAACTTTGAGAGGGATCTGTACACCTTCAGGAAGATATTCGAAGATCCCCGCTTCCGCCCGGACATGCTGAAGATCTATCCAACCCTCGTTACCGCAGATGCTCCTCTTTACGCATGGTACAAGGCTGGCAAGTACAGGCCCTACACGACGGAGGAGGCCGTTGAGCTCCTCGTTGAGGCCTACAAGCTCTTCCCGAAGTGGGTTAGGGTTATGAGAATCCAGAGAGACATACCGGCTAAGCTCATCGTTGCGGGGGTTAAGCACTCAAACCTCGGCCAGCTCGTCTTCAACGAACTGATAAAGAGGGGAATACGGCCGAGGGAGATCCGCTTTAGGGAAGTCGGCCACATGATGCAGAAGTTCGGAGTCCAGCCCGAGGTTGAACACATAAAACTCCTCCGCGAGGACTACGACGCCGCTGGGGGAAGGGAGATATTCCTGAGTTTCGAAGACGTGAAGAACGACATACTGATAGGCTTTATCCGCCTCAGAATCCCGAGCGAGAAGGCTCACAGGAAGGAGATAAACTGCTGTCCGTCTGCCATAGTGAGGGAACTACACGTATACGGCCCGCTCGTGCCCATAGGTGGAAAGCCGAAGTACGAGTGGCAGCACCGCGGGTATGGCAGGGAGCTTCTAGCAGAGGCCGAGAGGATTGCTCGCGAGGAGTTCGAGGTCAAGAAGATGCTCGTCATCAGCGGCGTCGGTGTCAGAGAGTACTACAGGAAGTTCGGCTACAGGAAGAACGGACCGTACGTGGCGAAGAGACTCGACAAGGACTATGCTGAGTACAAAAAGAGCAAAGAGTTCGACGCACACCTGAACACCTAACTACCGGAGAGCATCTCCTCTTCCATTCTTTTAAGTTCTGCTTTTTTAACGGCCTCTTCGTGCTCTTTATCGCCCTTTATACCCCTGACGCGCTTTGACAGATTTAAGAGTGCCTCTTCGGGACCGTAGCAGATCAAAATGTCTCCTGGAAGAACTTGAGTGTCGCCTCGCGGTGCCCCCAAGTACTTCTCGCCCTCGGGGGTCTTCCTAAATATTCCAAGCACTAAAACTCCCTCTTTGTCCAGTTCAAGCTCTCTCAGCGTCTTGTTCGCCAGCCAGCTGTTTCTCTTAACCTGTATCCTTGAGATCGAATACCCCCTCGAGAGTCCAAGAAGCTGGTTGTAGTCGTAAACTTTGAGCTCTGGAAACCTCTTTTCAAGGAACCTCTTTATGACCCTCCTCATCCACCTCTCGACCCTCTTTGAGGTGAAGAAGACGTATAGGAAGACAAGACTAACAACGAGTATTACAAGGGAATTCAGGGCTTCCCCTCTGCTCTTTCCAACGAAAGTAAGGACGAGCGTCGCTATTGCCGAGGTTATTCCAGCGCTCCCAAGGAATATCAGAAGCCTGATAATCTTTCTCCTGACAGGATGGGAGACCACGTATTCGCTTTCACTCGTTGTGAACCCCGTGCCAGAATAGGCAGACTGTGCCTGAAAAGCTGCCACATCCCTGGATAGGCCCGTCAGCTCGAGGGCTATTGCGCCTATCCTGACGATTATTACAGAGAGCACAACCACGAGAATAAAGGAAAGCAGGGCAAACACTTTCCACATCACCCGCCTGCAGCTTTTGCCTCCGCCTCATGCTCGACCTTGGCAGCGAGGGCTATCGCTATGTAGTTGGCACCGGCCATTATAAGGTCTATGGATATGAACAGGCCAACCGCCCAGAGGCTGGACCACGGCCACTGGAGGACTATCAGCAGGCCCAGAAAGACAGTCAGAACTCCAGAGAGCACCATGAGTGCCCACTGGGAGACGTCCTTGTTCTGGAAGGCAACGGCAATCCTGAGAAAGCCTATGAACATCAGAGACAGGCCGAGGATAAGCGTGTATATTGCAGTCGCGAGGACGGGGTTTATCATTGCGAAGATTCCACCGAGGACATAGATGAGTCCCATTACGATGTGTAAGGTTCTGCTCTTCCACTCCCTAGCCTTTGTGATACCCTGAACCATCTGGAGAACTCCACCGACGACCATGAACGCTCCAAAGAGAGTTACACTGGTTATGCTGAGCAGGGGCAGAACCATCAGCCCGGCAACTCCAAGGGTTATGAATATCAGTCCAAGTCCGAGCATCCAGACCCAGTTCTTCCCGACTTCTCCGTACTTCATCTGACCACCTCCAGATTATTCTCACCAAAGGTTAATTTATTGGTTTAAAAATTTTTCTGTATTTGTGTTATCAAAATAGCAATAGTCTCGATGGAAATCTGCCTCGGATTATGTCTCAAAAAAGATGAAACCAAAAGCCGCCACAATTAGCGGCGGCCGTACTTCCGTAGAAGGATTCCCAGGAGCACCAGAGCACCAAGAATTACCGCTATACCGATGTATTCCGAGCCGCCACCCTTCGTAACAGTGACTCTGATCTTCTCCTCTGACTTGTCCTGGTCACTGACTGCTGAAATCTTGACAACGTAGTCCCCAGAATCAACGTTTGCGGGGACTGTAAACTTTACTGTGAACTCGGCCACTTCGTCCCTCCCTAGCTCTGACATCCTCTCAGGGGTGATTTGGGCCTTTGTTTTCCAGTCCTCTGGTAGCTCAACATTGAGTTTAACATTGGTGAGTGGACTCGTTCCAGTGTTGTAGACCCTAACATGGAGCTCGGCACTCTTTCCAGCTTCTATTTTCAGACTGTACTTGCCAGGGGATAGTGCTATTCCATAGCTGCCCGAGAGGGAGGCCGTGAAGTTTAAGATTTTCTCCTCGCCGCTTCCCAGGGAGGTGATTTTGAGCGCCGCGTGGTAGTCCCCGATTTCGGCGGTGTCGGGTGGGATCAAAACAACGTACAGCCGAGTATCCGAGCCGCTCTCGACGTACACGCTTCCCATGCCCCTTCTCGAACTCGGGTCGTCGGTCACAAGTGCCCCCCATCCCTCAGGAGCTTTCAAATCGAACGTGTATGTATCGTCGTTTTCCCCCAGGTTCTTCAAAACAACCTCGTAAACGAACACATCACCCAGAACTCCGCTCTTGGTTGGGCTAAGTGCATCGGCGGTAAAGTAGTAGGGGAGCTTTTTCAGCGAGACTTTCACTTCAACCTCAGAACCCGCGGTTACCCTGATCGTCCGCCTTACCGTATTGTACGCATCCTTCGTGACGATCAGAGTGTATTCCCCTTCGGGGGCTTCAATAACGGCGGTTCCATCGGAGAGCGTTCTGGCAGAGACAACGGTTTCGCCATCACGAAGGAGCTGAACAGAGGCCCCCGGGATGTAGTTTCCCGACTCGGGATCGAGTACCTTAACGGTCACTGTTCCATTCTCCCCAGCATGGCTTTTTGATACGTAGACTGATAGGGTAGTCCGCGCGTCTCCGGCGCCTACCTCAATGGGATACCAGCCAACCGAAGCGTTGCTAGGCACGCTGACGAGGAGCTCAACGGTGCTTTCTCCAGAGAGGTAAACTCCCCTAACGAAGTCACCCCCGGCCAGGAACTTCCCCTCCCATCCAGAAGGGAGGGTAACGTTGAGGGGCACCGTGACGGGTACCTTCGAAGAAAGAACGAGCGAAAACGAGACGTTCCTGCCCGCTTCAACTTCCTTAACGGGGTAAAGACAGGTTATCTCAACACCCCCACCAACTACAGTAACCCACAGAGTCAGCTCGGAGTCCCCCGCTTGGAGGACAACAGGGTACTTCCCAGGACGGGAGGGAGGCCTCAAAACAACCGAGACCTCAGCGGTCTCGCCGCTCTTGAGGTACACCCCATCAACTTCCGAGTTGCCGGCCAGAACTTTCGCATCCCACCCCCTCGGAGCTGTTACGACCACCGGAACGAACCCTTCCTGGCCGAGGTTCCGTACCCGAACGGTAAACACGACATCCTCCCCTGGCTGAGTAATCTTGCTGGGAAACCTGCTCTCAAGCTGGATGTTGGATGGTTGCTCCCCCATGCTGATGTTTTCCCCATAGAGGACAAGCAGCACTGAACTCTCAGAAAAGCTCAAGCTACCCACTGTCAGGTTTATCCCCTTCACTACCTCGATGGTGTCTCCATAGGAAAGCACGTGAGTAGTCCCCTTGACCTGTACTGCCACCCGCCCGTCCTCTGAAAAGTCTAGGAACCGAACCGTAACCCCGTTCACGGATATACTCTGGCCAGTATGCAGGACAATGGTAAAGGTCTCTGCCGAGGCCAGAGCCGAAGTGGCAAGCAACACTGCAAAAAAGACGATAAAGATGCGCCTCATGGCGATCACCTGATCTCAGCCCTCACGAAGCCCAGGTATGCAATAACCGTCCAGAGCACGAGGTATGCCACCATCATTCCGAGCTCCTTCTTGACGAAGGACAGGCTCTCTGAGAGGCTGTAGCTCGGGGGCTCCTCTTCATCAAAGTCTCTATCGTAATAAACGAACCAATCCTCAGAGCCCTTCTCTGGGTTGAGAACGTACTCAGACACCTGGTCGAAGTCATATTCAGGCGATATTATCTGAACGTACTCTATAGTTTTCCAGTACTTTTTGCTCCACTCCTCAATTTTTTGGCTGTACTCCTCCTGCAGTACCTCCATCTTTTTCTGAATATCCTCCATCTTTGCCATGTCTTCGGGGGTCACATTTTCACTGCTGAATATGCGCTCCATTTCCTCGTAGTAAGCCCTCAGCTCCTCAGGCTCCTGCGGCCTTGGACCGGCGACGCCGTAGGCAACGAGCTCCGCCACGGGGAGGGTTAAAGTGGTGAGAATTAAAAAGGCCACTAAGGCGTACATGAGGGCGCTGCCACTTGAGCTGGAGTGGGCCGAAAACGCCACCCCCATTGTGAAAAAGACCATGAAGTAGAGGTACATTACGAGGAAGTACATCACCATCCTAGCGTAGCTGTCGATAGTAACGCCTATCCACAGGAGAAGCCCGGTCATTATGAGGGCAGTTATGAGGACGGAGACCGCCAGCGTTATAGCCCCCCCAAGTATCTTCCCCAGTATCACCTGGTCTCTGAAGACGGGATGCCCCATCAGAACGTTCATGGTTCTGTTCTCCTTCTCCTTCGTCACGGCGTCGAAGCCGAGGGCTAGGGCAAAGATCCCTCCAACGGAGCCGATAAGGTAGTTGACGCCCCAGAGGACGTGGTACACCTTGGGAGCTTCATCATCCCCGCCCGGCATGTACATTCCGTACAGGTCCAGTTTAACCAGGATCAGGGACAGTACGACTACTGCAAGAAGGAAACCGAACACTACAAAGAACCTTTTACTCGTTAGATTATCTCTAAACTCTTTTTCAGCAATAGCACCGATCATAGATTCTTCCCCCCATAAACAAGCTCCATGAACACATCCTCCAGGGTGGGTTCCTGGAGGTGAACGTCGAGAACCGTGTACCCGGCGCTCTCCAACATCCTGAGGAGCTCAACCCTGATGTCCCTCTCAGAATAAACCACAAGGCGGTTCTGACCCTCGAGCCTAAGGTCCGCTGCGTCGAGATCAAGCGAGCCAACGTCAATCGGCTCCACTGTCTCGGCGACTATCATGTACCTTCCCTCAATGAACTTGCGCTTTATCTCGTCCTGACTGCCGCTGATCAGGAGCTTCCCCTTGGAGATTATGCCTATCTCATCGCTTATGATCTCTACTTCAGAGAGGATGTGACTTGAAAACAGGATCGTCTTCCCATCTTTCTTCAGATCCCTGAGAACGTCTCTGAGCTCAACTACGCCCCTAGGATCGAGTCCGTTGGTCGGTTCGTCAAGGAACAGGACCAGTGGATCATTTATGAGGGCCTGAGCGAGAAGGAGTCTCTGCTTCATTCCTGTTGAAAAGCTTCCAACCTTTTTGTCCGCGACATCCTTAAGTCCAACGAGCTCCAGAAGCTCCCTGGCACGCTTCTCTGCCTCGGATTTGGGCATCCTGTAGAACTTGGCGAAATAAAGCAGATTATCAAGGGCGCTCATGTTGGGGTACAAGCTACCCTCACCAGGCATGTAACCGCTTATCCTCTTAACTTCCACAGGGTTCTCCTGAACATTTATGCCGTTGACGTACGCCTCCCCCTTTGTAGGCTGAATTAGTCCCAGGAACATCAGTATGGTCGTCGTCTTTCCGGCGCCGTTGGGCCCAAGGAAGCCGAAGATCGTTCCTTTTTTGACCGCGAGGTTCAGCCCATCAACGGCGACGGTGTCTCCATAAACCTTCGTCAAACCCCTTGCCTCAATCATGTTCATACTATCCACCATCAATCAGTAACAACTTACAGTTATAAATTTTTTGACTGAAATAGACACGTATTAGTTGATATTGATGAATATTAAATCCAATAGGTAAGGACAAGTTTTTAAGGCACATCCATGAATGGGGAGCCATGCGCTTTAAACCCAAGCCATTTACAGAACCGGTTGGCTTCCGCTGTCTCTACTGCCTCGACTGCTGCAGGGGGAGGCACGTCTACCTGACGCTAAAGGACATCGAAAGGATCGCCAGGACTGGGAAAGACCCACAGGACTTCGTGACTTTCTCCATTGAAGGCGAAAAAATCCGCTTCGTGCTCTCCGTTAGGGAGTGGGACTTAGGCTGCGTCTTCCACGACCCCGAAACCGGAAAGTGTACTATTCATAAGGCCAGACCCCTTATCTGCAGGATTTATCCATTCATGGTGTCGAAAAAGCCGCTCGGCGTTGAAGGGGAGAAGTCCTTTGAATACAGGGGAGAAAGGCTCTGGCTATACTACGACGAGAGCTGTCCGGGAGTAAACGCAGAAGAGCCAGAAACCACGATAACGCCGGAGGAGATAGCGGAGCTCGGGCTAGAGTTCGAAAAGGAGCTGGAAGAGACTGATATGGACGGTTTAGCCGAACTTCTTGAGAGGCTGTGAACGCTCACGTTTTTAAGTACCCCGCCTAAATTTCCCCGATGACCCAGGAAGAACTCCGCTACCGGCGTGCCTCATCATGGGAGTACGACCTCATCCTCCGTGAGGCGGAAAAGTATGGCGAGCTTAGACATCACTTCTTTGCAGTAGTTGAGGGCAAGTTCCGTGACGTTTATGCTGTGAATGAGAGGGTGTGGAGAGAGATAGAGAGCCTGGATCTCAAGCCCTACGCCTACGGAACTTTCGTCGGCACGATAAAGGTCGATAAAAACCTCGTCGAGAAGTTCTATCCAAACATAGAGTTCTTCTACTTCGTAGATGTGCAGAAGAACTACGCAGTTCTAAGCCCAAAGGCGGGCTTTCTCTTCACGACCGGAAAGGACGTGCCTAAGAGAGGTGTAAGGAAGTATGACTGGCAGGGCACCAAAAAGCTCGTGATTTACGACGAAAACGGGATAATCCTTGGAATAGGCAGAATAAATCCAGGGAGCAGAAATAAGTTCATTCTCAACGTCACCGACATCGGGGAGTTTTTGAGGAGAAAGAGGTAACTTATCACCCTCATTTTTAGAATCTGTTCTCCCGATAAAACATCACTGTTTACTAAAAATTTTTATAAAATTTAGATACTATTAAAAAGTGTCAAAACCTCAAGAAAGGTGATACATGTGAAAAAACCCATAAGATTAAGTTTGGTCCTCCTCCTAGTGAGTTTGATTTCAGCGGCCGGCGCGTCCGCTTGGGTCTCAAAGCCCACCGTTCTATCGTCAGAATGCCAAAGAATGTATGACCACGACACAGATACCCCCCAGTGGGGCCAAGATGAGTGGGTCTGGGCAGGTGTCTCCGGATGGCTGATCATATGCAACGGGAGGATAACCGTAGACACCCCAACCGTGAAACACGTCGCGTACTGGTCCAGCGTCACCGTTGACAGATCCCGCGTCCAGGAGTACACGGGAGCGAAAATATCCTTTACCAGAATACCCTACGAGAGGCACAACGGCGAAACCGGTGGGGCACTTGCACTGATTCCCCACTTTTATAAACGTTGAACCCAGGTGACGCCGCGTGCGGGCTAAAATCATTTTCGTTCTTTTGTTTTTGATTCTCGCGGAGACGGCCACTGTGTCCGCCGCCCCGGCCTGGCTTAAATCCGGAACCTACGTGACCTATGCAGTTATCGTTCCGAAGGACGCGAGGTTCGGGACAAACAGCGTTATGATCAAGCTCAACATGCTCAACGGACGCTCCTTCGAGGCGCTTTATCCTTACCTCACCTGGACGATGGAGAGGAACGTCTCAAGGGATGAGAACTACGTCACCGCACTCTGGCCGATGGGAACTTCTTACCTGACCTTCGAGATCCTCTCCGTGAACAACGACACCGCCAAAATCCTCGTCACACTTGAACTCCACGATGTCGTTGTTGAAAGGCCCGACCTCGCGAACGCTAGCAAGCTCGTGCTCTCAGAGGTTCTCACTCTCGACCTGAAAAACGGGATGTACATGCAAAACGGCACACCCGTTGCCAGGCCGAGCTTTTTCATAGACCCATCCAATCCACCCAAACCAGGCGCACTCCTGTTGAACGTCACCGTCCCGGAAGGGGGAGTCTGGGTAATGAGAATCAAAAACCTAAGTTACTCCCGCTACCGGGACGTTGAGGTTTTGACGCACCTGCGCACGTTTAATCCCCCCTTTATCTACCTCGAATCCGACGTGGTGAGGTTCAACCTCCACGGCCCGGACTACAGCTTCTCGGGGGGTACGGGCTTCTCTGCCCTCTACGACCCCCCAACGGCCTGATGATAGCGTCCGACATGTTCTCAACTCCTCCTGAGCTAGTTCTAATGGGCGTGATCAGTTCCACGATGGAGGACGTGAACGCCTCGCGGGCCCTCCGCAGGTTTCTTGCCGAAGGCTCAAACAAACGA